>NZ_JASNFN010000002.1:0-348424 GCF_030731085.1 Blastococcus carthaginiensis | reverse complement strand
CCCCGGCCCGCCCCGAGCCGCGGCGTGGCCCCCCGCCGCCGCCGGCGGCCGGGCCCCTTCCGGTAGATCGGGGTCAGCGGGAGGCGGCCACGTTCTGGACGCCGGTGGTGTCCAGCCGGGCGATGTCGTAGGCGGAGAAGGTCTGCTGCGGGCTGCGACCGGTGAAGTACCCGGTCAGCTGCTCGTCGAGCTCCTCGACGGTGAACGTGCCGTCGGCAGCGGTGAACTTCTTCTCCACGGTGGGCGGGGCCAGCAGAGCCACGAAGTCGCCGTAGACGACGAAGACCTGACCGCTGATGCCCTGCGAGGCGGGAGAGGCGAGGTAGCCGACCAGCGTGCCGACCCGCTCGGGCGCGAGGATGTCCAGCCCGTCGCTGGTGGCCGCCTCGGCGAAGACGCCGTCGGTCATGCCGGTGCGCGCCCGCGGACAGATCGCATTGGCGGTGACGCCGTAGCGGGACAGCCCCTGGGAGGTGGAGAGGGTGAGCGCGACGATCCCGGCCTTGGCCGCGGAGTAGTTGGCCTGACCGGCCGACCCGAAGAGGAACGCCTCGGACGCGGTGTTGACCACCCGTCCGTACACCGGGCCGCCGGTGGCCTTGGACGCCTGCCGCCAGTGCACCGCGGCGGCGCGTGACACCGAGGCGTGGCCCTTCAGGTGCACCCGGATGACGTCGTCCCACTGCTGCTCGGACAGGTTGAACAGCATGGTGTCGCGGGTGATCCCGGCGTTGTTGACGACGATGTCCAGGCTGCCGAAGGAGTCGACGGCGGCCTGCACCAACTGCTCGCCCAGGCTCCAGTCGCCGACGTCGCCGGTCACCGCGACGGCCTTGCGGCCGAGCGCCTCGACCTCTGCGACGACGTCGTGCGCCGCCGAGCCGACATCATTGACGACGACGTTCGCGCCGCGGGCGGCCAGGGCGAGCACCTCCGCGCGGCCGAGACCCGCGCCGGCCCCCGTGACGACGGCCGTGCGGCCCTCCAGGCTGGTCGTTTCGTTCACCGGGCTGCTCCTCTTCCAGCGGCCACCGACAGGTGCGGCCGCCGCACGTGACGGACGTTCGACTGCGCCCGCCGGGCGGGCTGCCGGCGGAGCGTAGGGCGCTTTCGGAGCCACGTGTCCTGCGTCGTTCCGCTGGCTGGGATGGGCGCGGAGCCGGAACCCGAGGCCGGGCCGCCGCGTGCCGGTGGCCGGGACGGGACCGTTGCACCCGGTGAGAATTCATTCTAGTTTGGGACCGAGTCGGACAACCGCGCACGAGCAACCCCAGGAGAACGTCATGGCCGAGGCCGTCATCGTCGACGCCGTCCGTACGCCCGTCGGCCGTCGGCGCGGTGCCCTGTCGGGGGTGCACCCGGCCGAGCTGCTCGGCATCGCGCAGAAAGCGTTGGTCGGGCGCAACGGCCTCGACCCGGCGATCGTCGGGCAGGTCGTCGGTGGCTGCGTGACGCAGGCGGGGGAGCAGTCCAACAACGTCACCCGCAACGCCTGGCTCTACGCCGGTCTGCCCTACTCCGCCGCCTGCACCAGCATCGACTGCGCGTGCGGCTCCTCGCAGCAGGCGGTGCACCTGGTCGCCGGGCTCATCGCTGCGGGCACCATCGACGTCGGCATCGGCTGCGGCGTCGAGGCCATGAGCCGGGTGTTCCTCGGTTCCGCGCTGGCGCCGGGCACCGGCAGCCCGGGTCCCGAGGGCTGGACCCTCGACATGCCCGACCAGTTCACCGCCGCCGAGCGGATCGCAGCGAAGCGCGGGATCACCCGCGAGCAGGCCGATGCGCTCGGTCTCGCCTCGCAGCAGAAGGCCGCCCGCGCCTGGGCCGAGGACCGCTTCGCCGGCCAGATCGTCCCGGTGACCGCTCCGGTCATGGGGGAGGAGGGGCCGACCGGCGAGACCGCCGTCGTCACCCGTGACCAGGGGCTGCGCGAGACCACCGCCGAGAAGCTGTCGTCGCTGAAGCCGGTGCTGCCCGATGGCATCCACACCGCCGGGAACTCCTCGCAGATCAGTGACGGCGCTGCCGCGGTGCTGCTCATGAGCGAGGACCGCGCACGAGCACTGGGGCTGCGACCGCGCGCGCGGATCATCGCCTCCGGCATGGTCGGCTCCGACCCCTACTACCACCTGGACGGGCCGGTCGAGGCCACCGCGCACGTGCTCGACCGCGCCGGCATGAAGCTCGACGACATCGATCTCGTCGAGATCAACGAGGCGTTCGCCTCGGTCGTGCTCTCCTGGGCGCAGGTCCACGGTGCCGACATGGACAAGGTGAACGTCAACGGCGGCGCCATCGCGCTGGGTCACGCGGTCGGCTCGACCGGCGCTCGGCTGATCACGCAGGCGGTCGCCGAGCTCGAGCGCGCGGACAGGTCGACCGCGCTGGTCACCATGTGCGCCGGCGGGGCCCACTCGACGGCCACCATCCTCGAGCGGATCTGACGCGGTGCCCATCGATCTGGACAAGGCGTTCTCGGCCGAGCCGAGCGTCCGCGAGGCCCGCTGGACGACCCGCGACGTGCTGCTCTACCACCTCAGCCTCGGCGCCGGGAGGCGTGCGGACACCGATCCCGAGCTGCGGTACACCTTCGAGCGGGAGCTGCAGGTCCTCCCGACGTTCGCCATGGTCGCCGGTCAGGGCGTCTCGGCCGGTGAGCTGCCGCCGATGGCGATGTCCATGCCCGGTGTCGACATCGACCTGCGCCGGATCCTGCACGGCGGGCAGTCGCTCACGGTGCACCGGCCGATCCCCGCGTCGGGCACGGCCACCGTGAGCTCGCGCGTGGCGAACGTCTGGGACAAGGGCAAGGCCGCGGTGATCGAGCTGGAGCAGGCGGCGGTCGCCGCGGACGGCGCCCCGTTGTGGACGACGACCATGCAGATCTGGGCCCGTGGCGAGGGCGGTTTCGGCGGGGAGCCGGGCCCCGAGGTGGCCGGGTCGCAGCCCGACCGCGCGCCCGACGTGGTCCTGGACTCCGTGACGACGCCGCAGACGGCGCTGCTCTACCGGCTCAACGGCGACCTCAACCCGCTGCACGCCGATCCGTCGTTCGCCGCGCAAGCCGGTTTCGAGCGGCCCATCCTGCACGGCCTGGCGTCCTTCGGGCTGGTGGCGAAGGCGCTGGTCGACGGGCTGCTCGACGGGGACGCCACCCGGCTGACCGGTCTGTCGGTGCGCTTCGCCGGCTCGCTGCACCCCGGGCAGTCCATCCGGACCAGTGTCTGGCGGGACGGGAACGACGTCCTGCTGACGTCGGTGTGCCCGGAGCGCGACGGTGCCCCGGTGCTCACGCACGCGACCGCCTCGGTGCGGTCGTGAGCCCGGAGGCGGCCGCCCGGGAGCGGCCGCGGCTCACCGCCACGCCGGACAACGCCGGGGTGGACGCCGCGGTCGCGGCGGCCCGCCGGGTGGTCGCGGCGCTGCTGCACACCGGTGGCAACAGCGCCGCGGAGATGCAGGACGTGGCGGCCCGTCTCGACGCCGTCGCCGATCACCTCGAGCAGCACGCCCCGCCCATGGCAGACCGGATGGTCGACATGTGGGCCGGCGAAGGGGTCACCCGGCACGACCCGGTGACCGGGCCCGAGAACGCCATCGCCCCGCCGCTGGCGTTGGCCGGCCGCGACGACGGCGCCATCGAGGGCACCACGGTGCTGGGCCTGCCCTACCAGGGGCCGCCCGGCTTCGTGCACGGTGGGGTCTCCGCCTTGCTGCTCGACCACACCCTCGGCGTGGCCAACCACTGGGCCGGGCCGTCGGGGATGACGGCCGAGCTGACGCTGCGCTACCACCGGACCACGCCGTTGTTCCAGCCGCTGACGGTCACCGCCCGCCAGGTGTCGGTGGACGGGCGCAAGATCCGGACCGAGGGCACCATCACCGCCGGCGGCGAAATCTGCGTCAGCGCGGCGGGGTTGTTCATCGCCAAGCAGGTGCCCCGCCCGCAGTGAGGAGTGGCCTGCCGGGTCGGTCAGCCGGCGGGCCGGCGCAGGCCGTGGAAGAAGAGGTCGACCAGCAGGTCGGCGAACTCCGTGGTGGAGAAGTCCTTCCGGTTCGGCCAGTGCATGGTCGCCCAGAGCGTGTCGCGCAGAGCGCGGTAGAAGACCTCGGGCGGCACGTCCCCGCGGAAGGTCCCGTCGGCGATCCCCGCCTCCAGCGCTTCCAGCCAGTAGGTCCGCACGGCGCGGGATGCGCTGTCGACCAGTTCGAGCAGGCCGCGCTCGCGCAGGTACTGGCGGTCGTTCTGGTACATCGCCGTCGGATGCGGGTGCTCCTCGATCACGGCGAGCGTCTCGTGCACCAGCCGGCGCACCGTCTCCTCGGGTGTGCCGGCTCGCCGCGCGACCTCTGCGAAGCGGTGCTGGATGTCCTCCATGAAGGCTCTCAGCACCTCGCCCACGATGGCGTCCTTGGACGGGAAGTGGTGGTACAGGCTGCCGGACAGCAGGCCAGCGGCCTCGCCGATGTCCCGGACCGTCGTCGTGGCCACACCACGAGTCGCGAACAGCTCCGCCGAGCGCGCCAGGATGGCGGCGCGCCTGTCCCCGGGCGCCTGAACGCCGTCGTCTTGCGGTCCGTTGTCGGCCACCGCCAGTCCCTCCCGTGCCGTCCGCTCCCGGGCGGCCGGCGTGTGCGCCGGTCCCGCGGAGTGGGACTCAGGCGGCCTGTCATTCCTGCTGCGACTAGCGTACCAAGCGCTTGCTAGTTTTTGCGGAAGGGGACGGTGTGACGGTAGGGAACACCACGGAGGCGCATGCCGGCCTGGCCGAGCAGCTGGCCGGCTTCGTCGGTCTGGAGGCCGAGCCGCCGCGCGTGGCACGGTACGCGGTCAACGAGGCGATGGTCCGCAACTGGGTCGAGGCGCACGACGACCGCAACCCCGTCTACGTGGACGACGCCCGGGCTCGCCAGACCGGTCGGCAGGGGGTGGTCTGCCCACCGGCGATGATCTCCACCTGGGTCATGGCCGGCTATCGGCGGTGGCGGGAGGTCCACCGGCTGCGGAGCGAGGGGGTCGTCGAGGACTTCGCGTACTCGCGGCTGCTGAACCTGCTCGACCGAGCGGGCTACACCTCGGTGGTCGCCACCAACGTGGAGCAGGAATACCACCGCGAGCTGCACCCGGGCGACCACGTGAGCGCGCACTTCACGATCGAGTCGATCTCGCCGGTCAAGCGCACGGCGCTCGGCGAGGGCTGCTTCCTCACCCTGCACAAGAAGTACGTGGACCAGGCCGGCGACCTCCTCGTGGAGGAGCGGTTCCGGCTGCTTCGTTTCAAGCCCAAGGCCGCGGAGCCGGCGGCCGGGGAGGACAACGCATGAGCGACCGCAGTCAGGACGGCCCGCGCACCTCCGTGCCGCGGTTGATCGTCACCCAGGACAACGAGTTCTGGTTCACCGCCGCGCGCGAGGGGCGACTGGAGATCCAGCGCTGCGGTGAGTGCCGGACGCTGCGCCACCCGCCCGCGCCGTCGTGCCCGCGGTGCCGCTCCATCGTGTGGGACACCGTCGAATCCAGCCGCCGCGCCACCCTGCACAGCTACACGGTCATCCACCACCCCCCGGACCCGGCGTTCGAGTACCCGCTGGCCGTCGGGCTTGTGGACCTGGAGGAGGGCACCCGGCTGGTCGCCGACATCGCCGGGATCCCGCACGAGGAGCTGGCGCCGGGCATGGAGCTCGAGGTGGGCTTCGCGGAGCACGCGCACGGCGACGTCCTCCCGCAGCTGCGCCGTCCCTCGGGAGGTGCCGCGTGAGCGAGCTTGCGAGCGCACCCGGGGACACGGTGAGCTTTCCCGACTCCCGCGTGGGGGGGCGGCTGCCCGCCCTGGACCTGCCGCTGGACCGGACGACGATCGTGGCGACCGCGATCGCCTCGCAGGACTTCGAGGACGTGCACCACGACCCGGGCAAGGCCCAGGAGCGCGGCACTCCCGACATCTTCATGAGCATCAACTCGACCAACGGCTTCATCGACCGCTACGTCACCGACTGGTCCGGGCCGGCGGCCCGCATCACCCGCGTCGCGCTGCGGCTGGGGGTCCCGAACTTCCCCGGCGACACCATGCGCCTCACCGGTGAGGTCACCGGCGTCGACGGTGACGCCGTGATGCTCCGGGTTCTCGGTTCGAACGACCGCGGCGTGCACGTGACCGCCGAGGTGACGCTGGTCCCGACAGGAGGGAACGCACGATGACCGACGGTGGGTTCAGCGGCAAGGCCGCGATCGCCGGCATCGGCGCCACCGAGTTCTCCAAGAACTCCGGGCGCAGCGAGTGGCGGCTGGCCTGCGAGAGCGTGCTCGCCGCCCTCGACGACGCCCAGATCGGCGTCGAGGAGGTGGACGGGTTCGCGCTGTTCACCATGGAGACCAACCCGGAGATCGCCGTCGCGCGCGCGCTCGGCATCCCGGAGCTGACCTTCTTCAGCCGTATCCCGCACGGCGGCGGTGGCGCCTGCGCGCCCGTGCAGCAGGCCGCGCTGGCCGTGGCCAGCGGCGTCGCCGACGTGGTCGTCGTCTACCGCGCCTTCAACGAGCGCTCGGGGCACCGCTTCGGCGCCGGCCCGCCGCCGTTCGCGTACACGGCCAACACCGATCAGGAGTACCGCAACTGGATCAACCCCTACGGGCTGCTGACCCCGGCCCAGCAGGAGGCATTCCTGGCGCGGCTCTACATGGAGAGGTACGGCGCCACCAGTGCCGACTTCGGCCAGATCTCGGTGCTGTCCCGCAAGCACGCGGCGAGCAACCCCAGGGCCTGGTTCCACGGGCGGCCGATCACCCTGGAGGAGCACCAGAACTCCCGGATGATCGCCGACCCGCTGCGGCTGCTGGACTGCTGCCAGGAGAGCGACGGGGGCCAGGCGCTGGTCATCGTCAGCACCGAACGGGCCCGGGACCTGCCGCACCCGCCGGCGGTGATCTCCGCCGCGGCCCAGGGCGTGGGTCCGCAGCAGATCTCGATGAGCAGCTACTACCGCGAGGACATCGACCGGATGCCCGAGGTGGAGCTGGTGGCGCGGCAGATGTGGCGCCAGGCCGGGATCGGGCCCGACCAGGTGGACGCGGCGATCCTCTACGACGCGTTCACGCCCATGGTGCTGCTGCAGCTGGAGGAGTACGGCTTCTGCGGCCGCGGCGAGGCGAAGGACTTCATCGCCGAGGGCAACCTCGAGCTCGACGGCCGGCTGCCGGTCAACACCCACGGGGGCCAGCTCGGCGAGGGCTACATCCACGGCGTCAACGGCATCGCCGAGGGCGTCCGGCTGGTGCGCGGCACCTCGGTCAACCAGCCGGCCAAGGCGATCGACACCGTGCTGGTGACGGGTGGCTCACCGGTGCCGCACAGCGCCCTCGTCCTGACCGCCGACCACTGACCCATCCCAAGGAGTTCTGATGACCGAGACAGTGCGGACCGGGGACCCGGCCGACCGCATCACCTATGCGCGCGCCACCCACGGCGAGGAGGAGATCCGGGCCGTCGTCGACGTCCTGCGCAGCGGCCACCAGGGGTTGCGCATCGGCAGGAACGTCCACGAGATGGAGACCCGGGTCGCCGCGCTGAGCGGCAAGGCGCTGGGCGCGATGTGCAACTCCGGGTCCTCCGGCCTCTACCTGGCCGTCGAGCTGCTCGGGCTGCCTGAGGGCAGCGAGGTCATCACCTCGCCGCTGACCTTCTCCACCGATGTGGCCCCGATCGTGCGGGCCGGGCTGGTGCCGGTCTTCGTCGACGTGGAACCGGCGACCTTCAACGTCGACGTGGCCGCCATCGAGGAGATGGTGACCGACCGCACGCGGGCGATCCTGATGCCGAACCTGGCCGGCAACTGCCCGGACTGGGACGCCATCCGCGAGATCGCCGACCGGCACGGCCTGAAGGTCATCGAGGACTCCTGCGACGCCCTCGGGCCCAGGCTGCGCGGCACCCCCACCGGTGCGCGCGCCGACATCAGCGTCACCAGCTTCTCGATGGCGCACATCATCACCTGCGCCGGCACCGGCGGGATGGTGCTGGTCGACGACGAGGCGACCCGGGACCGGGCCCTCCTGCTGCGCCGGTGGGGTCGTCGGTCCGAGCCGAACCTGTTCGGCTCCTCGGGCACCGGGCGGGTGTTCCGCGAGAGCCTCGACGGCGTCGACTACGACAACGACTTCATCTTCGACGTGCTGCCGTGGAACTTCGAGCCCTCCGAGCTGGGCGCGGCCTACGGGGTCGTGCAGCTCGACAAGCTGGAGGCCAACTACAAGCGCCGCAAGGAGCTGTTCGCCGCCTACACCGCGGCCTATGGCGCCTACCCGGAGTTCTTCACCACCCCGGTGGAGACCCCGGAGCTGGACACCGCCTGGCTCTGCTACCCGGTGATGATCAACGCCGACGCCCCGTTCACCCGCAGCGAGCTGCAGGAGGCGATCGAGGGTGACGGCATCGACACCCGCACGGTGTGGAGCGGCAACATCACCCGGCACCCGATGATGGCCGGCGTCGAGCACCGCACGCCCGAGCGCGGCCTGCCCGAGGCCGACGCGGTCTTTGCCCGCGGCATGACCCTGGGCATGAGCCACGGCCTCGGGAACGCCGAGGTGGCGCGGATCGGCGACAGCATCCACCGGTTCGCCGCCCGGTACCGATGAGCCGGCGGTTCACCGGGCAGCGGGCACTGGTGACCGGCGCCAGCCGCGGCATCGGCGCCGGTGTCGCCGAGCGGCTGGCCGCCGAGGGCGCCGACGTGCTCATCACCGCCCGCACGCTCGAGCAGCACGACTCCCTCAGCGGGACGCTGAGGGAGACCGCCGAGCGGCTGTCGCGCTACGGAACCCGGGTGGAGGTGCTCGTCGCCGACCTCAGCGATCCCGAGGACGTCGCCCGCATCGTCCCGGCCGCGGTCGAGCGGCTCGGCGGCCCGGTCGACGTCCTGGTCAACAACGCCGCGGCGGCGATCTACCAGCCACTGGCGGACTACCCGCTGCGGCGCCGGCTGCTCTCCTTCCAGGTCAACGTGCACGCTCCGCTGGAGCTCATGCAGGGGGTGATCCCGGGCATGCGCGAGGCCGGTCGCGGCTGGATCGTCAACGTCTCCAGCGCCAGTGCCCGGCTCTCGGCCGGCCCGCCGTTCTCCGTGCACCCGCCCGGCTCGGCGATGGGGGTGTACGCCGGCTCGAAGGCGGCGCTGAACCGGATCACCAACCTCATGGCCGTCGAGCTCTACGGGAGCGGGATCCGGGTGAACACCGTGGAGCCGAGGTCCGCCGTCCTCAGCGAGGGAGCAGCCGCCCTGGTCGGCGAGCTGATCCGGCCCGAGGAGGTCGAGACGTTGGAGGAGATGGCGGAGGCGGTGACAGCGCTCTGCGACTGCCCCGAGGACGTCACCGGGCAGATCGGGGTCAGCCTCGACCTGATCCGCGAGTGGAACCTGACCGTGCGCGGCCTGGACGCGCAACCCTGGAAGCGCGAGGAGATCCTCCGATGAAGCCCGTGATCGTCGACGCCGCCCGCACCCCGTTCGGAAAGCGGGCGGGCTGGCTGTCCGGCCTGCACGCCACCGAGATCCTCGGGGCCGCCCAGCGGGGCGTGCTGGACCGTCTGGACCTCGACCCGACGCTGATCGAGCAGGCCATCGGCGGCTGCGTGACCCCGGTCGGGGAGCAGTTCGGCAACATCACCCGCACCGCGTGGGTGCACGCGGGGCTGCCGACCGAGACCGGCTGCACCACGATCGACGCACAGTGCGGCACGGCGGCGCAGGCGGTGCAGCTGCTCGCCGGCCAGATCGCCATCGGTGCGCTCGAGGTCGGCATGGCCTGCGGTGTCGAGCTGATGTCCCGGGTGCCGCTGACCGCCAAGGTGGGCCTCGGGTTCGACACTCCCCGGCCGGCGGACTGGTCGGTCGACATGCCCGACCAGTACACCGCCGCCGACCGGATCGCCCGCAGGCGTGGCTTCTCCCGGGAGGACCTCGACGCCTTCGGGTTGCGCTCCCAGCAGCGGGCGCGCGCGGCGTGGGACGACGGGCGGTTCGACCGCCAGGTCATCCCGGTAACGGTGCCCGGCGCCGACGGCGAGGGGCCGCAGGTGGTCGATCGGGACCAGGGTCTCCGTGACACGAGCACGGAGGCGCTGGCCCGGCTCAAGCCGACGGTCGAGGGCGGGATGCACACCGCGGGCACGTCCTCGCAGGTCACCGACGGCGGGAGCGCGGCCGTGCTGATGTCCGAGGACCGGGCCCGGGCACTGGGGCTCGCGCCGCGGGCACGGCTGCTGGCTCAGTGCGTGATCGGCGGCGACCTGGAATACATGCTGGACGGGCCGGTGGACGCCGGCCGGAAGCTGCTGGAGCGCACGGGCATGTCCGTCGAGGACATCGACCTGTTCGAGGTCAACGAGGCGTTCGCCTCGGTGCCGATGTCGTTCGCCCGCGTGCACGGGGTCGACGAGGACAAGCTCAACGTCAACGGCGGCGCGATCGCCCTCGGCCACCCTGCCGGCGCCACCGGCATCCGGCTGATCGCCACCGCGATCGACGAGCTCGAACGCCGGGACCTGCAGATCGCGATGGTCGCGATCTGCGCGTCGGCGGCGACCACCTGCCTGATCCTCGAGCGCGCCTGAACCCGTACCGCCGTCCCCGATCCCGACTACCGCGAGGAACCAGCCGTGCCCCTTCCGCTCACCGACGACCAGCGCGCCCTGGCCGAGTCCGTCGCGGCGTTCGCCCGGCGGTCCGCGCCGATGGAGTCCACCCGCGCGACCTTCGACGACTCGGCCGCCGGCGCACGTCCTGCCTTCTGGGAGGCGCTGCTCCGTCAGGGGCTGCACGCACTGCACCTCCCGGAGAAGCACGGCGGTGCCGACGCCGGACTGGTCGAGCTGGCCGTGGTCGTCGAGCAGCTGGGCCGGGCCCTCGTCCCCGGGCCGTACCTGCCGACCGTCACCGCCAGCGCGGTGGTCGCCGCCGCCGGAGAGGGCGCCCTGCGTGACGAGCTGCTGGCGGCGTTCGCCGACGGAGCGACCGGGGCGCTGGTCCGCTCCACCGGGCTTCGGGCCGAGTCCGTTGAATTCGGCTGGACGGTGAGCGGCAGTTCCGAGCCGGTGCTGGGTCTGCCGGGAGCCGATGTCGTCGTCGTCCGCGCCGAGGGCGCCGACGGGCCGGTGTGGTTCCGCGTACGCGCGGCGGACGCCGCGGTCCGCACCGAATCCGGCACCGACCTCTCCCGGTCGGTCGGGCGGCTCGAGCTGGAGGCGTACGTGGTCTCCGCCGACGAGGTCCTCCCCGCCCCCGCTCCCGACCTGGTCGACGTCACCGTCAACTCCCTGCTGGCCGCCGAGGCCAGCGGCCTGGCCGCCTGGTGCCTGTCGACGGCGGTCGAGTACGTGCGCACCCGCGTCCAGTTCGGCAAGCCGATCGGCAGCTTCCAGGCGGTGCAGCACAAAGCCGCGATGCTGCTGGTCCGTGCCGAGCGGATCACCGCCGCCGCGTGGGACGCCGCCCGCTCGGCCGGTCAGCCGGCCGAGCAGCAGCGACTGGCCGCCGCGCAGGCCGCGCTCACCGCCCTGCCACTCGCCATCGACGCCGCGCTGGAGTGCGTGACCCTCCTCGGCGGCATCGGCTTCACCTGGGAGCACGACGTCCACCTCTACTGGCGGCGGGCGATCAGCATCGCCTCTTCCGTGGGGACCGAGGAGGAGTGGGCCCGCCGACTGGGCGAGGTGGCGCTCACCGCCGAGCGGGACTTCTCCTTCGTCGACGCCGATGCGCTGCCCGAACTGCGCGCCCAGGTCGGTGCGGTGCTCGACGAGGTGCTCACCTTGCCGCCGGACCCGGTGAGCAGTACCGGGTGGGCGTCGGCCCGCGGCGGTCCACGGATGGCCCGACTGGCCGAAGCCGGGCTGGTCGCGCCGCACTATCCGAAGCCGTACGGCATCGGAGCCGGGCCCCACGAGCAGGCCGTCATCGCCGCCGAGTTCGCCCGCCGCAACCTGCCGCAGCCCACCACGATCATCGGCGAATGGGTGCTGCCCACGATCCTCGCCGGCGGGACCCCGGCCCAGCAGGAGCGCTTCCTGACCCCGACGCTGCGCGGGGAGATCGTCTGGTGCCAGCTGTTCAGCGAGCCCGGCGCCGGGTCGGACCTGGCCGGCCTGTCCACCCGGGCGGAGCAGGTGGAGGGCGGCTGGAAGCTCAACGGTCAGAAGGTGTGGACGTCGTCGGCGCACGAGGCCGACTGGGGCGTGTGTCTGGCCCGCACCGACCCGGATGCGCCCAAGCACAAGGGCATCTCCTACTTCCTGATCGACCTGCGCACGCCCGGCGTGGACATCCGGCCCCTGGTGCAGTCCACCGGGATGGCCGAGTTCAACGAGGTGTTCCTCGACGACGTGGTCGTGCCCGACGACTGCCTGCTGGGGGAGCCCGGTCAGGGTTGGAAGCTGGCGACGACGACGCTGACCGAGGAGCGGGTCAGCATGGGCGGCATGCTGCCGCACGGCGGCGCTCGGCTGGTCAAGCGGGCCATCGCCGAGGGCAGCTACGCCACCAGCCGGGCCGAAGCGGTCCGGGTGCTGGGCCGCAACACCGCCCGGGAGCTGTCCCTGGGTGCGTTGAACCTGCGCAGTGTGCAGACCCTGCTGGCCGGTGCCCGACCGGGTGCGGAGATCAGCGTGCAGAAGGTCTACAACGCGCTCGCCCAGCGGGAGGGCTCGCGGGGGATCCTCACCCTGCTCGGGCCGCTGGGCACGCTGACCGGATCCTCGGTCGATCCGGCCTCGGACTTCGTGCTCGACCACATCGCGCTGCCGTCGGTGCTGTTCGGGGGCGGCACGATCGAGATCCAGCTCAACGTCATCGCCCAGCGGATCCTCGGGCTGCCCCGCTAGTCCGCCCGCACCACCCACTCATCCCCTCGCAAGGAGCGCCCATCCCATGCAGATGGACCTGTCCCCGGAGTCGAAGGCGCTGCGCCGGCAGCTGCGCGAGTACTTCGCCGAGATCATCACCGAGCAGGACCGCCGCGACCTGGTCGACCAGACCGAGGGCGGTCCGACCTTCGACCGGATCTACCAGCGCATGGGCCGCGACGGGTGGCTGGGCCTGGGCTGGCCGGAGGAGTACGGGGGCCGCGGCGAGGACCCGGAGGCCCTCTTCGTCTTCTACGACGAGGTGCTCCGGGCCAACGCCCCGCTGTCCCTGGTCACGCTGAACACGGTCGCCCCGTCGCTGATGAAGTACGGGACCCAGGAGCAGAAGGACTTCTTCCTCCCCCGGATCTTGGCCGGGACGCTGATCTTCGCCATCGGCTACACCGAGCCGGGCGCGGGCACCGACCTCGCCGCCCTGCAGACCCGGGCAGTGGTCGACGGGAACGAGCTGGTCATCAACGGCAACAAGATCTACACCAGTGCGGGGGTCTACGCCGACTGGATCTGGCTCGCCGTCCGCACCGACCCCGACGCGCCGCGCCACAAGGGCATCTCGGTCGTCCTCGTGCCCACGTCGGCGCCCGGGTTCTCGGTCACCGAGATCCACACCGTCGGTGGGATCAGCACCTCTGCGACGTACTACGAGGACGTCCGGGTGCCGATCACCAACGTGGTCGGCGAGCTCGACGCGGGCTGGTCGCTGATCACCTCCCAGCTCAATCACGAGCGGGTCGCGCTGGCTGCCCGTGGCGGGATCGCCAACGAGCTGTTCTCCGGCGTCCTGGCGTGGGCCAAGGAGGAGCGGACCGACGCCGGTCGCCTCTACGACGTGCCCTGGGTGCGCAGCACGCTCGCCGAGGTCTACGCGCTGCTCTCCGCAGCCGATCTGGTCAACCTCCGCCTGGTCGCCGACGTCGCGGCCAACGCGCTCGGTGGCGGCGACTCCGCCGCAGCCAAGGTCTTCGGTACCGAAGCGGTGGTCACCGCCTACGGGCGGCTGCAGGAGGTGCTCGGTGCCCAGGGCCTGCTGCGCCCCGGCAGCCCCGGTGCCGTGCTGCAGGGACGGGTGGAGACCCTCGCCCGCAGAGCGCAGAACAACACCTTCGGCGGGGGCACCAACGAGGTGATGCGGGAGATCGTGGCGGCCAAGACCCTCGGCATGACGCTGGCCGCCCGCCGCCGCGACGAGCAGAAGTCACCGGCCAGGAGTGGGAGCAACTGACGATGCAGTTCGAGCTGGACGACGACCTGGTCGCGGTGCGCGACCTGACGGAGAAGATCTTCGGGGACCGCGCGGAGGTGGAGCGGGTCCGGCAGGTCGAGGCGGACGAGGGTGGCCACGACCGCGAGCTGTGGCGGATCCTGGCCGACGCCGGCGTGCTGGGCATCCCGCTGCCCGAGGACGCCGGCGGTGCCGGGATGGGCATGCTCGGGTTGGTCACCCTGCTGGAGCAGCAGGGACGCCGGGTCGCCCCGGTGCCGCTGTGGGCGGCCCTGGCCACCGCGGCTCTGCCGATCGCGCAGTTCGGTACCCAGCAGCAGGTCGAGCGGTGGCTGCCCGGTCTGGTGGACGGGTCGGTGGTCCTGACCGGAGCCTTCGATGCGCCCACCGGCCGCGCCGTCACGGTCACGGCCGAGGAGGATGCCGGGTCGCTGCGGCTGAACGGGCACCTGGCCTCCGTGCCGGGGGCCGAGGTGGCGGGGGCGGTGCTGGTGCCGGTCGGCCTGCCGGTGGGGGAGACCGCCGTGGCGATCGTCCCGACCGACCGCCCCGGGGTGACCGTCAGGTCCTTGTCCGTGACGAGCCGGGAGAGCAACGCCGCCGTGGCCCTCGACGGCGTCGTCGTGTCCGCCGAGGAGGTGCTGCCCGGGGACGGTGCGGAGATCGCCCGCTGGACCCGTCGGCGCGCCCGCGTGGCATTGGCGGCCCTGCAGGTCGGCGTGTGTTCCGAGGCGCTGCAGATGACCGCCCGGTACACCTCCGAGCGGGTGCAGTTCGGTCGGCCGCTGTCGACCAACCAGGCCGTCGCCGTCCGTGCTGCCGACGCCTACCTCGACACTGAGAGCATCCGGCTGACCACGCAGCGAGCCGCCTGGCTGATGGACCTCGGGCAGGAGGAGGAGGCCGAGGCCGCCTCGCTCGTCGCCAAGTGGTGGGCCTCGCGTGGGGGGCTGCGGGCGGTCCACGCGACGCAGCACCTGCACGGCGGCATCGGCGCGGACATCGACTACCCGATCCACCGGTACTTCCTGTGGGGCCGGCAGGTCGCGTTCACCCTGGGCAGCGCCGACGCGGTCGGCGCCGAGCTGGGCGATGCCCTGGAGCACGGCGGCGACATCGGCGCTCCGGCTTGACCGACGGAGAGGCGCCGACCGGCGCCTGGGACGAGGGGCCGTTCCGCCTGCCGAACCGGACCGCGCTCGTCACCGGCGCGGGCCGCGGCGTGGGCGAGGGCATCGCCCGGGCGCTGGCCGCGGCCGGTGCGGCGGTCGCCGTCAACGACCTGCATCCGGACCGGGCGGATCGGGTCGTGGCCGAGATCGCCGCGGCCGGTGGCCGGGCGAGCGCCGTGCCGTTCGACGTCACCGACGCCGAGGGCCTGGCGGTCGCGCTCGAGCGCATCCGCGAGACGTTCGGTGGGGTCGACATCCTTGTCCACAACGCCGGCATCCCGGACGGCGGTTCGACGATGGTGCGCTTCGGGGATATGCCCTCGGAAGCGTGGCGGCAGCAGATCGAGCTCAACCTGGTGGCAACGATGCGGCTGGTGCAGGCGGTCCTGCCCCACCAGGTGGCGCGTGGCTGGGGCCGGATCATCCACATCTCCTCCGGCGCCTCCTCGCGGGGATTGGCGCTCGGCGTGGGTGCCTACGGCGCGGCCAAGGCCGGATCCGAGGCGCTGATGCGGCACCTCGGTGTGGAGTACGGTCCCGTCGGCATCACCGCCAACTCCCTGGCTCTCGGGATCATGACCGGCCTGGAGGACTCCGGGAGCGGTCTGCTGCAGCGGCTCGTCCAGAGCGTCCCCATCCGCCGGCTGGGAACCGGCGCAGACGTCGGCGCGGCCGCGGTGTGGCTGTCGAGCGCGGCCGGTGGGTTCGTCAATTCCCTGGCCAGCCACCTCACCGGCGGCACCGCGTGCGGTCGCTGAGCCGGCTCGGGCTGCCGCGTGTGCCGCAGCCCGAGCCGGCCGCTCAGTAGGCCGCGGTGTTCTCGAAGTACCGGCGGGGGTTGGCGACGAGCATCGTCTCGATCTGCTCGTCGGTCACCCCCTGCTGCCGCAGGTACGGCAGCACCTTCTCGTGGATGTGGGTGTAGTGCCACGCGGGGAACATCGGTGCGAACTCCGGGGGGACCGCGTCGTAGTAGCAGGCGGCGTCGTGGGAGAGCACCATGTGCCCGGCGTAGCCCCGCCGGCACATCTCGACCACGGTGCCGGCGCGGGCCTCGAACGAGGTCTCGAGGTAGATGCCGAACCGGTCCATCCCCAACAGGAAGCCGGCGTCGGCGAGCTCACTCAGGTGGGCGATGTCCGTGGTGTCACCGCTGTGTCCCAGCACCACCCGCCTCGGATCGACACCCTCGTCGGCGAGCACCTCCGCGACCGCCGACCCCTGGCGACTGCCCGGGTGGGTGTGCACGGTGATCGGCGCACCGGTGCGGCGGTGCGCCTTCGCGACCGCCCGCAGGACGCGTTCGACGTCGGAGGTCATGCCCTGGTGGTCGATCGCGCACTTGAGCAGCCCGGCCCGCACACCGGTGTCGGCGATCCCGTGCTCGATGTCCCGGACGAACATGTCCACCATCGGATCGGGCACCTCCCTGCCCACGACCGCCGCCAGGGCAGGTCCCCGGTACTGGAAGTAGAACGGCAGGTGGTCATAGGTGTAATACCCGGTCGCCACGATGACGTTGAGGTCGACCTGGGCGGCGATCTCCTGGATCCGCGGGATGTAGCGCCCCATGCCGAGCACCGTCGGATCGACGATCGTCCGCACCCCCGTGCCGGCCAGGGCACTCAACCGTTCGACCGCGTCTGCCACGCGTTCGCTCTCGCTGCCCCATTCCTCGGGGTGGTTGCTCTGGATCTCCGGGTCGAGCACGAAGAGGTGCTCGTGCATGAGCACCTGCCCGAGCCGAGCCGTGTCGACCGGCCCGGTGACGGTGTGCACCTGAGGCACGCTTTCCTCCAGCAGCAGGGATGGGCGTCCGCCGGGCCGCCCGCGAAGGGCCGCGCCGGCGCAGCGCAGTCGGACGTCAGGCGACTCAGGCCTCGACGCGGGTCCGCAGCACCTTGCCGGTGGCATTGCGAGGCAGCGGATCCGTGCGCAGCTGCCAGCGGGTCGGGACCTTGTAGTAGGCCAGTCGATCCCGGAGGAACTCGACGAGCTCGGCTTCCGTCACGGGGCGAGCGGGGTCGGGGACGACCACCGCCGAGACCTCCTGCCCGAGGTCCTCGTGCGGACGGCCCAGGACGATGCACTCCAGCACGGCCGGGTGCTCGGCCAACGCGCCCTCGATTTCCGCGGGGTACACGTTCTCCCCGCCGCGGATGATGAGGTCCGACCGGCGGGCGTTGAGATGCAACAGGCCCCGCTCGATCGTGCCGATGTCCCCGGTGTGCAGCCAGCGATCCGGATCGATCGCCGTCGCCGTCGCGTCCGGATCGTTCCAGTAGCCCAGCATGTTGAAGGGGCTGCGCACGCAGATTTCACCCTCGACCCCCTCCGGGACCGCCTGGTTGGCCTCGTCGCGGATCTCCAGCTCGACGGTGGCGATCGGCCGGCCCAGCGTGCCGGGCGTAGCGGCGAGGTCCCCGGCGGTCGCCACGGTCAGTGCCGTGCAGGACTCGGTGAGCCCGTAGCTGTCCACCAGGGCGCGCTCGGCCACCGGCAGCGCCCGGCGCAGCCGCTCCTGGAACTCCGGGGACGACGGCGCCGACGCCAGCGAGAAAGCCCGTAGCGAGGAGAGGTCGTAGCCGGAGAGATCTCCGTGCTGGAGCAGACGGTGGGCCATGGTGGGGACCGCGCCCCAGTTGGTGACCCGCTCCCGCTCGATCAGCCGCAGGACCCGGTCGACGTCGAAGGCGCCCTGGTGCACCACTGCGGTGCTGCCCGTCGCCAGCCGGGGAAGGGCCAGGTTGTGCAGGCTGGCGATGTGGAACAGCGGCGAGGTGAGCAGGTAACGGCGGTCGCGCGGATCGGTGGGGTCGCCGAAGGCCTGGGCCAGCGCATCGTTCATCCGGTGATACTCGATGACCGAGGTCAGGTTCCGGTGCGAGTGCACCGCACCCTTGGGCCGCCCTGAGGTGCCGCTGGTGTAGAGGATCACCGCCGGGTCGTCCTCGGACACCTCGACCGGTGTCAGGTCCTCGCCGGGGTGGGCGGTGACCAGCCGGGGGAGGTCGTCCTCCATCGACAGGACCGTGACGTCGCTGCCGCCGATGAGGGCGGCACGCTTGCTGTCGGCGACGACGACCTTCGGCGTGCTGTGCTCCAGCGCGTAGCCGACCTCGCTCCGCGACCACAATGAGTTGAAGCCGACCGCGATCGCGCCCGTTGCCACGGCCGCCCAGAACGAGACGATCCACTCAGGACAGTTGGCCGCCAGGATGGCGACCCGGTCTCCCTTGCCGACGCCGTGCTCCTCGCGCAGCACCCGGGCCAGGGAGGCCACCTGCTGGGCGTGCTCGGCGAAGCTCAGCCGGGAGTGGGCCGTGACGACGTAGTCCCGGTCGCCGTGCCGCTGCGAGTCCACCAGCACCTCACCCAGCGAGCGCTGCCGGTTGCGGAACACCGTCATCTCCACCCCGAGCACCTCCTCGCGGGCCAGCTCGAACGGCCCGCCGGGGCCGGTGAGGCCGGTCAGTACCGCGAGGGCGGCAGCCTGGGGATCGGTCGAGGTGGTCATCGAAGCTCCGTGGTTCGGGATGGCGGAACAGCGCACACGACGGGCCATGCTGGCTTCTCCGTGGTCCGTCCGGGCACTCGTCCCGATCACCGGGACACGGCCGTGACCGGGGACACCGCCTTCCTGACGTCCGTGGTCGTGGCCGCATCCAACCCCACCGCTTCCCGGTACAGGGGCACCGCGCGGCTCGCCCAGGTGTTCGCCGCCCAGAAGGCGCTGGTTGCCCAGCGCCGCGTCGTCCGGCGCAGGCGCGGTACGAACGCATACAGCGGGTCATCGACCTTGTGGCCGAGCACCGCGGCGCGCTCGTCGCCGCCGGGATGTCGCGGGCGAGCTCGAGGAAGACGGCGACCTCCCGGCCATTGGGAGTGCGCCCGGGTGCCGTCCCCGCCGCTGCCTACCGTCCGCAAGCCGGCGATCGACTACCCGAGCACCGGTTGCGCAGAAGGGGATCTCATGGTGAATTCGATTGTGCAGCGGGCTCGACCCGTCGTCGGAGTGGCAACGGTTCTGGTACTGGCTGCGGCCTGTTCCTCGTCCGGCGGGCGCGGGGCCGATCGGGCGGAGGTTCGGAGCTCCGGGGACGCCTACGAGGTCGGCGTCATCGGGGCCGAGTCCGGAGGTGACCCGGTCGACGGGGGGACGCTGACGTTCGGGGCCTACTCCGAGCCTCGCAGCCTCGACCCCGCGGTCTCGATCGTCGCCGGCTCCACGGGGGGCCTGGAGATGGCGGCGATCTACGACGTCCTGATGCGCTGGGACAGCGAGACGAACACGGTCGAACCCCAGCTGGCCGAGTCGCTCGAGGCGAACGACGACTCCACCGTCTGGACGCTGACGCTGCGCGACGGCGTCACGTTCAGCGATGGCACGCCCCTGAATGCTGAGGCCGTCAGGTGGAGCCTGGAGCGCTACGTCGCCAAGGGCGCCGACGAGGCCGGTTTGTTCACCAACAACGTCACGGGCATCGACACCCCCGACGACCGGACCGTCGTCTTCACCCTGGCCACTGAGTGGCCGAGCTTCGACTACCTGCTCACCACCGGGCCGGGCATGGTCGTCGCGCAGTCCGCGGATGCCGGTGGCACCTTCACCCCGATAGGCGCCGGCGCCTTCACGCTGAGCACCTACGCCCCGCAGGAGGAGATGGTCCTCGAGCCGCGGGACGACTACTGGGACGGCCCGCCTCATCTGGACAGCATCCGGATCGTGTATCTCAGCGACCCGCAGGCCCGGTTCGACTCTTTCCAGGCCGGCGAGATCGGCTCCGCGTTCATCCGGGAGCCCGACCTGGTCGACCAGGCCCTGGACGAGGGAACGTCGGGCTTCCTGAACCTCGTGGCGCTGGGCAGCGTTGCGGTGATCAACACCGACGAGGGGCGACCCGGCGCGGATCCCCGGGTGCGGCAGGCCATGTTCCAGGCCATCGATCCCGAGCTCGTCGTGCAGCGGGCCTCCGGCGGCGCCGGCATCGCCAGCAACGCCATCTTCCCCGAGTACTCCCGCTGGCACACCGACGTGGAGCCGCTGCCCTACGACCCCGAGGCGGCGCGGGCGCTGGTAGAGGAAGCGAAGGCCGACGGCTTCGACGGCAAGGTCACCTATCTGGATGCCCAGGACCCGGCATCGCGCGCGACCGCGCTGGCGGTCAAGGCCTCGCTCGAGACGGTGGGGTTCGAGGTCGAGACCGATCTGGTGCCCACGGTCGCCGACCAGGTCAACCGGGTCGCGGTGAACCGTGACTACGACGTGGCCGGCTGGGGGATCAGCTGGCGTGAGGCCGGACCGTACGGGCGCATGTATGCAACGTTGCACGAGGAAGGCAACCTCACGGTCGGCATGCCCACCAGCCCGGAGATGAGCGCGCTCATCACCGAGTTCCAGGGGGCGGGGACCGAGGAGGAGCAGCGCGAGATCATGGGGCGTATCCAGGAGCAGTGGAACGCCGATGTGCCCGCCCTGGTCTACGGGCCGACGCCGGAGTTCCTCATGTGGTCCGACGATCTCCACGGTGTCGAGGACACGGTCAACAGCATGGTTCTGCTGGACGACGCGTGGCTGGACGCGGGTAGCTGATCGCGGGCACGCCGGCGCCCCCGGAGGCGCCGGCGCCCCCCGTTGGGCAGCGGATGCCGGACGTGACCAGGGTGCTGGATCGCCGATCAACCGGGCGATCGCGCAGGCGTCGACGTCGATCCCCGATCCGGCGTTCTCGCCGTCCACGTCCGGGTTCCGGCCCGGTTGCAGCGCCCATCAGGCGGTGCGGACGGCGCGGGGGTTCCTCGACGGGGGCTACCGCTGGAGGTGGACGTCGATCCGGGCCCGTTGTTCGACCGCGTGCAGCACGCCGTCTTGATGGCCCGGGTGGCCCGCAAGGTCAGCGGCTGCAGAGTGCTGAAGTCGGCCCGACGCCGGACGTCCGGTCGTGTGGGAGGGGGGCCGGGCGACCCCGGCCCCCCTCCCCGTTCCTGGCCGGAGTTCCTACCGGCGCCCCAGCTCCCGGACCACGCCACGGACCCAGCGGAGTTCGCCGGCGCCGGCGTCGTAGTCGGCTTCGATCGGGCTGATCGACACGAGATCTGCCTCGAGCGCCGCGAGGTCGGAGTTGCGGACGTCCGCTGACAGGCCCAGCCCGTACTCGAACGTGAACGAGGACGACTCGCCAGGCTCGGGCAGGGCGCCTGCGTAGTCGAGATCGAACAGCCCGCGGCCGGTCTCGGTGGCGGCCACCCCTTCGGGCTGGCCGCCGTCCTCGACCAGCGGGTAGTTGACGTTCAGGCCGATGCCGTCGGGCAACAGGTCGCCGCGGTGCGCCCGGTCCTGCAACCGGTCGACCAGGCGGACGACGAACTGCGCGGTCTCCGCGAACGGTCCCACGTCGTCGCCATCGACCTCCGTGCTGACGGCGATGGCGGGCACCCCGTCGGCCAGTGCGTTGACCGCGGCCCCGACGGTGCCGGAGTGGATGATGCCCTCCGCGACGTTCTCCCCGACGTTGGTCCCGGAGATCACGAGGTCCGGCGGGTCGTTCTCGTCGAAGACCGCCGACAGGCCGAACTCGGCGGCGTCGACGGGGGTGCCGGTGACCGCGTACTTGCCATCTGCGGGCTGGGCCACGGTCAGCGAGCCGCCGAACGTCAGGGCAGCGCCCTTGCCGCTCTGGTTGGTCGCCGGCGCAACGAGCACCACATGGTGACCAGCTCCGACCAGTTCGTCGTACACGGCGGTGATGCCCGGCGCGTCCCAGCCATCGTCGTTGGTCAGCAGGATGTGCAGCCGCTCGGGTCCGTCCCCCGATGCGGTGGCTGATGTGGCACTCACCCCCAGGACCACACACGTGCTCGCGGCGAGCGCACCGACGATCCTCGTTCTTCTCACATGCACTTCCTCTGGTGATCGGAGACCGACGGTCACCGAGCGGCGAGCGCACCGGGCGATGCGCCCGCTCGTCCTAGCTGTGCGGGACGTCACCGGTCGAGGCCGTCCCGCTGAGTGGCCGCATCCGTGTGCCGACAGACTTCGGTCCTGATCAGCGCTCAGAGAAGCTGGACCATCTCGGTGGAACGCTGAGGGCGCGTGCGGCCGCCGTGAGCGAGCCGTCGTCGGGCAGCCTGCTCGACCGAGCCCTGCCGTCCGCCGCCGTGGCCCGGTGGCTCCCGGTCAGCGGGATCGTCCCCGGGCCCCGCATCGCCGGTGGTTAGCGTCCGCAGGCCAGGGGGCCGTGCGTTCGCTCAGGGCTTTCGAGACCTTCCGGATCGGGGAGGCGCACCAGGTGTGGAGGAGACGACCATGACCCAGAAGCCCGTGGCGCAGCACGAGGTGCCGGACGTGTTCGCTCCGGCCCAGCTCGGCCCGGTCACGCTGCGCAACCGCACGATCAAGGCGGCCACCTACGAGGGCATGAGCCACAAGAGCCTGGTGACCGACAGGCTCATCGACTTCCACGTCCAGCACGCCGCCGGCGGGGTGGGCATGACCACGGTGGCCTACTGCGCCGTGGCGCCGGAGGGCCGTACCGACCGGCACCAGATCCTGTGGCGGCCCGAAGCGCTGCCCGGGCTGCGCAAGCTGACCGACGCCGTGCACGCCGAGGGCGCGGCGATCTCCGCGCAGATCGGGCACGCCGGCCCGGTGGGCAACCCCAAGGCCAACGGCGCGCCCGCCCTGTCGCCCAGCCGGCACTTCCACAAGACCACGCTGAGCTTCACCAAGGTCGCCACCCGCGACGACCTGGCCCGCATCGTCGCAGCCCACGGCAACGCGGCCACCATGGCCGCTGAGGCCGGCTTCGACGCGGTCGAGGTCCACCTGGGCCACAACTACCTCGCGAGCTCGTTCCTCAGCCCGAAGCTCAACCACCGCACGGACGAGTACGGCGGCAGCCTGGAGAACCGCGCCCGGCTGGCGCTGGAGACGGTCCAGGCGGTCCGCCGGGCGGTCGGCGACCGGATCGCGATCATCGTGAAGCTCAACATGGACGACGGCTACCCCGGCGGCTTCTGGTTGGACGAGGCCATCGTGGTCGCCCAGTGGCTCGAGCAGTCCGGGGCGGTCGACGCGCTGGAGATGACGGCCGGCAGCTCGCTGCTCAACCCCATGTACCTGTTCAAGGGCGACGCCCCGCTGCAAGAGTTCGCCGGCGTCATGCCGGAACCGCTCAAGACCGGCATCAAGTTGGTCGGGTCGCGCTTCCTGCACTCCTACCCTTACCGGGACGGCTACCTGCTCGAGGACGCCAAGCAGATCCGTTCGCACGTGAAGCTCCCGATGATCCTGCTCGGCGGCATCACCGACCGGCAGATCATGGACACGGCCATGGCCGAGGGCTTCGAGTTCGTCGCCCTGGGGCGGGCGCTGCTCCGCGAGCCCGATCTGATCAACCGCATCCAGGCCGACGCAGGCACCCGGTCGCTGTGCAACCACAACAACAAGTGCATGACCAAGATCTACGGCGGGACGCGCTGCGTGCTCGTCCCGCAGTCCGACGGGAAGCCGACGGCGCAGGCCCCGGCCGCCGACGTGACCCAGGTGGTGGAGGCGGCCGAGACGCTGGAGGCGCGGGCGTGATGCACCAGACCATCGCGGGCCTGCTGCTCGACCGGGTCGGGGACTTCCGCACCGGTCTGCGCACCCGCGAGCGGACGTGGACCTGGGACGAGGTGGTGCGGGAGAGCGCCGCCCGCGCCGACCTGCTGCGCTCGCTGCGGACCGACGGCCCCTTCCACATCGGTGTCCTCCTGGACAACGTGCCGGAGTACGTCTTCTGGCTGGGCGGTGCGGCGCTGGCCGGTGCCACCGTCGTCGGGATCAACTCCACCCGCCGGGGCGAGTACCTCGAGGCCGAGGTCCGGCACACCGACTGCCAACTGGTGATCACCGACCGTGCGGGTCTGGCGTTGCTCGACGGCCTGGACATCGGTGTCGACCGCAGCCGGTTCCTGCTGGTGGACGACCCGGCGTACGCCGACCAGGTGGTCGCCGCGGACCGCGAGCCCCTGGCCGACCCGTCCGTCACCCCGCAGACGCAGATGCTGCTGCTGTTCACCTCCGGCACCACCGGGGCGTCCAAGGCGGTCCGCTGCTCGCAGGGCCGGCTGGCCGGGCTGGGCACGGCCAACGCGGCGAAGTTCGACATCGACCGCGACGACGTCAGCTACTGCTGCATGCCGCTGTTCCACGGCAACGCCCTGATGGCGCTGTGGGCACCGTCGCTGCTGGCCGGGGCCTGCGTCGCCCTGACCCCCAAGTTCTCCGCGTCGGGTTTCCTCCCGGACGTCCGTCTCCACGGAGCCACGTACTTCACGTACGTCGGCAAGGCGATCAGCTACGTCCTGGCCCTCCCGGAACGGCCCGATGACGGCGACAACCCCCTCACCCACGGGTTCGGCACCGAGGCCTCCCCGGAGGACCAGGCCGAGTTCAAGCGCCGCTTCGGAGCGAAGCTGTACGAGGGCTACGGCTCCAGCGAGGGAGCAGGCATGATCCGGCTCGCTCCCGAGGGCCCGGTGACCGCGCTCGGCCGCCCGGCGCACGACGACGTCTGCATCGTCGACCCGGAGACGCGCCAGGTGTGCCCGCCGGCGCGGCAGGACCGGCACGGCCGGGTGCTCAACGCCGAGGAGGCGATCGGGGAGCTGGTCAACAAGGCCGGCGCAGCGACGTTCGAGGGCTACTACAAGAACCCGGCCGCCGACGCCGAACGGGTCCGGCACGGGTGGTACTGGACCGGCGACCTCGGCTACGTCGACGAGGACGGCTACATCTACTTCGCCGGACGATCCGGGGACTGGATCCGGGTGGACGGCGAGAACGTCTCGGCGTTGCACGCCGAGCGGGTGCTCCGGCGCCATCCGGCGATCCTGGCAGCCGGTGTCTTCGCCGTCCCCGACCCGCGCTCCGGTGACCAGGTGATGGCCGCGGTCGAGGTGCCCGACGGCACGTCCTTCTCCGGCCTGGACCTGCCGGCCTTCCTGGCCGCGCAGGAGGACCTCGGCACCAAGGGTGCGCCGCGGTTCGTGCGGATCTCCCCGAGTCTGCCGACCACGGGATCGGGCAAGCTCCGCAAGAAGGAGATGCAGGCCGAGGGCTGGCGGACCGGTGACCCGGTGTACCGGTGGGCGGGCCGTGGCCGGCCGTCCTACGAGCTCATGACCGACGACGACAAGACCGCGCTGCGCGAGGAGTTCGCCGCCGCGGGCCGGCTGCGCTTCCTGCCCTGACGGGCTGGTAGTCCAGACCCACCCGACCCCGAGGAGAGGCATCGATGGATCTGCGCGAGACGCCTGCCCAGCGCGAGTTGCGGGCGGAGCTCCGGGCGTACTTCTCCGGCTTGCTGCCCGAGGACGAGCGCCGCCGGGTGGGAGAGCAGGGCGTGGGCGGCCCGCGGTTCCGCGAGGTGGTCAAGCGGCTGGGTGAGGACGGCTGGCTGGGCATCGGCTGGCCGGTGGAGTACGGCGGCCAGGGTCGCTCGGTCGAGGAGCAGTACGTGTTCTTCGACGAGGTGCAGCGGGCCGGCCTGCCGTTCCCGTTCGTCACCGTGAACACCGTCGGCCCGACGTTGATGAGCCACGGCTCGCAAGAACAGAAGCAGCGCTACCTGCCGGGAATCCTCGCCGGTGACGTCGTCTTCGCGATCGGTTACACCGAACCCGGCGCCGGCACCGACCTGGCGTCGCTGACCACCCGTGCCGTCCGGGACGGTGACGAGTTCGTCATCGACGGCAGCAAGATCTTCACCAGCGGTGCCAACACCGCCGACCACGTGTGGCTGGCCTGCCGCACCGATCCGGACGCGCCGAAGCACAAGGGCATCTCGATCGTCATCGTCCCGACCGACGACCCGGGCTTCTCCTGGAGCCCGATCGAGACGGTCGGGGGACTGCAGGTCACCGCGACCTACTACAGCGGCATCCGGGTGCCCGCGGGCGACGTGGTCGGCGAGGTCAACGGCGGCTGGAGCCTGTTGACCACCCAGCTCAACCACGAGCGGATCGGGCTGGCCGCTCTGGGGGGTCGGATGATCGCGCTGTGGGAGCAGGTGCGGGAATGGGCCCGTGACAACGGCACCGTCGACCTGCCCTGGGTGCAGGCCGACCTCGCCCGCACCTACGCCAAGCTCGAGGCGATGCGGCTGATGAACTGGAAGATGGCCAGCGCCGTGGCCCGTGGGGAGCTCACCGGCGCCGACGCCGGCGCGGCCAAGGCGTACGGCACCGAGACGCACATCGACGTCCAGCGCACGCTGACCGGCATCCTCGGCGCCGCCGGGCGGATCCGGCCGGAATCACCCGGTGCGGTCCTCGCCGGCCAGGTGGAGCAGCTGTCCCGGCAGGGGATCGTCAACACCTTCGGTGGCGGCGTGAACGAGATCCTCCGCGACATGGTCGCCACCCAGGGGCTGGGGCTGCCCCGGCCGCGGCGGACGGCATGAGCCCCGTACGGACGCCGGCCGGGCCGGCGACGTGGCGGTGCGCGCGCGCCGGCCGGGCACCGTCGCTGCCGGCGCGTGAGCCGACGACGAGGGAGGGACACTGATGGACTTCACCCTGGGCGAGGAGCTGCGGGCGGTCCGCGATCTGGCGCGCGAGATCTTCGCCGATCGGGCCACTCCGGAGCGTGCTCGCGTCGTCGAGGCCGGGGAGGACCGGATCGACGAGCAGCTCTGGGCGGAGCTGGCCAAGGCCGGGCTCGTGGGCGTCGCCGTGCCCGACACCGACGGTGGCGCCGGCCTCGGGCTCGGCGGGCTCTGCGTCCTGCTGGAGGAGCAGGGCCGGGTGGTCGCCCCGGTACCGCTGTGGCCGGCCGTCGTCGGCGCACTCGCCGTCGCCGCGCACGGCAGCCCCGAGCAGCGGGGCAGGCTCCTGCCCGGCGCGGTCGACGGCTCCCTGCGGTTGACGCTGGCGCTGGAGGAGTTCGCCGGTACCGAGCCGGCACGGCCCGGTTGCACCGCCGAACCCGACGGCGAGCGCTGGCGGCTGACCGGCACCAAAGCCGTCGTCCCCTCACCGTTCGGCGCCACCGCGGTGCTGGTCGCGGCCGGTACCGAGCAGGGGCCGGGACTGTTTCTCGTGGCGCCCGACGCCGACGGTGTGCAGTGGCAGGCGGCGGAGACGACGACCCATGACCGGAGCGGTCACCTGCACCTCGACGGCGTGGTCGGCGAGGCGCTGGGCACACCCGGCACCGGCGTCCTCGATGCGGTGCTGGAGCGGGCCTCTGTCGCGCTGGCTGCGCTGCAGCTCGGAGTCGCCCAGGGCGCGCTGGCCTACGCGGCGGCCTACGTCCGCGAGCGTGAGCAGTTCGGCCGCCCGTTGGGCACCTTCCAGGCCGTGCAGCACCAGCTCGCCGACTGCTACATCGACATCGACGCGCTCCGGGTCACCCTCTGGCAGGCCGTCGCCGACCTCGAGGACGGTGCGCCCGACGCCGGGGCCGCCGCGCTCGTGGCGGCCTGGTGGGCCGGCGAGGGCGGGCTCGACGTGGTGCACCGGGTCCAGCACGTGCACGGCGGGATCGGGGTGGACACCGATTACCCGGTGCATCGGCACTTCCTGTGGGGCAAGCAGCTGGCCGGCACGCTCGGGGGGCCGAGCGCCGTCCTGGCCCGGCTCGGCACCGCGCTCGCCGCCGGCACGGCCTCGCGGTGAGCGCGGCCGGAACTCCGCCCGCGACGTCCACAGGGGCGCCCGACAGCGATCCGATCCGAGGAGGGGTCCAGTGACGGTGGCACACGCACGCACGGCAGGGGAGTGGCAGGGTGCGGACCTCGGCACCCGCACGGCGTCCTACGACGAGCGGGACGCGATCCTGTACGCCCTCGCCGTAGGGGCAGCTCCCGACGAGCTGGACCTGGTGTTCGAGGAGCGGCTGCGGGTGCTGCCGACCTTCGCGCTGACCCTGGCCCAGTGGGCGCCGGACGCCCTCGGCGACCAGGGCGCCTTCGACGTCCGCACCGCGGTGCACGGCAGCCAGCGGCTGCAGGTTCTGAGGCCACTGCCTCGTGCGGGTCGCCTGGAGCTGGCCGCCCGGGTCGGCGAGGTGTGGGACAAGGGATCGGCGGCGGTGTTCGAGGTGGTGGTGGAGAGTGACGCCTTCGTCGCGACCTGGTCGTTGTTCGCCCCTGGCTGCGGCGGTTTCGGCGGTGAGCGGGGCCCGTCGAGCCCGAAGCGGCCCGAGGCGCAACCGGGCCTGCGAGCCGAGGTGCGCACCGCGCCGAACCAGGCCGCGCTCTACCGGTTGCTCGGGGACCGGCACCACATGCACATCGATCCGGACGCCGCCCAGGCCGCAGGGCAGCCGCGGCCCTTCCTGCACGGGCTGTGCACGCTGGCGGCGACCACGCTGGAGCTGGCCCGCTCGGTGGGCGCGCACCCGGCCGAGCTCGTCGAGCTGGACGGCCGGTTCAGCGCACCGGTCTTCCCCGGGGACCGCCTGGGGGTGACCGCCTGGCCGGACGGTCGGACCGCGTCGTTCGAGGTCACCGACGGCGGACGCCCGGTGATCTCCGGCGGCCGCGTCCGGTTCGGCTGATCACCCGGTCGCCGTACCGGCGGTCTGACGGCCGGGACGGCGACCGGGTGGTGCCGGTCAGGAGCGCGTGGCGAGGTACCGGGCCGGCAGCTCGCCACCACCGTGCACGGCGAGATCCGACCCGGTCACGTAGCCGGCCAGATCACTGGCGAGGTACAGGCAGCTCCGCGCGATGTCGGCCGGCACGGCCATGCGCTGCATCGGGATGACCGCGGCCACCGCGGCGCCGCCGTCCTCGCCGTAGACCGACGCCGCGGCCTCGGTGCGGATCAAGCCGGTGGTGATGTGGTTGACGCGGACCTTCGGCGCCCATTCCAGGGCCAGCGCCCGGGTCAGCGCGAGCAGTCCGGCCTTCGCTGCGGTGTAGGCCGCCGTCCCGGGCTGGGGATCGTGCGCCGAGACGCTACCGATGTTGACGATCGCGCCACCGGACTCCTGCTCCTGCATGATCGCGTTGGCCGCCTGCGCGACGTAGAAGGGTGCGAGCAGGTTGAGCGCGACGATCTTCTCGACGAACCTGGGGGAGACGGTCGCGGCAGGTGCGTCGGGCGAGCCGCCGGCGTTGTTCACCAGGACGTCGAGCCGGCCGAACCGGTCGACGGTGGTCCGCACGAGCGCGGTGGCCTGGGCTGCCTCGCGGACGTCGGTGGGGACGAAGACGGCCTCGTGCCCCCCGCCCTGCGGTGGTCGTTCGGGCTCGGTGCGCCCGCACACCACCACGTCGGCGCCTGCCGCCAGGAAGGTCTCGGCGATCTCGCGGCCGATTCCCTTCGTGCCGCCGGTGACCAGCACCGTCCGTCCCGAGAAGTCCAGCCCAGTGCTCATGCCCGTCCTCGTCGTCGATGGCCCGTCGAAGGCTAGGCAGTGCACGGGGGGACGGGCGTCGGCTTCTCGCTCAGCGGAACGCCCACCACGGCCGGGCTCACGCCGACCACGATCTCGACCGGCGCCCCAGCCGCACCTGGCAGGCGTCGTACCGATCAGTGGGATGGATCACGCCGGCGGTCGCGGAGGTGCTTTCCTTTGCCCCCGGGCGCAGAGCCCGTCCGCACCCGGCGAGGTGGAAGAGAGGAGGCGCGATGGGCCGCACCCTGCTGAAGCGAGTGGGCGAGCTCGCGGCGGTGCTGCTGATCGTCAGCTTCGGCACGTTCATGCTCGTGTCGCTGCTACCCAACGATCCGGCGGTGACGATCCTCGGGGAGGGGCGCGAACCGGCCGAGTACGCCGAGGTCCGGGAGGACCTGGGGCTGAACGACCCGCTGCCGGTGCGCTACCTCGACTGGCTCGGCTCGGCGGCCACCGGTGACCTCGGCGAGACGGTCGTGCCGCCGTACACCGACGTGCTGGACAGGATCGCCGCCGCGCTACCGGTCAGCGTGGAGCTCGCCGTGCTCGGTATGGGGATGGCGCTGCTCTTCTCGATCCCGCTGGCGATGTGGTCGGCCTACCGCGCCGGTGGACGGGTCGACCGGGTGATCAGCGCCGGTGCCTTCGGCGTGCTCTCGGTGCCCAGCTTCCTGGCCGGCCTGCTGATCATCATGGTGTTCGCCAACCAGCTGGGCTGGTTCCCGCGGGCGCAGTGGGTGCGGATCAGCGAGAGCCTCGGGGACAACCTGTACCACGCCTTCCTGCCGGCGCTGGTGATCGCGCTGGCCGAGACGGCGCTGTTCACCCGCATCCTCCGCAACGATCTGATCACCACGCTGCAGGAGGACTTCATCCTCGCCGCCAAGGCCAAGGGCATGTCGGCGCGGCACATCATGCTCAGCGATGCCCTGCGCCCGTCGTCCTTCTCCATGATCACGTTGCTGGGGATCAGTCTCGGGCGGCTGATCGGCAGCACCGTCATCGTCGAGTACCTGTTCGCCCTCCCGGGCATGGGGTCGCTCGTCATCGGTGCCGCCAACACCGGCGACTTCACCATGGTGCAGGGAGCGGTCCTGGTGATCGCGGTGATCTACGTGCTCACCAACCTGCTGATCGACCTCTCCTACGGCGTTCTCGACCCACGGATCAGGCGGGCTCATGTCTGAGATGACCCAGGTGTCCACTCCTCCTGCCTACGGCCAGGCGGTGGATGCAGCTGTCGCCCCTGCACCGGTGCGCGACCCCCGCCGCTCCCGGTCGTTGTGGGCGGGCGTTGTTCTCACCGCGCTCGGCATCGTGACGGTCGCGATCGGCGTCGCCGGGCTGAGAGGTGCCAACGGCTGGCTGCAGCTGGCCGTCGTGGTCGCCGGTCTGGCCCTCACGCACGTCGGGGCCGGCCGGTTGCTCCGCCACCGTTTCGGGGCCGGTTTCGACCTCACCTCCTGGCTCTCCGCCATCTGGCTGGTGCTCCTGGTCCTGGCCGCGCTGCTCGCACCGGTGCTGCCGCTGGGAGAGCACGAGGACATCGCGAGCACCCTGAGTGCGCCGGTCTTCGCGCGGCCGGATCTATTGTCGGAGTACCCCCTCGGCACCAACAACTTCGGCCTCGACCTGCTCGCCCGGGTCCTCTACGGTGCCCGCGCATCCCTGGTCGTGGCGCTGGGAGCCGTCGCGATGGGGCTGGTGATCGGCGCGGCGCTGGGGATCGTCTCGGGCTTCTTCCGCAAGACCACCGACGCGGTGATCGGCATCTTCACCAACTCGCTGCTCGCGGTGCCACCGCTGATCCTGCTGATCGCGCTGGCCACGGTCCTGGAGCCGAGCCTGCGCAACCTGGCGTTCGCGCTGTCGTTGCTGGCCCTGCCGAGCATCGTCCGCATGGCGCGGGCGAGCACGCTGACGTTCGTGCAACGGGAGTTCGTCCTCGCGGCCCGGGCGATGGGGGCGAGCCGGCTGCGGATCATGACCCGCGAGCTGCTGCCCAACGTGATGCTCCCGCTGCTCTCCTACGCGATGGTCATGATCTCGGTGCTGATCGTCGCCGAGGCGTCGCTGAGCTTCCTGGGTCTGGGGATCCAGCCCCCGGATCCGTCCTGGGGCAACATGATCGCCGAGGGCGAGGGCAACGCCTTCGAGGAACATCCGCACATCGTCCTCGTGCCGGGCGTCGTGCTGTTCCTGACCGTCTTCTCGTTGAACCTGCTCGGGGAGAAGGCGCGCAAGCGCTTCGACCCGCGCCAGGCGAAGCTCTAGGGAGTGCCATGAGCTCCAGTTCCGCTGCGCTCCAGGAGAGGTCCGGCGCCGAACGGGAAACGCCGGTGCTCGTCGTGGACGACCTCCGGACGCAGATCCACACGCCGCACGGCGACGTGCAGGCCGTCGACGGCATCTCCTTCACCCTCGGTCGCGGCGAGACCCTGGGGGTCGTCGGCGAGTCCGGCTCCGGGAAGTCGGTGCTCGGGCGCACGATCATGGGGCTGTACACCACCGGCCCCACCATGACGGTGACGGGACGGGTGCTGATCGCCGGCAAGGACGTGCACGCGCTGAGCGCGTCCGAGCTGCGCGACCTCTGGGGCGGTGACGTCGGCATGGTGTTCCAGGACCCGATGACCGCGCTCAACCCGGTCAAGAAGGTCGGCGTGCACCTGACCGAGAGCCTGCGCAAGCGCCGCGGGATGAACCGGCCGCAGGCGAAGGCGCGCGCCGCGGAGCTGCTGGCCCTCGTCGGCATCCCCGAGCCGCGGCGCCGGCTCGATCAGTATCCTCATGAGCTCTCCGGTGGCATGCGGCAGCGGGTGGTGATCGCGATGGCGCTGGCCAACGAGCCGGCGCTGCTGATCGCCGACGAGCCGACCACGGCACTCGACGTCACCGTGCAGAGGCAGATCCTGGACCTGCTCGCGCGGCTGCAGGACGAACTGGGCATGGCGATCATGCTGATCAGCCACAACCTCGGGGTCGTCGCCGGCCGGGCCGACCGGGTGGCGGTGATGTACGCCGGCCGGGTGGTGGAGACGGCGGACGCGGCGGCGTTGTTCGATGCGCCGCACCACCCCTACACCGAGGCGCTGCTCGAAGCCATCCCGCGGCTGCACCAGCCACCGCACGTGCGACTGGCGGCGATCGACGGCTCCCCGCCGAACATGGTGGCTCCGCCGGTCGGCTGCCGCTTCGCCCCCCGGTGCCGTTACGCGCAGCCCGACTGCACCGAGGCGCCGCCGTCGCTGGACCCCGCCACGGTGAACGGCGCGGTCACCCCCGGACACGCTTTTGCCTGTTACCACCCCGTCAACGCAGGAGGGCAGTGATGGCTGGGAGCGGAGTCGCGCACCTGCGACCGGAGGCCGACCAGGTTCTCGCGGTCGAGGAGCTCGTCGTGCAGTTCCCGGCCAAGGGCGGGCATACGGTGCATGCGGTCTCAGGCATCAGCTTCGACGTGCTCGACGGTGAGACGCTGGGGATCCTGGGCGAATCCGGCTGCGGCAAGTCCAGTGCCGGCCGCGCCCTTATGCAGTTGCCGCCGCCGACCTCCGGGTCGGTGCGTCTCGGGGACGACGAGCTGACCGGACTCACGGCGCAGACCGTCCGGGAGCGACGAGCCCGGATGCAGATGATCTTCCAGGACCCGGTCTCGTCGCTCAACCCCCGCCGCAAGGTCAAGGATCTGGTGGCCGAGGGGCCCAGGATCTGGGGCAAGGAGGCCACCCGGGAGCAGATCGAGGCGGTGCTGCGCGCGGTGGGGCTCGATCCGGCGGTGGTGTGGGAGCGCCGGCCGCACGAGCTCTCCGGCGGGCAGTGCCAGAGGCTCTGCATCGCCCGGGCGCTGATGCTCGATCCGCAGGTGCTGATCTGCGACGAGCCGGTGTCGAGTCTCGACGTCTCGGTGCAGGCCCAGATCCTCAACCTGCTCGAGGACACCAAAAAGCGCTACGGCCTGAGCATGGTGTTCATCGCGCACGACCTTGCCGTCGTCAAGAACATCAGCGACCGCATCATGATCATGTATCTGGGCAAGGTGTGCGAGGTGCTGCCCGCCGCCAGTCTGGCCGAGCACGCGATGCATCCCTACACGCGGCTGCTCCTGGAGTCGGTGCCGGAGGCCACCGCCTCGGAGGCTGCGACCGGCGGGGAGCAGCAGCGGGCCGGCGGCGAGCTGCCCTCGCCGCTGAACCCGCCCAGCGGCTGCCGGTTCCGCACCCGCTGCCCGCTGGTCACCGAGGAGTGCGCGGCGGTCGAGCCACAGCTGCGCGAGGTCGGCGAAGGGCACTACCTCGCCTGCCACAACTCCGGCCCCGGCGCCTTCCCGGCGGCCTGAACCGCCGCAGGTCGCAGCTCCTCCTCCCCTCGCTCGCGGTGCCCCGGCCGACCCGGCCGGGGCACCGCTGTGCGTGGAGCGTCCCGAGTGGGAGCACCTGGCGGCGGTCTCCTCGGCATCCGCCGCCCGATGCTCATCTGTGATTCCACTCACCGAGACGGGACCCGGTCCCTGCTCTCCGCGTTGCTTCGCTGATGCAGTCAGCCACCCGGGCATCCGATCGGTGGCGCGTGACCGTCCTGTTGGAGGAGCTCCGTGACAAGAACACTGCTGTCCGCGCGTCTGGTCGCCACCTTCGGCGCCGGTGCTCTCGTGCTGTCCGCCTGCGGTGGCGGCGGAGGTGCACCATCCGGCTCCGCGAGCGGGGAGACGCCCGAGCCCACCACCGGGATCATCGGCGGTCAGGAGGACTGTGACAACCCCGTCGAGGGTGGCACGCTCACCCTGGCTGATTTCTCCGAGGCTCGCAGCCTCAACCCCACCCAGACGATCGCGAGCGCCTTCGCGGGTGGTACCGCGCTGGCGGCCGTCTACGACGTCCTGGTGCGGTACAACCCGGAGACCCAGGAGTTCGAGCCGCACCTGGCCGAGGACGTGACCTCCAACGAGGACTTCACCGAGTGGACGGTCACCCTGCCCGAGGGAGTCACGTTCAGCGACGGCACGCCGCTGAACGCCCAGGCCGTCGTCGACAGCGCGAACTGGTACCTGACCAACCGCGGGTTCGAGGCCGCGGTCATCGGCCCTCACCTGGACGGCATCCGGGCGGAGGGCGACAACACGGTCGTCTTCGACCTCTCGACGCCGTGGGCCACGTTCCCGGCGTTGCTCGGCCAAGGGATCGGCATGATCGTCGCGCCGGCGGCCATCTCGGGGCCGGAGTTCCAGCCCATCGGTGCCGGACCGTTCACGTTGGACCGCTACGCCCCGCAGGAAGAGCTCGTGCTCGACGCTCGGGACGACTACTGGGGCGGTGACCCGTACCTCGACCAGCTGCGGTTCGTCTGGCTCGGCAACGACGACGCCCGGTTCGAGACGCTCGAGGCCGAGGGCGCCGACGTCACGGTGCTGCGGGATCCCGGCGTGGTCCAGGAGGCGCGGGACGCGGGGTACTCGGGCTACTCGACGGTGCAGAGTCTCGGCAACATCATCATGGTCAACAACGCCGAGGGCCGGCCGGGCGCCGACCCCAGGGTGCGGCAGGCCCTCGCCCTCGCCGTCGACCCCAGCGTCCTCAACGAGCGGGTGTTCGGCGGTGTGGACATCGCGAGCAAGGCGCTGTTCTCCGACCTCTCGCGCTGGCACGCCGAGGACGTCGAGATCACGCCCCTCGACGTCGAGCAGGCGCGCGCGCTCGTCGACGAGGCCAAGGCCGATGGGTTCGACGGCACCATCCGGTACCTCGGTAACGCCTCTCCGGGGGGTCGGGACCAGGCGCTGGCGCTGCAGGCGATGCTGGAGAACGCCGGCTTCACGGTGGAGACGGAGCTGCTGCAGTCGACCGCGGACATCATCCAGCGGGTCTTCGTCTCCCGGGACTACGACCTGTCCCAAGCGGGTCTGTCGATCACGGAGGAGGACCCGTTCCAGCGGCTGTACAGCAGCTTCCACAGCGAGTCCCTGTCCAGCGCCAGCGGGTACGCCAACCCGGAGATGGACGCGCTGATCACCGAGCTCCAGGGGACCGAGGGGGACGAGCGCCAGGACGTCCTCACCCGCATCGAGGAGCTCTTCCAGGAGACCATGCCGGTGGTGTCACTGTCCCCGGTCACTCCCTTCTTCCCCTGGCAGGACGACGTGCACGGCGTCGAGCCGACGATCGACGGCATGCTCCTGTTCGGGGACGCCTGGATCGGTGAGTGCTCCTGACGTCGGCCCGGGCCGGGGCACGGCACCGGGTCAGAGAGCCGGAGCTGAGGGCTCTGCCTGAAACCCGGCGCTAGGGTTTCCTTCAGCACAGGCGGTTGTCCACTGTTGTGGGCAACCGCCTGTGCCGTCGGGCCACGAGAACTCACTGCCCTGACTTCCACGTCGATGACGAGCGCACCCGGCCGTGGTGGGTGACGGGCGCGGGGCCAGGTCCTGCTCCCGCACCGAGACATCGGAATCGGTCTCAGGAGCTCGGCGACCGCCGAGCAGGGGCCCCGCGTGCGCGGGCGACCCGGCCAGCCGCAATCAGGCGTCGGCGGTGCAGGCCATGCCGGAGAACGTCGGCTTCACGGTGGAGCCCCAGTCGCTGCAGGCGATCGCCGACCGGATCCTGCGGACGTTCGTCACCCGGGACTACGACGTCGCCCAGGCGGCGCTCTCGGCCTCCGAGGAGGACCCGTTCCAGCGGCTGTACACCAGCCTGCACAGCGCCTCGGCCGCGAATGCGCTCGGCTACGCGGACCCGGAGCTGATCATCGAGCTGCAGGTCACGGCCGGAGAGGGCCGCCCCGAGGTGGTCAGCCGGACAAGGAGCACTTCCAGGAGACGGCGCCCCTCCTGTCCTTCGCCCCCTCGGTGCCCTTCGTGTCGCGGCAGGAGGACGACCACGGGGTGACCCCGATCAACGAGGGCATGCTGAGCTTCGACAACACCTGGATCGGGGAGTGCTGACGCCGGTGTGACCGGATCGGCGCTCGACGGCGCGGGCCGTCGCAGGTGTCTGCCCGCGGCCGGCCCGCTGCGTCCGGTTGCGCCGACCGGCCTGTCCGGTTCGCGCACGCGCGAGCCACCCGCCACGTCAGCGTGGTGGGAGCGCCCCGTCCCCGACCGGCGCGGTCATGAGCGCCACAAGGGTGGCCACGAGCTCGCCGACCACCTGCTCGGTCGGCGCGGCTCGGTCGTCCCCGGAGGCGAGCTGCCGCTCCTGCTCCGCCAGGATGCGGAAGGCGATGAGGGCGGCCCACTGGCTGCGCCGGCGAAAGGTTGCCGCCGACTGCGAGGGGCACAGCGCCCGCAGTCGCCCGCGCATCCAGCGCAGTGCAGGCTGGTCGGTGCCGGAGGACTCCGCGTTGCGCACGAACGTCGGGTGGTCCATCAGGCTGGCCAGAAAGCGCAGGTAATACGTCCGCTCTCCGCCGGCGCCGATGGTCTCCGCGAGCGGGCGGACCAAGAGGTGGAGCAGGGACGCCGGGGTGAGCCGCTCCCCGGTGGCCTGGAGCTCGGTGACCAACTCCAGCCGCCGTGCGTCGATCAGCGGTGAGCGAGCGGCGATGACGGCCTCGATCAGCCCCTCCTTGGACCCGAAGTGGTACTGGGCGACGGAGTTGTTGCGCTGACCGGCGGCCGCCCCGACCATGCGGAGCGAGACAGCTTCGATCCCGTACTCGGCGAACAGCCGCTCCGCGACGTCGACCATCCGGGCACGGGTGGTGGCGCCCGCGCCCTCGACGGGCGCACGGGTCAGCGGGTCAGCGGCCACGGCGCCAGGCTAACCCGAGCGACCCGCGACCTCCTTGGGCATGCCGGATCCAGCGCGCGCAGTCGGAGGACGTTTCCCGGCGTGTTCGGCCCGAGGCGCGACCGCCTTTGCTTGACCGGCTAAGCCACGTGTCTTAACGTGCGCAGTAAGACGCGTGTCTCAAACAAGGGAGAATCTCGTGGCCGTCACGTTTCCGGAGAACCAGAGGGCGTCTGCGCGCGCCGCGTTCGGCCTCTTCAATCCCGAGCAGGGGCGGCGGATCTTCTCGCGCGCCCACGGCTCGGGCCACGAGCCGATCGTGCTGGAGGCCACCCCCCGCACCTGGTACATCCAGCCGGGCATGGTCAACGTCGCGCTGTTCGAGACCGACGAGGGTCTGTTGTTGGTCGACGCCGGGTGCGCCGGGGACGGGCCGGCACTGCTGCAGGCGGTGCGGTCGGTCAGCGACAAGCCGCTGCACACCGTCGTCTACACCCACGGGCACAGCGACCACGCCTTCGGGCTCTGGGCCTTCCTGGAGGCCGGCGAGACGCCGCGCGTCGTCGCGCACGAGAACGTGGTCGCGCACTTCGAGCGCTACATCAAGACCGCAGGGCTCAACGCCCGCATCAACGGCCAGCTGCCCGGGCCCGACGGCAAGCGCTGGGCCAGCGAGCGCGAGGACTTCGTCTGGCCGACCGAGGTCTTCTCCGACACGCTGGAGCTCACCCTCGGCGGCGAGCGGTTCGTCCTCCGGCACGGCAAGGGCGAGACCGACGACGCGACGTGGCTGTGGGCGCCCGAGCGCGGCGTGTTGGCCGCCGGCGACCTCGTCACCGGCTACCTGCCCAACGCCGGCAACCCCAAGAAGGTGCAGCGTTACGCCGAGGAGTGGGCCGACGCCGCCGAGGAGATGGCGGCACTGCGCCCCGAGGTGATCATCCCGGGCCACGGCGAGCTGGTCACCGGTGCCGATGCCATCGTCGACGAGCTGCAGGCGATGGCCCGCTACCTGCGGCACATCGTCGACCACGCGCTGCGCGGCATGAACGCCGGACTGCTGGCCGACGAGATCGTGGAGACCCTCACCATCCCCGAGGAGCTCGCCGCGCACCCGCGGCTGCCGGCGGTCTACGACCAGCCCGAGTTCATCTGCCGCAACGTGATCCGCCGGTACGCAGGCTGGTGGGACGGCTACCCGTCCTCGCTCCTCCCGGCGCCCCGCCCGCAGCAGGCCCAGGAGATCGCCCACCTGGCCGGTGGCGTCGGCGCGCTGGTCGACCGTGCCTGGAGCCTCGCCGACGAGGACCTGCGGCTGGCCTGCCACGTCGCCGAGTGGGCCTTCCTCGCCGACCGGGACGACCCCCGCGCGCAGGACTGCTACGAGCAGATCCTGGAGCGTCGGGCCGCTCTCGAGACCGGTCTCATGGCTCAGGTCAACCTCCGCGTCAGCCGGTACTGGGTCGAGGCGGCCCGGTCGGCAGGCGCGGCTGCGGCGACGTCGGGCGCTCGGTGAGCACCCGCCCGAACGTCGTCGTCGTCCTGCTCGACGACGTCGGCTTCGGCGCACCTGCCACCTTCGGCGGGCCGGTCGAGACACCGGTGCTGGATGCGCTGGCGGGGGAGGGGCTGCGCTACAACCACTTCCACACCACGGCCATCTGCTCACCGACCCGTGCGGCGCTGCTCACCGGCCGCGACGCGCACGCCGCGGGCGTCGGCACGGTGCTCAACAGTGCCAACACCAATCCCGGGTACGAGGGCGTCCTGCGGCCGGAGACCGCGACCGTGGCCACCGTGCTCAAGCAGGCCGGATACAGCACGGCGGCCTTCGGCAAGTGGCACCTCGGCCCGCCGTGGGAGTCGTCCCAGGTGGGGCCGTTCGACCGGTGGCCGACCGGGCAGGGCTTCGAGCGGTTCTACGGATTCCTCGGCGGGGAGACCGACCAGTACGCGCCGACGCTGTACGAAGGCACGACGCCGGTTCCGCCGCCGGACCGCGAGGACTACCACCTGACCGAGGACCTCGCCGAGCAGGCGGCGTCCTGGATGCACATGCAGCACGCGATGACCCCCGACCGGCCCTTCTTCCTCTACTTCGCACCCGGGGCCACGCACGCACCGCTGCAGGTGCCGGGCCCGTGGAGCGAGAAGTACCGGGGGCGCTTCGGCGCCGGGTGGGACGTCGTCCGGGAGGAGACACTCGCCCGCCAGAAGGAGCTGGGGGTGGTGCCACCGGACACCGAGCTGACCCCGCGCCCCGACGCGCTGCCGGCCTGGGAGTCCCTCGGCCCGGACGAGCGGGCCGTGGCCGAGCGGCTCATGGAGGTCTACGCCGGCTTCCTCGAGCACACCGACGTGCAGATCGGAAAGCTGGTCGATGCGCTGAAGGACAGCGACCGGTTCGACGACACGCTGTTCGTCTACGTCGTCGGCGACAACGGGAGCAGCGCAGAGGGCGGTCCGCCCGGCAGCGTCAACTACATGGGTGCCCTGCAGGGCATCCCGGAGCCGGCCGCCGGCCTGGTGCAGCGCCTGGACGAGATCGGCGGCCCGGACAGCTACCCGCAGTACCCCGCCGACTGGGCGTGGGCCATGACCGCGCCCTTCCAGTGGGTCAAGCAGGTCGCCTCGCACCTGGGGGGCACCCGCAACCCCATGGTGCTGAGCTATCCCGCGCGGATCGCCGACCGGGGCGGGCTGCGCAGCCAGTTCGCCCACGTCAACGACATCGCGCCCACCATCCTCGAGATCGCCGGGACGACCCTGCCGGAGCAGGTCCACGGCGTGGCCCAGCTGCCGATGGACGGCACCAGTCTCGCCTACTCGTGGGACGACGCCGCCGCGGCCGAGCGGCACCGCACCCAGTACTTCGAGGTGTACGGGCACCGCTCGATCTACTCCGACGGCTGGATGGCCTCGGCCTACCACGGCGGGCTGCCGTGGGGCGTGGGGCGGCCGGGCGAGGAGCGTTCCTTCGACGAGGACGTGTGGGAGCTCTACCACCTCGACACGGACTTCAGCCAGGCCCGGGACGTCGCCGCGGCCGAGCCGGAGAAGCTGGCCGAGCTGCAGCAGCTGTTCCTCCACGAGGCCGGGCGGGTCGGCATCCTGCCACTGCACGACGCGCGGGTGCGGACGGCCCTGTCGCGGATGCCGAACCTGAGCGCCGGCCGGAAGTCCTTCACCTTCCATCCCGGCACGGTGGGTGTCCCGGAGTCGAACGCGCCTCGCCTGGTCGGTCGCTCCTGGACCATGCGGGCCCGGCTGCGCCGGACGGGCGAGGAGCCGGTGCGCGGCGTCATCGCCTCGATGGGTGGGCGGGCCGCCGGGCTGGCGTTCTACCTCGACGACGTCGGCCGGGCGGCGTTCCACCTGCGCACCTTCGACGTCGCCACGCTGTCGCTGCAGGGCGAGGACCCGGTGGGTCCCGGCGAGCACGAGCTGGAGGTCGATTTCCGGTACGACGGCGGTGGGTGGGCGCGCGGGGCCGAGGTGGTGCTCTGCCTCGACGGCGCAGAGATCGCGCGTGGACGGATCGCGGTGACCCCGCCCGTGATCTTCTCCATCGACGAGACCTTCGACATCGGGCTGAGCACCGGATCCCCGGCGGGCCCCTACCGATCGCCCAACGCCTTCACCGGCGGGCGGCTGGAGCGGGTCGACGTGGAGCTGGCCTGAGTGACGCCTGACCGCGCCCCGGTACGTGCCCGGGCGTGGTCAGGCGTCGTTGGCGCAGCGGAATCCGATGTTGGATGCCGACGAGTCGGGGGTGTTGCTGGACCGGGCCGCCACCCGGTAGCGGTTGCAGTAGGAGTCGTGGCACAGGAACGACCCGCCGCGCAGCACTCGCGCGGCGCCCCTCTCCGGGCCCCGCGGATCCCGCAGAGGGGAATGCTGGTAGTAGCTGGGGTCGAACCAGTCCGCGCACCACTCCCACACGTTGCCCGACATGTTCCACAACCCGAATGCGTTGGGGCGGTAGCTCTTCGCCGGCGCGGTGGCGGCGTGGCCGTCCTCGGCGGTGTTGCGCGTCGGGAACGTGCCCTGCCAGATGTTGCACATCCACCGGCCGCGGGGCCGTAGCTCGTCGCCCCAGACGTAGCGCCGTCCCTTCGCGCCGCCCCGGGCGGCGTACTCCCACTCGGCCTCCGTGGGCAGCCGCTTGCCGGCCCACCGGCAGTAGGCCTGCGCGTCCTCGTGGGAGACGTGGACGACGGGGTGGTGGGGCATCCGGTCGATGCCGGAGAGCGGCCCGAACGGGTGTCGCCAGTCGGCTCCCCGCACGGCCAGCCACCAGGGTGCGTCGGTGACGCGACCGAGCACGTCGCGCGGTGCGGCCTGGAGGGTGCCGTGGAAAATGGCAGAGGAGCCGAATCGCTCGGCGTCGGTGACGTGCCCGGTGGCACGGACGAAGGTGGCGAACGCGGCGTTGGTGACCGTGGTCGCGTCCATCGCGAACGGCGGCAGCAGGATCTCGTGCACCGGGGTCTCGCCGTCGGCGGGGTAGCCCTCGCCGAAGGCGTCGCCCATCGCGAAGCGGCCACCGGGCAGCCGCACCTGCCCGTTCGTGCGACGCTCACCGGCGGCCGGCCGGAAGGGCTCGGGGGCGACCGACTCGGCGGCCGGCCGATCGGGCCGCGGACCGCCACTGCAGCACGGATTGCCCCGGTCGGCCGCCGCCGGGCCGGTGCCGGGCAGGTCCGGCTCCCCGGGCCTGCCGGTCACCGGAGCCACACGGCTGTCGCCTCGGTCAGCGCGAGCACCGCGGTGGCGAGGGTGAGAGCCAGGGGAGCCCGACCGTCGCGCGAGCGGGACCGGCGGCGCAACCCGGCATCGTGGGCGTAGCGGCCACGGCTCTCCAGGAAGACCCAGGCCGCGAGCGGCACTGCGGCGCCCATGCTGGCCAGCGACGCCAGGCCCAGCGCGTCGGCCGTGAACCGGGTCAGCAGGGCGGAGGCCGCGATCAGCGCCAGCGCGGTCCGCTGCCAGGCCAGGGCCGTTCGTTCATTGCCCCGCCCCGGATCCGGGACGACGCCCGTCACCGGGCAGCCACGAGCAGGAGTGCGCCGCAGACCACGATGCCGGCGACGAGGACGGCTCCCATCAGGGAGGAGGGCAGCGGTGTGCCGTGCCGCATGGCCCGCTCCGCCCTCGCCCAGCGGAACCAGGAGGCCACCGCGGACACCAGGGCAAGCAGCACCAGCAGCAGGGCCAGTGGCCGCTGGAGCGCGTCGGACATGGGGAGATCGAGTGCATCCAGCGCCACGCCGCCGGCGATCAGCGCCAGTGCCGTCCGCAGCCAGGCGAGCAGGGTCCGCTCGTTGGCGAAGCTGACCCGGGGGTCTGGCTCCTCGCCGATCCCGTACACCCACCCGGGCCAGCGTCGATCGCCGCTCATACCGTCCTCACCAGCGTCGCCGGATGCGAGGCTCGGCCCGGCTCTGCGACCAGCCTGGCAGGACCCTCGGGACCGATTCGGGCCGGTCCCGGAGACCGGGATCGTCCGGAAGGGCCGGGCGCGACCCTTCTACGCTCCGCCTCCAGCGGGCCGACGAGTGCAGATGAGGTGGCGGAGTGGTCGAACAGCCATGGGATGCGGTCGAGACCGCGAGCCGGATCGACAGCGGCGAGGTATCCGCCCGCGAGGTGGTGGAGGAGTCGATCCGCCGGATCGAGAAGCACGACCCCGACCTCAACATGATGGTGGCCACCCGCTTCGAGGAAGCCCTCGCGGAGGTCGACCGGGGCTTGCCCGACGGCCCGCTCCGGGGTGTCCCCATCGTGATCAAGGATCTGGGGGCCGATGTCGCCGGGCTGCCCAGCACCAAGGGCAGTCGCCTCTTCGCCGAGGGCGTCGCGGCCCGGGACAGCACGGTGGTGGCGCGCTATCGCGCCGCAGGCATGGTCGTGCTGGGCACCACCAACAGCCCGGAACTGGGCAAGAACGCGAGCACCGAGCCTGTTCTGTACGGCCCCACGCGGAACCCGTGGAACATCGACCGTTCGCCGGGCGGGTCCAGCGGAGGATCGGCGGCCGCGGTGTCGGCCGGCCTGGTTCCGGTCGCGCACGGCAACGACGGCGGCGGATCGATCCGGATTCCGGCCGCCATGTGCGGGCTGTTCGGCCTCAAGCCCAGCCGCGGCCGCGTGCCGTCGTGGCCCTACCCCAGCGCGCTCTCCGCGCCGGTGTCGGTGCACCATGCACTCACGACCACGGTGCGGGACAGCGCAGTGCTCCTGGACGTCGTCGCCGGCCACGTGCCGGGTGATGCGTACGGTGCCCCGACTCCTAACCGGTCGTTCGCCGAGCACCTCGAGGTCAGGGCTCCCCGGCTGCGGATCGGCTGGTCGACCGCGGCTCTGGGCGGCGTCCCGGTCCACCCGGACTGCGCCGCGGCCGTTCAGCGGGCTGCGGAACTCTGTGCGGAACTCGGGCACGACGTCGCCGAGGTGACGCTGAACCATGATCCTGCCCTGGTCATGGCGGCCTCCGGCACGATCATGGCCGTCGAGTTGGTGGCCGCCGTGGAGCAGCGGCTGCGTGAACTGGGCCGGGAGCTGCGGGACGACGACCTCGAGCCGTTCACCCACGGGCTCCTCCAGCACGGGAGGACGATCACCGGGGCGCAGACCGCCGAGGCGTTGCGGGCGGCGCAGGAGGTCGGCTGGCAGGTGGGGCGCCTGTTCGCCGACCACGACGTGCTGCTGCTCCCCACGCTCGCGCAGCCCGTGCCGCCCCTGGGCCTGCTGGACACGACGCGTCCCGAGACGCTGTACGAGCACGGGACCACCTACTCGATCTTCACCAGCCTCTTCAACGTCACCGGGCAGCCGGCGATGTCGGTGCCGTTCGGAACGGACACGGCGGGTCTTCCCGTCGGCGTGCAGTTCGCCGCCGACCTGGGGGAAGAGGGGCGGCTCCTGCAGCTCGCGGCCCAGTTGGAGCAGGCCGCTCCCTGGCCCCGGAACGCGCCAGGCTACGCGCAGGAGTGACGCTCGCGGCCCTCGCCGCGGCGGCGGCCGCGGTCTTCCTGCTGGCCGCGACCGCGCAGGCGGTCACCGGGTTCGGTTTCGCGCTGGTCGCGGTACCGCTCCTGCTGCTGGTCACCGACTCGGTCACGGCGGTCGTGGCGACCACCGCGGTGAGCCTGGTGCTCACCGGTCTCATCGGCTATCGGGAGCGCGGGCACGTCCAGCGGCCGACGGCGGTCCGTTTCATCGTCGCGGGACTGATCGGCATGCCGCTGGGGCTCGTGGCTCTCGCGCGACTGGACGAACGGCCCCTGACGGTCCTGATCGCGGTGGCCGTGCTGCTGTGCGCCGGCCTGCTCTGGTCGGGAGTGCGCGTACCGGCCGGTTCCGGGCCGCAGTGGGGCGCCGGTCTGCTCAGCGGGGCGCTGCTCACCTCCACCGGGATGAACGGCCCTCCCGTCGTGCTGATGTTGCAGGCGCGCGCGCTCGCGCCGCGTCCCTTCCGCGCGACGTTGCAGATCGTCTTCCTCGGCCAGGACGTCGCAGCCGTGGCCGCCTTCGCCGTCCTCGGGTACCTCTCTCCGGTCGTGGCGACGGTCGTGGCCGCCGCCGCGGTCGGGGTACCGGCCGGCTGGTGGCTGGGCGACCGGCTGTTCGGCCTGCTACCCCCGGCGGGGTTCCGGGTCCTGGTCCTGACGACGGTCACAGCGACCGCCGCCGTGTCCCTCGCCACGGCGGCGACCTGAGATGCTCCGCATGCGGCCTCGCCGGGGCAGGAGACCGTCCGACGTGGCCGGGCCGTCGCGGGCCGGGGAAGCGGCACCCGGCGCATTCGACATCCTGCGCATCCGTCCGTTCCTGGTGCTGTGGCTCAGCGCGGCGGTCGTGTTCCTGGGCGTGATGGCGCAGAACATCGCCCGCACCTGGCTGGCGTTCGAGCTCACCGGTTCCAACGCTGCGCTGGGTGGCGTCCTGCTCTCCTTCGGCGTCGCGATGCTCGTGGCGACGCCGTGGGGCGGCGTCGCGGCCGACCGGCTCCCCAAGCGGCTGGTGATGCAGGTGGCCACCCTGCTGCTCGTGCTGTCCAGCGCCTGGATCGGCGTCGCGACGGCCACCGCCGTCGTCACGTACTGGATGCTGATCGTGGCCGGTGTCGTGCAGGCGATCGGGTTCGCTCTCTTCAGCCCGGCCCGCATGGCCCTGCTCGCCGAGCTGGTGCCGCGGGACGCGGTGCCCGGCGCGGTGTCGCTGATCCTGGTCAACTCCGAGGTCAGCCGGGTCGTGGGGCCGGCGCTGGCCGGCTTGGTCATCGGCAGCTTCACGTTCGGCACCGAAGCGGTCTTCCTGACCAGCGCCGTCCTGCTGGCCCTGGGGATCGGAATCAATCTCGCCCTTCCGCCGGGCCGCCGCCGGGTCGATGCGTCGGGCCGGTCACCCCTGGGTGAGTTGATGGACGGGCTGTCCTACGTGCGCCGTCGGCCGGACCTCGCGGCCCTGCTGTGGTGCGGCATCGGGGTCACGATGGCCGGCCTGCCCTACCTGGCCTTCCTCCCGGCGGTGGCCAGCGATCTCTTCGATCTCGGTTCGCTCGGCTACGGCCTGCTGTCGGCGAGTTCCGCGGTAGGCGCGGTGCTGACCGGGCTCACGCTCGGTCGGAGGTCGCACCGCGGCGACCAGCACCGGCTGCTCATCGTGGCGGGGGCGGTCTTCGGGCTCGCGCTGGCCGCGATGGCGGCGGCGCCCAGCTTCGTCCTGGCGGTCGTCGCACTCGTCGTGGTGGGTGGGGCCCTGCTGGCCTTCCAGACGACGAGTCAGGCGCTGCTGCTCGCGCTGTCGGACATCGAGTTCCACGGCCGCGTCCAGGGGCTGGTCATGCTCAGCTTCGGTGCCTTCGGCGTCGCGGCACTCCCGCTGGGAATCCTGGCGGATGCGATCGGGGCACGGTGGACCCTCGCCGGGATGGGCGTGGTGGTCGTAGGGATCGTCCTCGTCTTCGCCGTCGTCAGCAGACGGACGAGGGCGGCGTCGCGGCTGCTCGACCTCGGCTGATCCCGCCCTTCAGCTTCGCCAGTCGACCCCGGGCAGGGTGGCGTTCCACGATTCGACGATCCGCCCGCCGGCCAGGCGCTGCACCACGAGCCAGGTCAGCAGCGACGGCTCACCCGTGTCGAGGTTGAGCCCGTCGGTGGTGGCACGGGTCCAGACCCGGTCACCGTCGACCACTTGGTCGTCCACGGTGCTGACGGCGTCGTGCAGAAAATGCCAGGCGGTCCGGAACTCCCTCTTGAGCTCTTCGCGCCCGAGGACCTTCGTGCCCGCGGAGGAATGGCGGACGTACTCCTCGGCGAAGAGTTCGTCGACCACGTCCACGTTCCGCCGGGTCCACAGCTCGTCCCAGTAGCGCGCGACCGTCGCAGCCATCTCCTGTTCGTCCACGACCGGCGAGTCTAGGTGCCGGCACCGGCCGCAGCCCCTGCTTCGCTCACCCGGTGCGGCCGGACGCTCAGACCTCCTCGACGGCGAAGGTGCGGGTCGGCGCGACGAACTCCTCCTGCGCGGCGACCAGCAGGATCTCGCGGGAACCGGCGTCCTCGGTGCGCTGCAGCAGGCCGAACACCGAGGCCGCGGCGCGCCCGAGGGACTCGGCCGCCGAGCGGGTCTCCAGCCAGTGGGCGAGGAACAGCGCGGCGATCGCGTCGCCGGCCCCGTTGACCGACACGCCCAGCCGCGGGGTGCGCACGCGCCAGTGCCGGCCGCCCTCGGAGGCGAGCAGGTCGACGGCGTCGTCGGGGGTGCCCTCGGCGACCAGTGACGTGGTGAGGACGACCCGCGGCCCGAGCGCCTGCACCGCGGCGACCGCGTCCTTCACCGAGGCCGGCGAGCGGGTGGTGGTGCCCGCGAGCAGGTCCAGCTCGTAGTGGTTGGGCGTCACCAGGTCGGCGGCCGGGACGGCGACCTCGCGCATGAACTCCTCGATGCCGGGGCGCACGAACACGCCGCGGCCGACGTCGCCGATGACCGGGTCGCAGCAGTAGACGGCGGCCGGGTTGGCCGCGCGCACCCGCGCCACCGTGCCGACGACGGCGTGCCCGATGTCGGCCGAGCCGAGGTAGCCCGACAGCACCGCGTCGCAGCTGCCGAGCGCGCCGCGGTCGGCGACGCCCTGCACGATCTCCTCGATCGACTGGCCGTCGTAGACGCGGCCGGTCCACTCGCCGTAGCCGGTGTGGTTGGAGAACTGGACGGTGTGCACCGGCCACACCTCGATGCCGAGGCGCTGCAGCGGGAAGACGGCGGAGCTGTTCCCGACGTGGCCGTAGGTGACGTGCGACTGGACGGAGAGGACGGCGGTCACGTCGGCCACCCTGGCACACGCGCCCACCGCCGCCACCAGCTCACCGGGTCATCGGCCTCGTCCTCCCTCACCGGGAGGCGTCCTCCCTCACCTCCTGCGCCGAGGGAGGACACGCCACGATCAGGGAACCTGATCGTGGCCGGGGTCAGGCGGTGGCGTCCGTCGTCCGCCCGGGGGAGAGCTCCACGTGCGGGCGGGACTGCCACAGCGCCCACTCGGCGCTGATGTCTCCGGCCGTGCGCAGCAGGTGGGGGAGGTGCTCGCCGACCAGCCGCTCGGTGGAGGTCTCGGCGGCGTGCACGGTGACGTTCATGGCCGCGCGGACGACGCCGTCGCCGTCCCGGACGGGCACCGCCACCGAGCGCACGCCCGGCGCGAGCTCCTCGTCGGCGAACGCCCAGCCGCGGGCGCGCACCTCGGTGAGCTCGGCGCGCAGCTGCTCGGGGGAGCGTCCGATCACGGGCGGCAGCCCGGCGCGGCTGGGCTGGGCGAGCGTGGCGGCGAGCTGGTCCGGCGCCAGCGCGGCGAGCAGGACCTTCCCCTGCGAGGTCTGGGCCGCCGGGAAGCGGGTGCCGATGTCGACCCGGAGTGCGATCAGCTTGGGCACCGCCACGCGGGCGACGTAGACGATGTCGGACCCGTCGAGCTGGGCCATCGAGGAGGATTCGCCGGTGCGGGCGACCAGCGCCTCCAGGTGCGGGCGGGCGATGTCCCAGAGCCCGAGCGCGCCGACGTAGGCCATGCCGAGAATGAGCACCTTCGGGGTGAGGGCGAACGCGCCGGCCGACGACCGCACGAAGCCCAGCTCCTCCAGCGTGAGCAGCAGCCGCCGGGCGGTCGGACGCGCCAGCCGCGCCGCCGCCGCCACCTCCGAGAGCGTCATCGTCGGGTGGTCGCGGTCGAAGGAGGCGAGGACGTCGAGGCCCCGTGCCAGCGCCTCGACGAAGTCGGGCCCGCTGCCGCGCCCTGCCATGTCCGTCGTCCTCTCTCGGTGCCGCGGTGGCGCGGCGGTCCCGCACGCACCCGCTGCCGGGAGTGTGCGAGACCGCCGGGCCGGTGCGCTCAGTGGTGCCGGGTCGGCTGCTCGCCGGCCGGCCGCTCGGTGGCCAGGTGCTCCTCGAACACCTGCTCGCGGGCGGCGTGCGTGCCGTGCGACTTGTACTCGGTGTACTGGTACGGGTTGTCGAGCACCTCGGTGCCGGGCAGGTCGGGGTACATGCCACCGGCCCACGCCTCCTCGCCCATCGCGCCGCGCAGGTGGTCCACGGTCGCGTCGACCTCCCGGCGGACGGCGGCCAGGTCGACGTCGACCAGGCGGTGCGCGTGCTTCACGACCCGGCCGTCGACCAGCACCGTGTGCACGTCGCCGCGCTGCGCCTGGAAGGCGACGTGGCCGAACGGGTTGAGCAGCGGGAAGGAGACCGGCGAGGCATCGTTCTTGATCAGGACGACGTCGGCCTTCCTGCCCGGCTGCAGGGTGCCCAGGTCGTCGCGGCCGAGCGCCAGCGCCCCGCCGCGGGTGGCCCACTGGACGACGTCCTGCGCGCGCAGCTGCAGGTGGGTGACCGTCTCGCCGGTCAGGTGCGCCTCGAAGTGCTCGCGGGAGCGGTCGGCGCCCAGCGTGGTGCGCATCGCGGAGAACAGGTCACCGCTCCACCACACGCTGGTGTCCATCGACAGCGACACCGGGATGCCGTGCGAGCGCACCTGCCAGGTGGGCGGGTACCCCTGCCCGGCGCTCTGCTCGGACTCCGTCGACACCGAGATCGACCCGCCGGTGGCGGCGATGCGGTGGTAGGAGTCAGGGGTGAGGGTGGCGGCGTGGACGTAGACCGTCTCGGGGGTCATGAAGCCGTGCTCGTGCATGAGCCGGATGCCGTCGTCGTTCGTGGCGCCCCAGACGCCGGCGTGCGTGGTGACCGGCAGGCCCAGCTCGCGGGCCACCTCGAAGGCGGCCTTCTCGGGGAAGGCGGGGTCGCCGGTGACGTCGAAGGCCAGCTGCAGGCCCAGCATGCCGTCGGCGGCGTCGCGGTGCCGCTCGAGGAAGGCGCGGACGGCCGGGTCGGCGGTCCACTCCCACGGCGCGGCCTGGATGTTGCCGTAGGCCAGGACGAAGCGGCCCGGCACCGAGCGCAGCGCCTCGACGGCGGCCTCGGCGTGGTCGACCGACTGCAGCCCGTGCGACCAGTCGACGGTGGTGGTGACGCCGGCCTCCAGCGCCTCCAGGGCCGAGAGCCGGTTGCCCGCCGCGACGTCCTCGGGCCGGAACTTCCGCCCGTGCTCGAGGTAGTACCAGACGAAGTACTGCGTGAGCGTCCAGTCGGCGCCGTAGCCGCGCATCGCGGTCTGCCACATGTGCCGGTGGGTGTCGATCATCCCGGGCATCACGATGCCGCCGCGGGCGTCGATCTCCTGCGTGCCCTCGGGCACCTCCAGCGCCGGCCCGACGGCGGCGATGCGGTCGTCCACGACCAGCACGTCCGCGTCGGGCAGGACGGTGCAGGTCTCGTCCATGGTCAGCACGGTCCCGCCGCGCAGGACCACCGGACGGCCGGCCGCCGGAGCGGGTTCGGAGTGGGTCATCGTCTCCTCCTGGACGTCGTCGTCGCGTCGCCGGACCAGCGTCCGTGCAGCGGACACCCAGTGCGACCTTCGTCACGATGTCCGGTGCGACCGGCGCTGTCAACCGGTGCAGCGTCGGTCCGTCCTGCGCCACGGACCGCGGTTGACAGCCTTCCGCGGGCGCCGGAGACTGCGGACGCCGATTTGCGGACGGTCGTCCGCGCGCGTCGACGACGAGGAGGGTGCATCCCGGATGAGCGCTGACGCCGAGGACTCCGGGGGACCGGCGACCGGCCCTCTCTCCGGCCTGCTGGTGGCGGACTTCTCCCGCATCCTGGCCGGGCCCTACGCCACGATGCTGCTCGCCGACCTCGGGGCGGAGGTGGTCAAGGTCGAGGGGCCGCACGGCGACGACACCCGCACCTGGCAGCCGCCCGTCCGCGACGGCGTCTCGACGTACTACATGGGCGCCAACCGCAACAAACGCTCGGTCGCCCTCGACCTCAAGGACCCGGCCGACCAGGCGGTCGCGCAGGAGCTGGCGCGGCGGGCCGACGTCTTCGTGGAGAACTTCAAGCCGGGCGGGCTGGCCCGCTTCGGGCTGGACTACGACGCCGTCGCGCGCACCAACCCCGGCGTCGTCTACGCCTCCGTCAGCGGTTTCGGCAGCGCGCCCGAGGGCGCGTCGCTGCCGGGCTACGACCTCATCGTGCAGGCGATCTCGGGGTTCATGAGCCTGACCGGTGACCCCGCCGGGTCGCCCTACCGCGGCGGGGTCGCGCTCTTCGACGTGATGGCCGGCCTGCACGCCACGATCGGGGTGCTCTCGGCGCTGAACCACCGGCACGCCACCGGGCGGGGGCAGCACATCGAGGTCAACCTGCTCTCCTCGGCGCTCTCGGGTCTGGTCAACCAGACCAGCGCCTACGTCGCCGGCGGCGTGGTGCCCTTCCGGATGGGCAACAGCCACCCCAGCCTGTTCCCGTACGAACCGCTGCCCTGCGCCGACGGCGACCTGATCGTCACCGCCGGCAACAACGGCCAGTTCCGCAAGCTGGTGGAGGTGCTGGGCGTACCGGAGCTGGCCGACGACCCGCGGTTCAGCCGCAACGAGGACCGCACCGCCAACCGCGACGAGCTGCGCCCGCTGCTGGTGGAGCGGCTGCGCACCCGTACCAAGCAGGAGTGGTTCCGCGACATCATCGGCGCCGGCGTGCCCTGCGGGCCGATCAACACGATCGACCAGGGCGTGGCCTTCGCGCAGGAGGTGGGCCTGGACCCCGTCGTCGAGGTGGGGGAGGGTGCGGCCGCGGTGCCGACCGTGCGCAACCCGATCACCTTCTCCGAGACGCCGCCGGCCTACCGGCTGCCGCCGCCGGGCCTGGACGAGCACGGCGCGGAGATCCGCCGCTGGCTGAGCGCACCCGAGGAGGAGGCCCGGTGACCGCCGAGCACCCGCAGCACCTGCAGTACCGGACGGCGCTCGGCGCCTCGAGCCTGGAGTCGATCACCCTCCTCGGCACGGACCTCGCCCGCGACGTCATGGGCACCGTGGGCTTCGGGGAGCTGGCCTTCTGGCTGGCCACCCAGCGGCGGCCGGCGCCGGGCGAGACCCGCGTGTTCGAGGCGGTGCTCGCCGCGCTCGCCGACCACGGCTTCACGCCGACCGCGATCGTCACCCGGCTCACCTACCTGTCGGCACCCGACTCGATCCAGGGCGCCCTGGCCGCCGGTCTGCTGGGTGGCGGGTCCCGCTTCCTGGGCGTCACCGAGGACTGCGGCCGCTTCCTGCACGGCGTCCTCACCTCGGTGAACGGCGACCTGCCCGACGACGACGCCGGCTGGGACGCGCTCGCCCTGGAGACGGTGACGGCGCAGCGGGCCGCCGGCCGGTTCGTCCCCGGGCTCGGCCACCACGTGCACAAGCAGGGCGACCCGCGCACCCCGCGGCTGTTCGAGATCGCCGCCGAGGAGCGCCTGGTCGGCCCGCACCTGCAGCTGTTCGCCGCCATCGGCCGCACCCACGACCAGGTGCTCGGCAAGCGGCTCCCGCTCAACGGCGCCGGCGTCTGCGGTGCCGCCCTGGCGGACCTGGGGCTGCCGATGGAGCTGCTGCGCGGGTTCGCGCTGCTCGCCCGCACCGCCGGGCTGATCGGCCAGCTCGCCGAGGAGCTGCGGCACCCGGTGGCCAACGACGTCTTCCTCTCGGTCGACCTGAACAACCGGCCGGTCGAGCCCGATCCCTTCGTCCCCGCGCCGCTGCCCGGCGCCGGACCGCAGGGCTGAGGGGCCGGCCGTGCGCGCCGCCGTCCTGCACACGCCGGGGGAGACCCCGGAGCTGCGCGAGCACCCCGACCCCGGGCCCGGCAGTGACCGCACCGTCGTCCGGGTGACCGCGGCGCCGCTGGTCCCGCTCGACCTGCTGTGCGCGTCGGGCACCTCGTACTTCGGGCGGCCCGCGGTGCCCTACGTGCCCGGGGTGCAGGGGGTGGGCGTGGTCGAGAGCGGGCCGGGCGCGGCCGCGGGCACGCGGGTCTGGTTCAGCACGACCGCCGGCATGGCCCCCGGCGACGGCAGCCTCGCAGAGCGCTGCGCGGTGGCGGCCGACGACGTCGTCCCCGTGGACGCCGACGTCCCCGACGCCGCCCTGGCCGCCCTCGGGCTCTCCGCCGTCGCCGCCTGGATGTCGCTCACCTGGCGCGGCGGGTTGCGGCCGGGCGAGCACGTGCTCGTGCTCGGCGCGGGCGGGGCGGTCGGCCAGGCGGCGGTCGGCGCGGCGCGGCTGCTGGGCGCCGGCCGGGTGGTGGCGGCGGCGCGCTCGGCCGCGGCCCGCGACCGGGCGCTGGCCGCCGGCGCCGACGCGGTGGTGGCGCTGGACGCCGGTGCCGACGCGCTCGCGGAGCGGTTCGCCGACGCGGCCGGCGGGCGGCTGGACCTCGTCGTCGACCCCGTCTTCGGCGTGGCGGCCACGGCCGCCGCCCGGGCGCTCTCGGCGGGCGGGCGGCTGGTGAACCTGGGCGGCGCCTCGGGGGACACCGCGGAGTTCTCCTCCGCGGTGCTGCGGGGGAAGGCGGCGTCGGTGCTCGGCTACACGAACAACGCGCTGACCGCGGCGCAGCGCGCCGAGTCCGTCGGCGCGATCGCACGCGAGGCGGCGGCCGGCCGGCTGGCCGTCGCGCACGAGCAGGTGCCGCTCGCCGACGTCGCCACCGCGTGGCGGCGGCAGGCGACGGGCGACCCCGGTGTCCGGCTGGTCCTGACGCCCTGAACGAGCAGGCCCCGCGCGGGAACCGCGGGGGGAGGAACCGCGCGGCCGGCACCCGGTCGCGCCGGACGGCAGGAGGACCGTCGTGCACCTGGTGACCGAGAAGAACATCACCGAGCTCGCGGTGGAGCGCTGGGCCACCGCCCGCGATCCGCGGCTGGCGGAGGTCATGACCGCGCTCGTGCGGCACCTGCACGACTTCGCCCGCGAGGTGCGGCTGACCGAGGACGAGTGGATGTCCGCCGTCCAGTGGCTGACCGCCACGGGGCAGATCAGCACCGAGAAGCGCGAGGAGTTCATCCTCGCCTCCGACGTGCTCGGCCTGTCGATGCTCGTCGTCCAGATGAACCACCGGCTGGACCCGCGGGCGACCCCGGCCACGGTGCTGGGGCCCTTCCACATCGAGGGCTCGCCCGAGCTCGGCCACGGCGAGGACATGTCCGAGGGGCTGCCCGGCACCCCGCTGTACCTGCACGGCCGGGTCACCGACCTCGACGGCGCCCCGGTGGCCGGCGCGGTCCTCGACGTGTGGCAGGCCGACACCGAGGGCGCGTACGAGTCCCAGATCCCCGACATCGACGAGGCCCGGCTGCGCGCCAAGTACACGACGGACGACGACGGCCGCTACTGCCTGCGCACGATCGCGCCGCTGGGCTACACGATCCCGATGGACGGCCCGGTCGGCGACCTGGTGGCGCGCACGGAGATCAGCCACTTCCGGCCGGCGCACATCCACTTCCTGATCAACGTGCCGGGCTTCGAGCCGTTGATCACCCACCTGTTCCAGGAGGGCGCGCAGTACCTGGACAGCGACGTCGTCTTCGGCACCAAGCAGGAGCTCGTGACCTCCTTCGAGGAGCGGGAGCCGGGCGCCACGCCCGACGGTGGCTCGATCGACGTGCCGTGGCTGGAGTCGCGCTACGACTTCGTGCTCCAGCGGCAGGGCTGAGGGGCACCACCACCTGCCGCGTCCGGGCCGGTCCGCCGACGGGCCCGGCTCGCGGCGGGCCCGGCTCGCGGCCACGATGGGGGCACGGACGCCGGACCGACGGAGGAGAGTGGGATGACCGACCCGAACACCCAGGGACAGGCCGAGCCGACCGACGAGGGGTCGCACGCCAGCGTGGGCGAGGACCCGGCCCGCCCCGGCGGCGGTCGCACCGGCGGGGAGACCTCCGTCGACGAGGCGATGGGCCAGGAGCCGGCCGACCCGGCCTGAGGAGGCCGCGGTGTCGGCGCGCGAGCTCGTCGTTCTCGGCACCTCGAGCCAGGCGCCGACCCGCGATCGCAACCACAACGGGTACCTCCTGCGCTGGGACGGCGAGGGCCTTCTCTTCGATCCCGGCGAGGGCACCCAGCGGCAGCTGCTCCTCGCCGGGGTGCCCAGCAGCGCGATCACCCGGATCTGCATCTCGCACTTCCACGGTGACCACTGCCTGGGGCTGCCCGGCGTGCTGCAGCGCATGAACCTGGACCGGGTGGCGCACCCGGTGCCGGTGCACTTCCCGGCCGGCGGCCGCCCGTGGTTCGACCGGCTGCGCTCCGCGTCGGTGTTCCACGACGTGCTCGACGTCCCCGAGCTGGCCGTGGCCGGCGACGGGCCGGTCGCGGTCGGCGGCTTCGGCACGCTCGATGCCCGGCGGCTGGACCACCCGGTCGAGACCTACGGTTACCGCCTGGTGGAGCCCGACGGGCGCCGGATGCTGCCCGACCGGCTCGCCCGCCACGGCATCGCCGGCCCCGACGTGGGTCGGCTGCAGCGGCTCGGCACCCTGGAGCGGGGCGGCCGGGTGGTGCACCTGGAGGAGGTCAGTGCGCCGCGGCCGGGCCAGCGGTTCGCCTTCGTGATGGACACCCGGCTGTGCGACGCCGTGTGGGCGCTGGCGGAGGACGCCGACCTCCTGGTGGTCGAGTCCACCTTCCTCGACGCCGACGCGGGGTTGGCCCACGAGTACGGCCACCTCACCGCCCGGCAGGCCGCGACCGTGGCCGCCGACTGCGGGGTGCGGACGCTCGTGCTCACCCACTTCTCCCAGCGGTACGACGACCCTCGCCGGTTCGGCGACGAGGCTCGGCCGGTGTTCGGCGGGGACGTCGTCGTCGCGGCCGACCTGCAGACCGTGCCGGTGCCGCCCCGCGCCGAGGCGGCCGCGGGGACGCCCGCCGCCGGCCGGGTGCATCCCGATCGCCGTGCGTGCCCGACGAGGTCGTGGGTAGGAGCCACCCCGACCGGTTGTGCATGACGGAGAGAAGAGGAGGCCACCCGTGGCCCTGGACTACCCGACCCTGCCCGGCGACATCGACCACCTGATCGCCGACGACCACGCGATCGTCGAGCGGCAGTTCCAGCACCTGGAAGCCGGCCGCGGCAACCGCCGCGTCCTCGTCGACCAGGTCTCCTTCGAGCTGGCGCTGCACGCGTTCGCCGAGGAGACGGTGCTCTACCCGATCTGGACCGAGATCGGGATGACCGACGAGCACGACGACGCCGAGCACGAGCACCAGGAGATCAAGGAGATCCTCGTCGTCCTCGGCCGCACCGAGCCGGGGGAGCAGGAGTTCGAGCAGGCGCTCACCTCGCTCATGCAGGTCGTCCGGCACCACGTGGACGACGAGGAGAAGGAAGAGCTGCCCGAGTTCCGCCAGAAGGCCGGACCGGAGCGCATGGCCCAGCTGGGGAAGGAGTTCCTGGCCGCCAAGCGGCAGGCGCCCACCCGGCCGCACCCGAACGCCCCGAGCGAGGGCGTCGCCGAGAAGGTCGCCGGGATGCTGGCCAAGCCCCTCGACCAGGTCCGCGACATGCTGGAGGGCAAGAAGAAGGAGATGGCCACCGACGCCTCCGGGTTGCTCGACCCCCAGGCGCAGGCGATCGTCGACGCGCACTCCTCCCTCGGCCCGCTGCCGTTCGAGATCCTCGAGCCCGACCAGGCGCGCAAGCAGCCGGGCCCGAAGGAAGCCGTCCAGAAGGTCATGGCCGACAAGGGCCTCGAGGGCCCCGAGGAGGTCGGCTCGGTCGAGGACATCGTGATCCCCGACGCCGCCGGCGGGCAGATGCGCATGCGCGTCTACAAGCCCAAGGACGCCGGGGCCGAGGCCCTGCCGGTCATCATGTGGATCCACGGCGGCGGCTGGGTGCTGTTCGACATCGACGACCACTACGACGACTCCTGCCGCGGCCTGACCAACAAGACCGGCGCCATCGTGGTCAGCCCCGACTACCGGCGGGCGCCCGAGGCGGTCTTCCCCGCCTCGCACGACGACGTCCTGGCCGCCTACCGGTGGACCGTGCAGCACATCGCCGAGCTCGGCGGCGACCCGTCGCGCATCGGCATCGGCGGCGAGTCCGTCGGCGGCAACATGGCGCCGGCCGCGGTGCTCCAGCTCGCGCAGGCAGGCGAGCCCGTCCCGGCGGCGATCGTGAGCGTCTACCCGGTGACCACCGGTGAGCAGTTCGGCGAGTCGATGGAGGACGCCGCCGATGCGCGCCCGCTGAACCGGGCGTTGCTCTCCTGGATGGCCATGCACGCCTTCGAGGGGCAGCCGGACGCGGCGAAGGACCCGCGCATCGACCTGCTCGGCTGGAGCCGCGAGCAGCTGGCGCTCATGCCGCCGACGCTGGTCATCACCGACGAGCGCGACGTGCTGCGCAGCCAGGGGCAGCAGTTCGCGGAGAACCTGGAGGCCGCCGGCGTCGCCACGACGCACCGCTATTACGCGGGCGTCATGCACGAGTTCTTCGGTGCCGCCGCGGTGCTGGACAAGGCCGAGCAGGCGCAGCAGGAAGCGGCGCAGCACTTCGTCCGCGCCCTCGGTGCCGCCCGGCCGGCGGTCGGCGCCACGCCGTCCGGCAGCACCGCCCGGTGACGACGGCCGAGCTGCGGCTCGCGACCGACGAGCGGGTGGGCGACCTCGAGGTCGTCCACCTGTTCGACGGCGCGATGCCCACCGGGGTCACGGTCTCCCACGGCGGGCGGGTCTTCGTCTGCTACCCCAAGTGGGGTGACGACGTCGGTTTCACGGTCGCCGAACTGCGGGACGGGCAGGCGGTCGCCTACCCGTCGCAGGAGCTCAACGACAACCGCTCCGACGCAGACCCCGAACGGCTGGTCTCGGTGCAGAGCGTGGTCGTCGACCCGGCCGACCGGCTGTGGTTGCTCGACACCGGCAGCCCGATGTTCCGGCCGACGGAGCACGGCGGGCCGAAGCTGGTCTGCGTCGACCTGGCGACCGACACCGTCGAGCGGGTGGTCCTCTTCCCGGCCGACGTGGCGCTGCCGACGACGTACCTCAACGACGTCCGCTTCGACCTGCGGCGGGGCGAGGGCGGCTGCGCCTTCATCACCGACTCCTCCGACCAGGGGCCGAACGGGATCATCGTGGTGGACCTGGCGTCGAGGGAGTCGTGGCGCCGCCTGCACGAGCACCCGAGCACCAAGGCCGCGACCCCGCCGGACCTGCGGATGGTGGTCGAGGGCGTGGAGTTCGCCGAGCGGTCGCCCGACGGCGAGGTGCAGCCGGTGACCATGGGCGCCGACGGCATCGCGATCGCCGCCGACGGCGACCGGCTGTACTACTGCCCGCTGGCCGGGCGCCGCTGGTACAGCGTGTCGGTGGACGCGCTGGTCGACCGCTCGCAGGACGACGACGCCGTCGCCGCCACCGTGCGGGACGAGGGCGACAAGGGGTGCGTCAGCGACGGCCTGGAGACCGACGACGCAGGCCGGCTCTACGTCACCGACGGGGAGCACGACGCGATCCACCGGCGGCTGCCCGACGGCTCGTGGGAGACCGTGGTGCACGACCCGCGGCTGCTGTGGCCCGACACCATGAGCGTGGCCGCCGACGGGCACCTCTACGTGACGGCCAACCAGCTGTACCGGCAGGGTAAGTACCGCGGGGGAGAGGACCAGCGGCGGCGGCCCTACGCGCTCTTCCGCACGCCGAGCGCGGCGGGCCCGGCCCGGCCCCGCTGTGGCCAGGCCCGGCGCCCCCCCCGGCCCGCCGGGGCGGGCGCCAGCCGGGACGCCGCCGTGCGGCACCAGCGCTCCTCGAGCTCCACCCCGATCGACCGGCGGCCGACCCGCCGTGCGGCGACCAGCGTCGCCCCCGTGCCCGCGCAGGGGTCCAGGACGACCCCGCCGGGCGGGCAGGCGAGCCGCACCAGCGCCGCCATCACCGGGACCGGCTTGGGCACCGGGTGCCCCAGGCGCCGGCGCAGCTCCGGGGTGCGGGCCAGCACGCGGCGGGCGGTGTCGAGCCGCCGCGCCGGCGGGTACCAGCCGGGCGGTGCGGCGATCACCACCGCCTCGGGCGCGCCCGGCTCGCGGTGCCAGTCGAGCCAGGCGGCGATCCGCAGACCGCTGCCCTGCAGCAGGGACGGGACCCGGGTGGCGTTGTGCGTCCCGATGCAGGCGACGACGGGGCCGCGGCTGACCCGGGCGCACTCGCCCAGGAGCCGGCGCAGCCAGCCGAGGTATTCGCCCTCGGGCAGCCGGTCGTCGTGGCGGCCGTAGGGACGGCCGAGGTTCCACGGCGGATCGGTGACGACCGCGTCGACGGAGCCGCCCGGAAAGCCCGGCAGCAGGTCGCCGGCGTCCGCCCGCACGACCAGCGCCGCGGGCGCGGTCAGCGCGCCGAGCGCACGGCGTACGTGAGGTCGGCGGCCTGCCGGCCGACGCGGGCGTCGTGCACCCGCACGACGTGGCCGCCGCACGCGGCCCCCAGGGCGCAGGCCGCCGAGGTGGCGACGTCGAGCGGTGCGTCGCCGAGCTCCAGCGCACGGCGGAGGAAGATCTTGTTCGAGACCGCGACCAGCACCGGCAGGCCCAGCGCCGCGACCTCGTCCAGCCGGGCGAGCAGCCGCAGCGACTGCTGCCAGGACTTGCCGAGGTCGATCCCGGGGTCCAGGACGATCCGGTCCCGGCCGATCCCGGCCGCTTCGGCGGCCTTGACGAGCTCCGTCAGCCGGCCGCACACCTCGCCCAGCAGGTCGGCGTAGTCGGGATCCGGGTCCGGGACCCCGGGCGGTCGGCGGATGTGCGTGGCGATCACGGCCGCTCCGGCAGAGGCGGCGGCCGGCAGGTAGCCCGGGTCCCGGAAGCCGCTCATGTCGTTGCCGAGGACCGCCCCCTCGGCGAACGCGGCCGCGGCGACGGCCGCGCGGGTGGTGTCGACGGCCAGCGGCAGGTCGAACCGGGAGCGGAGCGCGGCGACCGTGCCGGCCGCGAGGTGGCACTCCTCGTCCGCCGAGACCTCCGCGACCCCGACGCCGCCCGGGCGCGCACCGACCTCCAGCACGTCGGCGCCGTCGGCCACCAGCTGCTCGGCCCGGGCCAGCAGCCGGTCCAGCGCGAAGTACGCGTCCCCGTCGTGGAAGGAGTCCCGCGTCCGGTTGAGGATCCCGACCACCAGGGGGCGTTCGGCGAGGTCGACGCGGCGGGCGCCCAGCTGCAGATGCATCTTCCCGGCCTACCGGATGCCGCGTCGCCGCGCGCGCCGGGCGGCACGGCCCGGACTGCTCGCAGGTCCCGTCCGGTCCGGAGCCGCGTCCGTCGGTTGGTGGGGGCCGGCCCGGGGAACCAGCCCCGGGGTGAGCACGCGGATCGGACTCGTCGGGGCCGGCTTCACCGGTGGCCGGCACGCGGACTCGCTCGCCGCCCAGGACGGCGTGGCGGTCGTCGGCATCGCGGAACCGCAGCGCGAGCGCGCCCGGGCCACCGCCGATCGCCTGGCCACCCGCATCCAGGAGACAGGGCTGCTCACCTCGGTGGGCTACCACTGGCGCTACCTGGACACCGTCGACGCCGCCCGGGAGCTGCTCGCCGGGGCGCCGGCCCGGATGGTGCTCGCGACCTGGCTGGACAAGGCGCCGCGGATGGACCGGTGGGCCCGCCAGGACCGGTCGGGCGGGCAGACCGTCGAGCGGCCACCCACCTGTTCGACGTCGCCCGGCTGCTGGTCGGCGAGGTGACCGGCGGGTCGGCGGTCGGCTCGCGGTCGCCGGACGGCCCGGGGGACGTCCTCGACGTCTGCACGGCCGCACTGCGGTTCGAGTCCGGTGCGGTCGGCTCGTTCGCCAGCAGCTGCCTGCTGCCCCGGGGCACCCGGATCGGCGTGGAGCTGGTCGCCCCCGGGCGCGCGCTGTGGCTCACCGAGCACCGGCTGATCGTCACCGACGGGGACGGGGAGCGCACCGTCGAGCGGCAGGTCGATCCCGTCGACGCGGCGGCTGCCGGGAACGGCGTCGTCCAGGTGCCGGCGACCGCGGGGGAGCGGCGGTGAGCGCCCGGGCGGTCCGGTCGATCGGCGTCGCCGGGCCCGGCCGCCCGGTGGTGCTGGACGACGTCGAGCCGGAGCCGGGGCCGGGCCAGGCCTGGGTCAGCACGCTGTGGAGCGGGATCAGCGCCGGGACGGAGGTGGCTCTCGTCCGCGGCACCGACCCGCATCACCAGGTGGGCTGGGACCGGGAACTGCGGGCGTTCGGTCCCGGCGGTCGGCGCTCGGGCTACCCGGTGACCGGGCTGGGCTACATGGAGGTCGGCCGGGTCACCGAGAGCCGGGCGGACGCGCTGCCCGAGGGCGCGCTGGTGGCCATGGCCTACGGCCACCGGACCGGCCGGACCGTCGACCCGGCGGGGTCGGTCGCCGTCCCGGTGCCCGACGACCTGGACCCGCTGCTGGGCGTCTACCTCGCCCAGATGGGGCCGATCCGCGTCAACGGGCTGCTGCACGCGGCGGCCGCGTGCGCCGGGCCGGGTGCGGCGGTCGGCGACGGCGTCCGCGGCCGGCAGGTGCTCGTGACCGGTGGCGGGGTCGTGGGACTGCTCTCCGCGCTGCTCGCCGTCCGGCACGGCGCGGCCGACGTGGTGGTCGCCGAGCCGTCGCGGGGCGCCGGGCGGTCGCCGAGGCGCTGGGACTGACCGCCGTGGACGACGCGGGGAGCCAGGCGTGGCGCACCGCGAAGGAGCGCTGGCGCAACGGCCCGGGGGACCACGGAGCCGACGTCGTCCTCCAGTGCCGCGGTCACGACACCGCGCTGGCGACCGCGCTCAAGGCGCTGCGGCCCCAGGGCGTCGTCGTGGACCTCGGCCTCTACCAGGGCGGGGCCCCGAGCGTCCGCCTCGGCGAGGAGTTCCACCACAACGGGCTGTCGCTCGTCTGCGCGCAGATCGGCCGGGTGCCCCGCGGCGTGGCCGGGGCCTGGCCGCGGACGGCCCTGGCCGCGGTCACCCTCGACCTGCTCCGGGAGCGGGGGGACGACGTCCGCCGGCACCTGGTCACCGACGTCGTCGGGTTCGAGGAGGGCCCGGGGCTGCTCGCCGACCTGGCCGCGCGACGGCTGCCCGCCCCGCCGCTGCAGGCGGTGCTCCGGTTCGACGGGCAGGTCGCGGGCGCCCCGTGAGTCAGCGCGCGATCGACCGGAACAGCTCGACGAGCCGGTCGGCGTGCGCGTCGAAGGTGTGCCGCTCGCGCGCCGCCAGCGCCGCCCGCGCACCCCGGCGCCCGGCCCGCTCCCCGGCCAGCACCGCCGCCACGTCGTCGGCGGTCCGGTAGAACAGCCCGGTCCCGTCAGCGCGGAGCACCCGCTCCACGGAGACGAGGGAGCCGGGGTTCGCCTGCTGCAGCAGGGGGAGCCCGGCGGCCAGCAGCACCGGCAGCCGGGCGGGGGAGTTGAGGTCGTCCCACGTGGCCCGGGCGAGCTCCCCGCAGTTGGTGCTGGTGAAGCGGTGCAGCCAGCCGGCGTCGTAGCGGGACAGCTCGGGAACCCAGTCCTCCGGCCCCACCGCGGGGTGGACGTGCACGTGTGCCGGGGCGGCGGCCAGCGCCGCGTCCAGCCAGGCGGCCCAGGAGCCCTTCGGCCCGGGGGCCCGCACCTGCCCGTAGAGGTGGGTGTGCACCCCGCGGCGGGCCAGCTCCACCACCCAGTGCGCGTCGAACCCCGACGGGCGGCCGACGACGACCGCGTGGCTCTCCCCGTCGGCGTCGGACAGCCTGGGGCTGCGCGGTGCGTCCAGCCACTCGCGCTTGGGCAGGTCGCCGTCGAGCACGCCCAGCCGGGCCCGGTCGACCCGGCCGCGGAGGGCGGCGGCGAACCAGTCCCGCTCCTCCTCGGTGGCGAGCAGGCAGGCGTCCGCGCCGGAGACGAGGTCGGCGAGCAGCGGCCACTCCCCGCGCACGATGCTGCGCTGCGGCGCCTCCTTGAAGTGCCACACGAACGGCAGGTCGGGGCAGGCGGTGCGGACGGCGTGCGCGAAGGGGACGGCCCGCCAGTTCAGCTGCGCCCACACGACGTCCGGCGGCCGGGCCCGCACCGCCTCCTGCCAGCCGTCGCGGTCCAGGTCCGGGACGTGCCCGAACGGCAGCGGGCCGACGGTCGCATCGCCCAGCCCGTCGGCCGTCCACAGGCCGGTGAGCCGGTGGCCCCGCTCGGCCAGGGCCAGCACCCGTTCCGGGTTGAAGGCGAGCTCACCGACCACCAGGACGTCCAGGCCGTCCGGCGACCGGGGGTAGGCCGCCTCCCGGAAGCGGGCGTAGCGCGCGACCTCGTCGGTCTCCCCGCCGTCGGTCGTGGCGAACCGCAGCGGCCCGCTCACCCGGTACCTGCTGCGGAAGACGTTGAGCCCGCCGTCGGAGGACTCCCGGATGGCCCGCGACCGCTGGCGGGGGTGCCGGGTCCAGCTGCAGGTGACCCGGCCGGTGTCCACCACCCGGCCGGGGCCGGTCACCCGGGCCCAGTACAGCCGGTCCAGGTCGTCGCTCTCCAGCTCCGCCCGCTCCGTCCACCGGGCGCCGGTGCGCCGGTGCGCGACCTGCACGAGCTGGGCGTAGGGCGTGCCGGCCGGCTCGGGAAGGCCGCTGCGGGCGAGGGCGACCGCAGGATCGGCCAGCGCGCCGAGCAGGCTCGCGAGGTGGTCGGCGAACCAGACGTCGTCGGCGGGGAGGTAGGCGACCACCGGCGCGGTCGTCGCGTCCAGTCCCGCGTTGAGCGCCGCCCCGAGGCCCCGGTTGCCCGGGTGGTGGCGGAGGCGGATGCGGTCGTCGGGGAGGCCGGCGAGCACCGCGGCCACCGCGTCGGGGTCTCGGGAGCCGTCGTCGACCACGACCGCCTCCCAGTCGGCGACCTGCTGGGACAGCAGGCCGTCGAGCGCGCGCGGCAGGTACGCGGCCTGGTCGTGCACGGGCACCAGGACGGCGACCCGGGGCGCCGTCACGCCACGGGGGCGGGAACCGGCTCCAGGACCCGCCGGTAGACGTCCGTCACGCAGCCGGCGAGGTGCGGCCAGGCGTAGGCGCGGGCACGCGCCCCGGCGCCGGCCGCCAGGCGCGACCGCAGCGGCTCGTCGGCGACCAGCCGGTCCAGCGCGGCGGCCAGCGCGTCGACGTCGCCCGGCGGCACGAGCAGGCCCGTCTCGCCGTCCCGGACGACCTCGGGGATCCCGCCGACGTCGCTCGCCACCACCGGCAGCCCCGAGGCCATGGCCTCGACCAGCACCGACCCCATCTCCTCGTAGGCCGACGGGAGCACCAGGACGTCCAGGGAGGAGAGCACGGCCGGCACGGCCGCGTGATCCACGAAGCCGGCCATGGTGATCCGCTCCGCGGCCGGGCTGCCCGCGACCAGGCGACGGACCCGGTCCCGTTCCGGACCGTCGCCGACGAGGACCAGCGAGGCCCGCTCCGCCATCCGGCCGAAGGCCCGCACCAGGACGTCGGCCCGCTTCTGGTCGGCCAGCCGGCCGACGTAGCCGATGCGGGGGCGCCCGACGCCGGGGAGGACGTCGGCGCCCGGGTCGGCGAAGAGGGCCGGGTCGAAGCCGGACGGGATGATCGAGATGCGCCCGGGCGCCACCCCGTCGCGGGCCAGCGCCCGCGCCGTGCGTGCGGTGAGGACGATGACGGCCTCGGCCCGCCGGAGGGCGCCGCGTTCCGGCGCACCACCGAGACCGTGCAGCACCCGGGCGCGCACCGAGCGCCCGCGGAGCGTGTTCCCGACGCTGCAGTGGACGGTGACCACGAGCGGGCAGCCGTGCCGCCGGGCCGCCAGCCGGGCCAGCAGGAGGGTGGCGATGTCCTCGCCCTGGTGGGCGTGCACGACGTCGACCGGGCCGGTGGTCGACGGCCGCAGGACCACCGGGACGGCGGCGAGCGCCCACAGCTGCCGGAAGCATGCGATCGGCAATCCCGTGCGCCGGACCCGTGCCCGGCGGCCGGTGGGTGCGGCCCCGGACGGGCCGGCCAAGCGGGAGGTGACCACCGTCTGGGTGAGGCCCTGCGAGTCCAGGCACCGGGTCAGGGTCGCGGTGTGGTTCTGCATCCCCCCGATCGGGTCGAACCGCGCGGCCCGGGGGTCCAGCTCGCCGGAGAGCCCGGGCCCGCCCGGCCGCGGGGCGGCGGCCGGCTCGAAGACGCTGCACAGCCGCAGCACGTGCAGCCCGGTGGCGGCGTCGGCAGACCGTGGCACAGGGACCTCCCTGGTCGGCGGCCCGCAGTCAAGCACGGGGTTGCCGGATCGCACAGCCGGGCAGGACCGCCGGCGTGACCGCACCGTTCGCCGATCCGGATGTCCGGCGGGTGGCGCTGGTGCGTCTCCGGGTGGGGCTCGGGGACCTGCTCTGCTCGGTGCCGGCGCTGCGCCGGCTGCGGGACGCCCGGCCGGACGTGCGGGTCACGCTGATCACCTGGCCGGAGATGGCCCCGGTCGTCGACCGGATGACCGGCCTGGTGGACGAGCTCCTGCCCTTCCCGGGGATCGAGGGGATCCCGGAACGGCCGCCGGACCCGGCCGGCTGGGCGCCCTTCCTGGCCGCGGCCGGGGCGCGCCGGTTCGACCTCGCCCTGCAGGTCTACGGCGACCGCCCGGCGGCCAACCGGGTGACCGCGGCCCTCGGGGCCCGGCGCACCGGCGGCTTCGCCCCCACCGGGTGGGCACCGCCGGAGCGCACCGCGCACCTGCACCTGCGCTATCCGCTCGACCTGCACGAGGCCGACCGGCACGTCCGGCTGTTCGAGCACCTGGGGGTGCCCCGGGGCGGGCGGGCGCCGATGAGCTTCCCCGTCCGCGCGGAGGACGAGGCGGAGCACGCCGGCACCCTCGCGCGGACCGGTCTGGTGCCCGGTCGCTACGCCGTCCTCCACCCGGGCGCGTCGTCACCGACCCGCCGGTGGCCGGCGGAGCGCTACGCGGCCGTCGGGAACGCCCTGGCGGCCGACGGCTGGGACGTCGTGCTGACCGGCGTCGCGGGGGAGGCCGGGATCAGCGCGGCGGTGCGGGACCGGATGGCCGCCCCCACCGTCGACCTCACGGGGAGGACGAGCCTGGGCGGCCTCGCGGCGCTGCTGCGGGATGCCGCCGTGCTGATCGGCAACGACACCGGCTCGGCCCACCTGGCCGCGGCCGTCGGCGCCCGCAGCGTCACCGTCTTCCTCCCCGGTGATCCGGTGCGCTGGGCCCATCCGGGCCCCCGGCACCGGGCGGTGGTCGCCGACGTCGGGTGCGCACCCTGCCCGCACCTGGTCTGCCCGATCGACTTCCGCTGCGCCGCCTCGGTCGGCCCGGCCGCGGTGCTCGCCGCTGCCCGCGACGTGCTCGCCGGGAACGGCCGGTGAGCCGCCGGGTCGCCTTCGTGGCCGACTCCGACGCGTGGGGCGGGGCGGAGGTGTACCTGACGCACCTCCTGCGGCGCGCCGGCGAGCACGGCTGGACGGCCTCGCTGGTCGCCGCCGAGCCGGTGGCCGCCCGGTTCCGCGGCATGCCGGGCCGGCGCGCCACCGTGCCGCTGGCCCGCCACGCGCAGCGGGCGCCGGCCGTCCGTGCGGCCCTCGCCGACCAGCGCCCCGACGTCGTCGTGGTGAACCTCGTCGACCCCGGGTCGAACGCCGCCGCCGTCGCCGCCGCGCTCGAGGTCGCACCGGCGGTCGGCGTCCTGCACCTGGTCGGGGACACCGGCACCGGCGCGCGGCGCAGCGGGCTGGCGGCGCTCTACCAGCGCCTCTCGGCGGTGCTCTCGCCCTCGGCGGAGGGGCGGGACCAGGTGGTGGCCGAGCTCGGCGTCCCCGCCTCCCGGGTGCGGGTGATCCCGAACGGGGTGGACGTCCCGGAGGTCCCCCGCGGGCCGGCCGGGCTCGGGGTGCCCCGGGTGGGCGCGCTGGGCCGGTTGACCGCGCAGAAGGGCTTCGACGTGCTCATCGGGGCGGTGCGCGGGCTCGCGTCGGGCGGGATCGCGCTCGAGGTGGTCATCGGTGGCGCGGGCCGCGATGAGGCCGCGTTGCGCGCGGTGGCGGCGGGGCTGCCGGTGGAGTTCCGCGGGTTCGTCGGCGACGTCCGCGGGTTCCTCGCCGGCCTCGACGTGTTCTGCCTCTCCTCCCGCCGGGAGGCCCTGCCGCTGGTGCTCCTCGAGGCGATGGCCGAGGGGCTGCCCTGCGTGGCCACCGATGTAGGGAACGTCGCCGTGGCGGTCGGCGGGGACGCCGTCGTCGTCCCGCCGGGTGACCCCGCCGCACTGGCCGCGGCGCTGACCGGCCTGGTGACCGACCCGGCGCGACGGGCGGACCTGGGGGCACGGGCCCGCCGTCGCGCGGTGGCCGGGATGGACGCCGGCCTCATGGCCCGGCGGACCTTCGCGGTGCTGGAGCAGGTGCGCGCCGAGGCCGCCTGCCCGGCGCCCTGCTGACCGGCGCGGCGGGGGCCGGTGCACCACCGGCGACCTGCGCCGTGGTGGCGGTTCGGGACGAGGGCAGGGAGGTACACCCGGACCGGCCGGTCGTCGCGCGGGTCGTCCGGGCGACGCATCCGCGGGGCCGCCGCCCGACCGCGACCCGTGCCGACGGAGCAGAGGAGCCGAGTGACCGACGACCCGGACCGATCCCGGCAGGGGCGGGACGCGGTGGACGCCGCCGTGCGGGTGACGCTGCGGCCGACGGCGACGCCGCTCCCGATCAGCTTCCTCGGGCTGGCGCTGGCCAGCACGGTCTTCGCGGTGGTGGAGCTCGGCTGGCTGGCGCCCGACCAGGGGCGGGTCGCCGCCCTGGTCGCGGTGGCGGCGACGGTGCCGCTGCAGCTGCTGGCGGCGGTGTTCGGCTTCCTGGCCCGCGACCCGGTCGCCGGAACCGGCTGCGCCCTCATGGCGGTGACCTGGGCGGTGACCGGGCTGACCACCCTCACCTCCCCGCCGGGAGCGACCGTCCCGGGGCTGGGCGTGCTGCTGCTGGCCGCCGGAGCGGGCACCCTGGTGCCGGCCACCGCGGGGAGCGCGACACCGCTGCCGGCCGCCGTCCTCGCCCTGGTCGGGGTCCGTTTCGCCGTGACCGGCGTCTACCAGCTGACCGCGTCACCCGCGTGGGGTGCGACGGCGGGCTGGGTGGGGCTGGGGGTCGCGGGGGTGGCCGCGTACGCCGCGCTGGCCCTGGAGCTCGAGGGGGTCCACCACCGGGCGGTCCTCCCCGTGGGGCGCCGGGGGACGGCGCGTGCGGCGGCGCAGGGGGACGAGGTCTTCGACGCCGGGGAACTGGCCCGGGAGCCGGGGGTGCGCCCCCGCCTGTGACGCGCGCACCCGGACCGGGGCTCAGCCCGCCGGAGGCGGTGCCGGTGTCCCGGTCGCCGCCTGGGCATCCTCCCGCAGGCTCGCCGCCGTCTCCTGGGGCACGAGCGGCCAGGCCTCGCGGAGCTGGGCCAGCGCGGTGGCGGCGAGGCCGCCGGCCGCTCCTGCGTAGACGCCCGTGGCGAGCAGCGCCGCGGTCGTGGGACCGAACCGCTTCTCGAGGACGCGCAGCACGAGCGCCGCCGACGTCCCGAGGGCGAGGGTCCCGAGCACGGTCGCGCCGCCCAGCAGCGCGCCGGCCCGGCCGGCCTGCCGCGCCTTCTCCGCCAGTTCCTGCTGGGCGTGCTGCAGCTCCTGCCGGACGAGGGTCGAGATGTCGGCGCTCACGGCCTGCAGGAGGTCGGCGGTGGAACTGCCCGGGGTGCTCTCGGTCATCGGGGATCCCTTCCTGCGGTCGAGGACCGGTCCGTCCCCGGGGGCCGCTGGCCTACCCGGCCGCCGGACGGTCAACCGGCGCCGGGGGCACGAGCGGGGGCCGCTCGCGGACGCCGAACACCTCGCGGAGGGCCACCCGCGCGGCGTTGTCCCCGGCCATCCCGTGCACCGCCGGCCCCGGCGGGGTCGCGGCGGACGCGAGGAAGACGCCGGGCACCGGCGTCCGGTACGGGTTCCAGCGGGGGACCGGCCGGGCGAGCATCTGCCGGAGCGAGGGCTCCCCGTTGGAGATCTCGCCACCGACGTCGTTGGGGTTGCCCGCCGCCATCTGCGGCGCCGTGAGCGTGTGCCGTTCCAGGACGACGTCCCGGAACCCGGGGGCGAAGCGTTCGATCTGCGCCTCGATGCGGTCGGTCATGTCCACGTCCGAGCCGTGCGGCACGTGCACGTAGCCCCACAGGACGTGCCCGCCCGCCGGTGCGCGGCTCGGATCCGCCACGGTGGGCTGGACGGCGAGGACGAACGGGCGCTCCGGTACGCGCCCGTCGGCGGGGGCGGACTCCGCCGCCACCAGCTCCTCGAGCGACCCGCCCAGGTGCACGGTGCCCGCGCGGCGCACCTCGGGGTCGGTCCATGGAACCGGCTCGGACAGCGCCCAGTCGACCTTGAACACACCCGGGCCGACGCGGTAGCGCGAGACCCAGCGGCGGTATCCCTCGTGCACCCGGTCCCCGGCCATGTGCACGAACGCCTGCGGTGTGGTGTCGAGAAGGACGGCGGGCACGCCGGCGAACTCCCGGAGGTCGGTGACCTCGTGCCCGGTGACGACCTCCCCGCCCTGCTCCTCGAGCGCACGGGCCATCGCATCGGCGATGCTCTGCGACCCGCCCTCCGCGACGGGCCAGCCGACGTGGTGGGCCAGCACCCCCAGCAGGAGGCCCAGCCCGCCGGTCACCGCACGGGTCAGCGGCAGCATCCCGTGGGCAGCGGCGCCGGCCAGCAGGGCACGGGCGGGGTCGTCGTCGAACCACCGGCGGGTGAGGGTGCGGATGCTCGGCAACCCCAGCAGCCCGAACCGGGTGACCGCCGCCACCCCGTGGGTGGGGAGCCGCCGGAACGCGCTGCCGAGGAAGTGGTCGACGATGTCCTGGGCGTCCTCCACGAGAGGCCCCAGCAGCCGCCGGTAGGCCGCCCCGTCGGCGCCCAGCCCCGCCGCGGTCGCCTCGACCGAGGAACGGGCCACCGCAGCCGGGCGGCCGTCCAGCGGGTGCGCGTACGGGATCTCCGGCTGCAGGAGGCGCACGCCGCGGGCGGCGAGGTCGAACTCGCGGAAGAACGGGGACGCAGCGGCCATCGGGTGGGCCGCGGCGCAGACGTCGTGCACGAACCCCGGGCGGGTGAGCGCCTGGGACCGGAGCCCGCCGCCGATCTGCTCGTTCCGCTCGACGACGCGGACCCGCAGCCCGGCGGCGGACAACCGGAGCGCGGCGGCCAGCCCGTTGGGGCCCGAGCCCACGACCACGGCATCCGGTGTCCCGATCATGACGGCCATGCTGCGGGAGCAGCCGGGGGACGGCCAACCGTGATCGCGCGGACGGCGCCGCGGACCGTGGCGGCCGCACGCGCCCGGCAGGGCCGCGACGGGCGGCCGTCCCCGGCGGTCCTGCCGGCCGTCGGGCCCGCCCGCACCGGGACCCCGCCTGCCAGGTCGTCGGCCGCCCCTCCGCCGCCAGGGGATGCGCCCAGGACCGGGTGCTGGTTGAGTGACCACCGGGAAGCTTGCTGGACACCAACGGTGGGGGTGCGGGATGCCGACCAGGGACCAGGTCCTCGCCGTCCTCGGCGGCGGGACGGACTACCCGGCCGCCGCGCGGCGGCTGGGCATCCACCCGGGGCTGGCCTACCTCATCGCCACGGGGCTGCCCGCGGACGGCAGCGACGTCGTCACCGAGGAGGAGAACCGGCGTCCGGGCGTCCTCCCCGGCAGCACCCAGCACCTGGCGAACCCTCCGGCCCACGAGCCGCAGGCCCGGGACGTGGTGCACGCCTGGCTGCGCCGGCGGGCCCAGGCCGACCCGCAGATGATCGCCGCCACGCGGGCGCGGACGGCCGCCCCCGGCCCCGTGCACGACCCGGGTGCGACGGCCGACGTGCTCACCGTCCTGACCCGGCAGCACGACGCCGTCGTCGCCATGGTCAAGCAGCTGTCCGCCATCCCCGGCCGCAGCAAGGGCGGCACCCCGGCGCAGGCCTCCGAGCGGGAGTCGATCGTCGACATGATCAGCATGGCGCTGGCCTCCCACGAGACCGCCGAGGAGGAGCACCTCTGGCCCGCGGTGCGCCGTGCCCTCCCGGACGGGGACGACTGGGCCGAGCGCGGGACCGCCCAGGAGCAGGAGGCGACCGAGACCCTCCTGGCGCTGTCGCGCGCGGATCCGCAGAGCGAGGAGTTCGACGACCTCGTGAAGACCGTGACGACGCAGCTGCACAAGCACGTGGCCCTCGAGGACCAGGTCTTCCTCCGGTTGCGCGAGGCGCTCTCCGACGACGAACGGGCAGACCTCGGGCGGCGCGTCCTCGAGGCGCAGACCCGTGCACCCACCCGGCCGCACCCGGAGGCACCACGCGAACCCGGGCCGGCCGTGACCGCCGCGGCGACGGCCGCCGTCCCCCAGGACAGGGCCCGCGACGCCGCCGGGCGGCCCGCGGACCGCGTCGGCCACCCCGACCCCGAGACGGAGCAGTGAGGGAGCGATGGGCCTCAAGACCTTCATCGAGTCCTGGCCGGTCTACCGGCAGCTGACCGGGGACGACCCGCTCGGCCGCGGCAGCGCCGCCTACAGCAGGACCACGAAGAACCTGGTGCCGCGCACGGCGACCGCCGACAAGGTGGTCAAGTCGGTGTGCCCGTACTGCGCCGTCGGCTGCGGGCAGAACGTCTACGTCCAAGACGGGCAGGTCACCCAGATCGAGGGCGACCCCGACTCGCCGGTCAGCCGCGGGCGGCTGTGCCCCAAGGGTGCGGCCAGCAAGCAGCTGGTGACCGGTGACGGCCGGCAGCACCGGGTGCTGTACCGCCGGCCGCACGGCACCGACTGGGAGTCCCTGGACCTCGACACGGCCATGGACATGATCGCCGACCGGGTGATCGAGAGCCGCCGCGCGGGCTGGCAAGACGAGGTCGAGGGCAAGAAGGTCAACCGGACGATGGGCTTCGCCTCGCTCGGTGGGGCCACCCTCGACAACGAGGAGAACTACCTCATCAAGAAGCTGTTCACCTCGCTCGGCGCGATCCAGATCGAGAACCAGGCCCGCATATAGCACTCCTCCACGGTGCCCGGTCTGGGCACCTCGTTCGGTCGCGGCGGGGCCACGACCTACCAGCAGGACCTGCAGAACTCCGACTGCATCGTCATCCAGGGCTCCAACATGGCCGAGTGCCACCCGGTGGGGTTCCAGTGGGTGATGGAGGCCAAGGCGCGGGGGGCGACGGTCATCCACGTCGACCCGCGGTTCACCCGCACCAGCGCCCTGGCCGACCTGCACGTGCCGCTGCGCGCGGGCACCGACATCGCCTTCCTCGGCGGGATCATCAACCACGTCCTGCAGAACGACAGGTACTTCCACGAGTACGTGCTGGCCTACACCAACGCGCCCAACATCCTGCGGGAGGACTTCTGCGACACCGAGGACCTCGACGGCGTCTTCTCCGGCCTCGATCGCGAGGGGCGCAGCTACACGCCGACCAGCTGGCAGTACGAGGGCGCCCAGGTGCAGGCCGCCTCCGGCAAGCGCGATAAGCAGTACCAGCAGCAATCGCAGAAGCACAGCCGCGGGGAGAGCACCGGCGCCAGCGGAGCCCGGATCGGGCCGGGGACGCCGGAGCGCGACGAGACGCTGCAGGACCCGCGGTGCGTCTTCCAGGTGCTCAAGCGGCACTACGCGCGCTACACGCCCGAGACGGTGGAGCAGATCTGCGGCATCCCGCAGGATCTCTTCCTGCGCGTGTGCGAGAAGCTGGAGGAGAACTCCGGGCGCGACCGCACCAGCGAGTTCGTCTACGCGGTGGGCTGGACGCAGCACACGGTCGGCGTGCAGTACATCCGGGCGGCTGCCGTCCTGCAGCTGCTGCTGGGCAACATGGGCCGCCCCGGCGGCGGCATCATGGCCCTGCGCGGCCACGCCTCCATCCAGGGCAGCACCGACATCCCGACCCTGTTCAACATCCTTCCGGGCTACATCCCGATGCCGCACGCGCACGAGGGCGAGGACCTCCAGGCATTCATCGAGGGGGAGCGGGCCGACAAGGGCTTCTGGGCCGAGATGGGCGCCTACACCGTCAGCCTGCTCAAGGCCTGGTACGGGGCCGCGGCCACGCCGGAGAACGACTTCTGCTTCGGCCACCTGCCCCGGCTGACCGGCAGCCACAGCAACTACGAGACCGTGCACGCGCAGCTCGAGGGCACGACCACCGGCTACTTCCTCCTCGGGCAGAACCCGGCCGTCGGCAACGCCAACGCCAAGCTGCAGCGGATGGGCATGGCCAACCTCGACTGGCTCGTCGTCCGCGACTTCTCGCTCATCGAGAGCGCCACCTGGTGGAAGGACGGCCCGGAGATCGACACCGGCGAGCTCCGCACCGAGGACATCCGTGCGGAGATCTTCTTCCTGCCGGCCGCAACCCACGTCGAGAAGGACGGCAGCTTCACCAACACCCAGCGGATGCTGCAGTACCACCACCAGGCGGTCGAACCACCCGGTGACGCACGCAGCGACCTGTGGTTCATGTTCCACCTCGGCCGGATCGTCCGCGAGAAGCTCGCCGGCTCCACCGATCCGCGCGACCGCGCGGTCCTGGACCTGACGTGGGACTACCCGACGAAGGGCCCGCTCGCCGAGCCGGAGGCCGAAGCCGTGCTCGCCGAGATCAACGGGTTCGACGGCGAGGGCCGCCCGCTGGCCAGCTACGAGCAGCTGGAGGCGGACGGCTCCACCGCATGCGGGTGCTGGATCTACTGCGGCGTCTACGCCGACGGGATCAACCAGGCCGACCGGCGCAAGCCCGCCAAGCTGCAGGACTGGGTGGCCGGCGAGTGGGGCTGGGCCTGGCCTGCCAACCGCCGGATCCTCTACAACCGCGCCTCCGCCGATCCCGACGGCAAGCCCTGGAGCGAGCGCAAGGCGCTGGTCTGGTGGGACGAGGACAGCGCCGGGTGGACCGGGCACGACATCCCCGACTTCGCCAAGCACATGTCGCCCTGGCACCGGCCACCGGAGGGCGCCACGGGCGGGGAGGCGCTGTCCGGCGTCGACCCGTTCATCATGCAGTCCGACGGCAAGGGCTGGCTGTTCGTCCCGGCCGGACTGACCGACGGGCCGCTGCCGACCCACTACGAGCCGCAGGACTCCCCGTTCGACAACCTGCTCTACGGGCAGCAGCGCAACCCGGTCCGGCAGGTCATGCCGCCGAAGAAGTACAACCGCTACCACCCCAGCGGCAATGCGCCCGGGGCCGACGTCTACCCGTTCGCCATGACCACCTACCGGCTCACCGAGCACCACACGGCCGGGGGGATGAGCCGCTGGCTGCCCTACCTGTCCGAGCTCATGCCCGAGATGTTCTGCGAGGTCTCCCCGGAGCTCGCGCAGCTGCGGGGGCTGGAGCACATGGGCTGGGCGACGGTGATCACCGCCCGCGGTGTCATCGAGGCGCGGGTGCTGGTCACCGAGCGGCTGACCCCGTTGACGGTGCAGGGCAGGACGCTGCACCAGATCGGCCTGCCCTACCACTGGGGCCCGAACGGGCTGGTGCAGGGCGACTCGGCCAACGAGCTCACCCACCAGTCCCTCGACCCGAACGTCCACATCATGGAGACCAAGGCGCTGACCTGCGACATCCGGCCCGGCCGGCGGCCCCGCGGCCCGGCGCGCGCCGACCTGGTGCAGGAGCACCAGGTCCGGGCCGGGATCACCGACGAGACCGGTACGGAGGTCTGACGTGACGAGAACCTTCCTCGACGCCCCCGTGCTGCGCGCCGGGTTGACGGCGGCGACCCGCGGCGACGCCGACCCGGCGGCGCTCTCCGGGCACGCCGACCACCCCCCGCGGATGGGCTTCTTCACCGACACCTCGGTCTGCATCGGCTGCAAGGCGTGCGAGGTGGCGTGCAAGGAGTGGAACGCCATCCCCGAGGACGGCCTGCAGATGACCGGGATGTCGTACGACAACACCGCCGGGCTGGGGGCGGACACCTGGCGGCACGTGGCCTTCATCGAGCAGCGCAAGCCGCTGGCGATGCAGGAACCCGGCGTGGACCACTCGTCGGTGAACCTCCTCCAGCTCGCCCCGGAAGGTTCGGGCACGTCGCCGGAGGGGGCGACGGTCACGCCGACCACCCCCGGTCCCGGGCCGGACGGCGCCCCCGCGGAGACGGGGGACCTGCGCTGGCTGATGTCCAGCGACGTCTGCAAGCACTGCACGCACGCCGCCTGCCTGGACGTCTGCCCGACCGGGTCGCTGGTGCGCACCGAGTTCGGCACCGTCATCGTCCAGGAGGACATCTGCAACGGCTGCGGGTACTGCATCCCGGCCTGCCCCTACGGCGTGATCGACCAGCGCGAGGACGACGGCCGCGCGTTCAAGTGCACGCTGTGCTACGACCGGACGTCCGTGGGCCAGGAACCCGCCTGCGCCAAGGCCTGCCCGACCGACTCCATCCAGTACGGCGTCCTCGACGAGCTGCGGGAGCGGGCCGCGGAACGGGTGGGGCGGCTGCACGACCAGGGCATCGCCGACGCCCGGCTCTACGGCCACGACCCCGATGACGGTGTCGGCGGCGACGGTGCCTTCTTCCTCCTGCTCGACGCGCCCGAGGTGTACGGGTTGCCACCGGACCCGGTGGTCACCACCCGCGACCTGCCGGACATGTGGCGGCACGTCGGTCTGGCGGCCCTCTCGCTGGCCGGCATGGTCGCCGGCGCGCTGGTCGGGAGGCGCTCATGAGCGAGTCCGAGGTCACCCGGGAGGGCGTGCAGCCGAAGATCCCCGGCCGGGGCGGGCTGACCGGCGCCAAGGGCGGACGGCGGCGGCGCGGCGGCGAGCAGCCCGTCGTCCCCGACGCCACCTTCACCTCGTACTACGGCAAGCCGATCATCAACTCCCCGGTGTGGGAGGCCCCGGACATCGCCGGCTACTTCTTCACCGGCGGGCTGGCCGGGGCGTCGTCGGCGATGGCGCTGGCCGCGGACGCGACGGGGCGGCGGGGCCTGGCCAGGGTGGCCAAGGTCGGTTCGGCCGTGGGCGTGGGGCTGTCCCTGGCGGGGCTGATCCACGACCTCGGGCGGCCGGGCCGGTTCCTCAACATGCTGCGGGTCATCAAGGTCACCTCGCCGATGAGCGTCGGCTCCTGGTTGCTGGCCGGGTACGCGCCCCTGGCCGCAGCCGCGGCCGGCAGCGCGCTGACCGGGCGGCTGCCGCGGCTGGGACTGGCCGCCACGGGCGGAGCCGCGCTGCTCGGCACCGGTGTCTCCACCTACACCGCGGCGCTGGTGTCCGACACCGCCGTGCCGGCCTGGCACGATGGCTACCGCGAGCTGCCGTTCCTCTTCGCCGGGTCCAGCGCGGCATCCGCCGGGGGGCTGGGGCTGCTCGCGGGACCGTCCGTCGAGGCCGGGCTCCCGCGGCGGCTCGCCGTAGCGGGCGCAGCCACCGAGATCGCCGCCACCCGCCTGATGAGGAAGCGGCTCGGCATGGTGGCCGAGCCCTACTCCGAGGGCCGCTCCGGCCGGCTGGTGGAGGCGGCGGAGAAGCTCCTCCTCGCCGGGAGCGCGGCGGCGCTCGCCGGGGCCCGCCGGCCGTGGCTCGGGCGGGTCGGCGGTGCGCTCCTGCTCACCGCTTCCGCGACCACCCGGTGGGGCGTGTTCGAGGCGGGGATGGCGTCGGCCGACGATCCGAAGTACACGGTCGAGCCGCAACGGGCGCGCTTGGCGGCGCAGGGCCCGGCCCACCCCCCGGCGGAGCGCTCGCGGCCCCCCGCGGCCGGAGCCGCGGCCCGGCGGCCGTCCGGACCGTCACCGCCCCGGACGGCCGCCGGGTCGGTGACCGGGTGGTCGTGCGGGCGGGGCGTCGCGCTCAGCAGTCGAGCTGACGGGCGGCTGCTCCGAACAGCCCGTACCGGATGGTCACGGTTCCCCGGTGGTGCGGGAACTCCCGCACCACGGGCTCCATCGACCGCCACAGCCGCTCGGCGTCCCGGCCGTAGGCGAAGAGCGTGACCGCCGAGCCGTGGGTCTGGAGACCGTCGAGCTCGCCGGCCCCCGCCGCCAGGATGGCGTCCTCCACCGAGTCGGTCAGCGCCGAGAGGTCGGGGTGCCCCCGGTGGGTGACGGTGGCGGGGAGCGACAACTCGACCAGGACGGCCTCCTCCTCGGCGTCGGCCGGGGGAGGTGTGGAGTCCGCCGAGCGCCGGACCGGTGGGAGGTGGATGGTTCCCATGGCGACCCTCTCGCAGGACGAGGCGGGGAACGTGCCGGTGGCTGGACACTCGGCGTCAGCATGGCACCCACCGGCCCGGCGCGGCGAGGCCCGGTCTCGATGTCACACGACCGTCACCGCACGGCCGTCGCCGGCCCCGAACGGCTGCCCGCCCGGTGTGCCGTCCGGCCGTGCCCGATGATGGAGGGCACGACCGGCCAGGCGGACCGGGTGCGCAACATGGAGGCGAGCACGTGGACGAGGCCGACGAAGACCGGACGCTCCTCGGCGCCGTCCGGCTGGCCATGGCGGTGTCGGTACGGGCGGCCGATGCGGTCGGCGACGTCTCGGCCGTGCAGCTGCGGGCGCTCACCGTCCTGCACGGGGCGCCGGGGGCCAACCTCGGCCGGCTGGCCCAGGACCTGGGGATCACCACGTCCACCAGCAGCCGGCTGGTCGACCGGCTCGTCGCAGCGGGGCTGGTGGAGCGCCGGCCCTCGCCGCAGACCCGCCGCGAAATCAACCTCGTCCTCACGCGGCTGGGCATGCGGACCCTCGACCGCTACGACCGGCTGCGGCTGGACCAGCTGCACGACTGCCTCGGCCGGGTGCCGGCCGAGCAGCGGGAGAGCGTGGTGGCGGCCCTCGACGTGCTGGTGACGGCCGGCGACGTCCGGCCGGCGGCGGAGCTCCCCGGCTGAGCGCCCCGTTTCGACCGGGGGAGGCACGGGCTCAGTCGCGGGAGAGCCCCAGCCGGCGGCGCAGCCGCACCCAGGTGAGCTCCTCCAGCTCCTGCCCCGGCTGGAGCGGTGGGCCCACGAGCGGCCCGCCGGCGGGCCGCTCCGGTGGGCGCTCCTCGTCCGCGACGCTGCGACCCTCCCGCCACAGCCGGACCGCACCGACGACCGTGAGGACGGCGAAGGCGAGCCACTCGACGGCGTAGCTGTAGTTCAGCAGGGATCCGCGGGCGCGGCCGCGGTCCCACTGCCACACCGACAGCCGGACCATGACGGCGACGACCGCAGCCACGGCCAGCACCACCAGGGCGATCCGCAGCGCACGACCGAGCCCACCGCCGGACGTCCGGACCGGGGGGGTCACGCCGCGCTCCCGCCGGTGCGTGCCCCGCGGCGGTCGCGTGCGGTGACCGCCAGCGCGGCGACCACCACGACGGCCGCCGTCCGGACGCCGTGCCTCCGGACGGCGACGAGGAACACCACCAGGGCGGCCCCCAGCCACCGTGCGCGCCAGGCCGCGCCGTCGGCGGCGGCATCATCCGCCGACGACCGGTCGACGACCACGGTGAGCCCCGGGTAGGCGGTGCGCGCGGCATCGACAGCGGCCTCGCAGGTGGCCTCCGACGAGTGGCTGGGCAGCTCGACCGTCCCGCCGCCGTCCTCCGCCCCGACGTAGCGCCACCGCCAGCTCCCAGCCGGCTGCCGCCACACCTCCACGTGCTCGCTCACGGGACCGGCCCCGCCTCGACCCGCACCGGTTCGGACTCCTCCTCGTCCCGGCCCACCGGTCCGGTGGGCGTGTGCTCGGGCTCCGTCGCCGGACGCTGCTCGGCATCGTCCGCGCCCGAGAGCTCCGCGGGGACCTCCCGGTGCCGGCGCAGCGATCGGCGCAGGTCGGATCCGGTCAGCGCCAGCAGCCCCTCGGCGTCGCTGTCCCGCAGCGCCCTGGCGAGCACGAAGGCCACCGCGCCGGTCAGCAGCGGGAGGACCAGGACCGCCACCCGGAAGGAGTGGACCAGGGCGAAGACCGCGATGCCGGTGTACTGGCTGACGATGTCGAGGCTGAAGGCGATCAGCAGCACGCCGTAGAACGTCAGCGCGGCGACGCCGGCGGCGACGCGCCCCGGGCAGTCCCGCGGCCGCTGCAGCACCTGGTGCTCCCGGCGGTCCCCGGTCACCAGCCGTTCCAGCCACGGCCAGAGGTAGAGCACCAGGAACGTCAGGCCGGGCAGCACGACGGCCGGCAGGAACACGCTCGAGAGCCGGTACCCGAAGACGACCGGCTCCCACGGCGGCATCAGCCGCAGGGCCCCGTCGACCCACCCGACGTACCAGTCCGGCTGGGCCGGGGCGGTCGCCGAGCCGGGTTCGAACGGCCCCCAGTACCAGATGGGGTTGATCTGGACGAGCCCGCCGAGCGCCAGCGCGAGGGCGACGACGAAGAACAGCAGCCCCACGCTGCGCACGGCGTAGGCCGGCCACAGCCGGGAGCCGACGACGTTGGTGTCCGTGCGGCCGGGACCGGGGAAGTGGGTGTGCTTCTGCCGGACGAGGATGACCATGTGGGCGGTGATCAGCGCCGTGATCAGCGCCGGGACGACGAGGATGTGGACGACGTACAGGCGCTCGATCATGGCCTCGGCCGGGAACTCGCCGCCCCAGACGAGGAACGCCAGCCAGCCGCCCACCACCGGGATGGACAGCAGCACGGCGTTCGCCACCCGGAGCCCGGTGCCCGACAGCAGGTCGTCGGGCAGGGAGTAGCCGGCGAAGCCGTTGACGATCGCCAGGAGCAGCAGCGTCACCCCGACCGCCCAGTTGATGCCCCGGGGCCGGCGGAAGGCGCCGGTGAAGAAGATGCGGCACAGGTGCACGACGATCGCGCCGGTGAACAGCAGCGCCGCCCAGTGGTGGGACTGCCGGATCACCAGGCCCATCCGGACGTCGTGGCTCAGCTGCAGGGCCGAGGCGTAGGCCGCCGAGGTCTCGGAGCCGTGCATGGCGTCGTAGCTGCCCTCGTACACCGTGCGCGCCGTGGAGGCGTCGAAGAACAGGGTCAGGAAGACGCCGGACAGCACGAGGTACACGAAGCTGTAGAGGGCGATCTCGCCGATCATGAACGACCAGTGGTCGGGGAACACCTTGTTCAGGCCCGACTTCGCGGTGGAGGAGAACCCCAGCCGTTCGTCGGTGCGCTGCACCGCCCGGCGGATGATCATGCCTCCCTCCAGAAGGTCGGCCCCACCTGACCGCGGAACCCGCCCAGCGCGACGAGGTACCCGTCGTCGTCGACGCCCAGCGGAAGCTGGGGCAGCGGGCGCACCGCGGGCCCAGCGGTGGGTTCGGCCCCCCGCAGCACGTCGAAGACCGACTGGTGGCAGGGGCAGAACAGCTGGCGCGTGGTCTGCTCGTAGAGCCCGACGGGGCAGCCGGCGTGGGTGCACAGCTTGGAGAAGGCCACGATCCCCTCGACGGCGAAGCGGGCGGTCTCCCCGGGCAGCAGCGGGACGTCCTCCGGCGGCAGCCGCAGCAGCACGGTGGAGGCGTCGTCGGCGCGCAGCTCCCCCTCGGGGAAGACGGTCAGCTCGGTGCCGGGGACGACCTCGCCGGGACGGATCAGGTCGCCGGCCCGGGTCATCAGGCGGGCGCCGCTGTGCCACGGGCTGTGCCGCAGCGCTTCTCCCGGCGGCTCGCTCCCGGGCAGGAGCAGGCTCCGCAGCGGGACGACGACGGCGGCGCCGAGCCCCAGCCCGGCCAGCAGCAGCGTCCGGCGGACCACGCCGGGCGTGCCGGGGCCGCCGCGCTCGAGGGTGTCCACGAAGGCGTCCTCCGCCGCCGGTGACGACGGCATCGGTGCGCGCTCCTCGACGTAGGTGCCGTGGGGCAGCAGCGTGTGCGACCAGACGACCAGCCCGAGCGCCAGCAACCCGAAGGCGGCGGCGAGCAGGGCTCCCATCCACTGCGGCGACGAGTCGACGACGTAGGCCGCGATGAAGAGCACCGCGCACGTGGCCGCACCCAGGAAGGCTGCGGCGATCCACCCCTCCGCGGACGCACGCCTCACGGTGCCCGCTTCCCGAGCAGCCGCACGACGAGGACCAGCAGCGCGAGCGCGGCGAACCCGACGACGGTCTCGGCCACCGGGCCGATGCGGCCGAGGTCGGCGCCGCCCCGTCCGTCCAGCCGCTGCAGCTCCTGCACGTAGGCGACCACCGAGTCCAGCTGGTCCTGGTCCAGCGCCTCCTCCGGCCACACGGGCATGAGGTTGGGTCCCACGCGGATCGCCTCGGCGACCTGCTGCGGGGCGGTCTCCATCAGCGACGGCGCCTGGCGCCCGCCGACCTGGGTGTAGCCGGTGCCGCTCGAGGAGTGGCAGGCGGCGCAGTTCTGCAGGTAGAGCGCGCGGCCCTCGGTGAGGTCGCCCGGTCCGACCTCCGGCACCTCCGGCCCGCCGGGCCCGAACGAGCCGACGTACTCCACGAGGGCGTCGATGTCCTCCTCGCTGAACGCGGGTTCCCCGCGCTCGGCGCTGGCCTCCTCCTCGTCCAGGGGCATGCGGCCGGTCTCCAGCTGGAAGTCGACGGACGCCTCACCCACGCCGATCAGGCTCGGGCCCCGTTGGCTGCCCCCGCCCTCCTGCCCGTGGCAGGACGCGCAGCTGGCCCGGTACAGCTCCTGGGCCCGGGCGAGCGCCCCCTCCCCGGCCGGGTCCGGCCGCGGGGGAGGCGGCGTCGCCGGCACCGGTTCCGGAGCCGGCCCCGCGGCGACCGGATCGCCCAGCGCCACACCGGCGAGGACGAGGACGAGGAGCAGGAGGAACGCGGGCCAGCGCCCCGCCCGCCCCGCGTGCGAGGGGCGGGCGGTCATTCGAGCGTCAGGAGGTAGGCGGCGATGTCGCGGGCGTCGACGCGGGGAACCCCGAGGTCGGGCATGGCGGTGCCCGGTTCCACGTCCTGCGGTTCGCGGATCCAGTACTGCAGGTTCTCCGCGTTGTTCGGCAGGTTGCCGGCGATGTACATGCGCCGGCCGAAGCTGGTCAGCGGGGGGCCGACCAGGCCGTCGGCCTGCTCCAGGCCGGGGATGACGTGGCAGGAGCCGCAGCCGTAGTCGGTGATCAGCGCGGCGCCGCGGTCGGGATCGCCCAGCTGCGACTCGGCGGGCGGCAGCTGCTCGCCGGGGGTGGAGCAGGCACCGACCGCCACCAGGGCCGCCAGCGTGGCCAGCCAGGGCAGCGGACCGCCCGGGGTGCGTCTCACGATGCCGGCCTCCCGTCCGCCGTCGCGAGCCTGCCGGCGTCGGCCGGCTCCCGCGCACCGGGCACGTCGGGCGCCGGGAGGACCGTGCCGCCCGGGGAGTCGCGCTCCAACCTGCGCAGCCACAGCAGCAGGACGACCGCGCACAGCCCCAGATAGACCGCCCCCGCGGGAACCCACATGAGGAGGCCGGCGAGCTGCTGCTCGGTCAGCGCGCCGGGGCCGGTCCCGGTCTGGGCGGGGTAGAGGGGGACGGGCGCGAAGGTCAGGACGGCGCCCAGCAGGTTCATCGGCAGCCCGCTGGCGGCGATGTAGAGCGCCGTGCGGCCGTCCAGCTCGGTGGCCGGCGTCGTCACCAGCGACCAGAACCACCAGCCCACCGCCAGGAAGGCGGCGTGCTCGGTGACGTGCACGGCCGTCGAGGCCAGCGCCGCCGAGTACAGCCCCGGGAGGTGCCAGGCGCTCACGACGGCCGCGTGCCCGGCCACGACGACCGCCGGCAGCGCGGCGACGGCCCGGGCCCGCCGGACCGGTGACGACGAGCGGACCGCGGCCACCTGCCGCCGCCGGCGGTGCGGCAGGACGAGCAGCAGGGGGAGCCCCGACGCGCCGAGCGCCAGCAGCGGGGCGGCCACCATCAGCAGCGCGACGTGCTGGGTCATGTGCAGTGGGAAGCTCGCCGCGACGACCGGCTCCAGCGGGGGCAGCAGCGCGACGACGAGCACGGCGAGCCCGGCGGGGAAGGCCCAGCGACGCCAGGTCCACGACGAGGTCGGGTGGGCTGCGAGCAGCCGCCGCGCCCCCACGTCGTAGGCCACCGCCAGGGCACCGGCCGCGCCGACGAGCACGGCGGTCTGCCAGACCACGCCGCCGTGCGCGCCGCCGTGCGCGAGGAGCTCGCCGCTCATGACACGCACACCGGGATCACGAGGACGGCGACGCTGCTCATCAGCACCATGAGGGTGAACAGGACGTCGGCGACCAGGCCGACCAGGGCCATGAACGAGGCCCGCCCGCGCCGCAGCTCCGCCAGATCGTCGCCGGCCGGGGCGACGGACAGCCGTCGCCACAGCACGTAGGCGACGACGGTCGAGGCGACCGCCAGGGCGAGGAACAGCAGCGACAGCACGCCGAGGACCGGACGCAGCGGCAGGCCCAGCAGATCGTCGTTGCCCGAGCGGCAGACGGTCTCCTCCAGGCCCCAGTCGACGACGGTGTGCAGGGTCCAGGCGATGCCACCGCCCAGGACGCCGAACCACAGCAACCAGGGCGCGGCCCGCAGCCCGGCCCGCTCGGCGGCCGCCCTCACAGCTGCGCCGCCAGGTAGAGGGAGCCGAAGATGAAGACCCAGACCGCCCCCACCGTGTGCCAGTACAGACCGGTGATGCGGACGATCGCGTGGTGGCGGTGGGTGATCCGGCCGGCGAGACCGGCGACGAGGATCACCAGCAGGGCCAGCACACCGACGATCACGTGCAGCCCGTGGAAGCCGGTGATGGCGAAGAACAGCGAGCCGTAGGCGTTGGTCTGCGGGGTGAACTCCATGGTCAGCTTCTCGCGGTACTCCAGGCCCTGCACGACCAGGAACGCCACGCCCAGCAGGACCGTGACACCGACGCCGGCCAGCATCCGGCCGCGCCGGCCGTTCTTGATCCCGTGGTCCGCGAAGACGAGCGGTGCGCTGCTGGCGAGCAGCAGGGCCGTCATGATCCAGGCCTTCAGGAGCTTCGGCTCCGGGATGTCGCCCGGTGGCCAGTTGTCCCCGGCGGTCACGAACCGGATGTAGAAGTAGGCGGCCAGCAGCGCGGCGAACGCGGCGACGTCGGTCACCAGCGCGAGCACCATGCCCCACCAGCCGGGGCGGCGGCCGGCGGGGACCTCGCGGGCCGCCGCGGCCGGGTCGGTGGCGGCGGCCCGGAGGGCGGTCACGCGTCCGCCCCCGCCGGCGCGGCGTCCCGCGACCGCGCCGCCTCCTGGCGGGCGGCCCGCGGCCAGTGCCACACGAACAGCCCGGCGGGCAGCAGCAGCGCGGACACGGCGGCGACGAGCGGAGCGCCGAGGACCAGCGCGAACGTCGGCGCGGCGAGCCCGAGGGCTACGACGAGCGGGAGCACCGACTCCTCGGGGAGTGCGACGGGGTGCTCCGGGACGCCGTCGAGATCGCTGGTGCGCAGGGCCTGCTTGCCGTCGGTGAGCGTGCGCTCCTCGTCGTCGCGGTCCCGCGCCATGGAGGCCAGCGACTTCTCGTCCCACATGGGGTGCAGGCTGTGCACGGTGGGCACGACCGGGAAGTTGTACTCCTTGGGCGGCGAGGTGGTGGCCCACTCCAGCGTCTCCCCGCCCCACGGGTTGTCCGGTGCGGCCGGCCCGCGGCGCAGCGCCCGCACGATGTTGTAGAGGGTGAGGCTCAGGCCGACCAGGAGGACGTAGGCGCCGATGGTCTCGACGAGGTTCCAGCCCGCCCAGCCGAGCTCCGGCTCGTAGGTGTAGATCCGCCGCGGCATCCCCAGCAGGCCGAGCACGTGCATGGGGAAGAACGTGACGTTGAAGCCGGCGAACACCACCCAGAAGCTCCACCGGCCCAGCCGTTCGCTGAGCATGCGGCCGGTGAACTTGCCGAACCAGTAGTAGATGCCGGCGATGATCGGGAAGACCGCGCCGCCGAAGAGCACGTAGTGGAAGTGCGCCACGACGAAGTAGGAGTCGTGCGTCTGCTGGTCGAAGGGCACGACGGCGAACATCACGCCCGTGACGCCTCCGGCGACGAAGACGACGAGGAAGCCGAGCACCCACAGCATCGGCGTCCGGACCACCAGCCGGCCGAGCATGATGGTGACGAGCCACGCGAAGATCTGGATGCCCGACGGCACCGTCACGATCAGGCTGGCCGCGCTGAAGAAGGACAGGGACAGCTGCGGCAGGCCGGTGGCGAACATGTGGTGCACCCAGACCCCGAAGCTGATGATGCCGATCGCCGCGGTGGCCAGCACGACCAGCGGGTAGGCCGCGACCGGCCGGCGGGAGAACGTCGGCACGATCGCCGAGACGATGCCGAGCGCCGGCAGCACGATGATGTAGACGTCCGGGTGCCCGAACAGCCAGAACAAGTGCTGCCAGAGGATCGGGTCGCCGCCCTCGGCCGGGTCGAAGAAGTGGAAGCCGTACCGACGGTCCAGGAACAGGAACAGGTTGGCGACGTTCAGCGGCGGCAGCGCGAACACGATCATGAACGACTGGACGACGACCGCCCACACGAACAGCGGCACGCGGTTGAGCGACATCCCGGGCGCCCGCATCGTCAGCGCGGTGACGATGAAGTTGATCGCCCCGGCGGTCGTGGAGATGCCCAGCAGGAGCAGTCCGAGGCAGTAGACGTCCATGCCGACGCCCGGGAGGTACTGCTCCTCGTTGAGCGGCACGTAGGCGAACCAGCCCCCGTTGGGCGCCGCGCCGAACAGCAGGCTCCCGGTCATGAGCAGGCCGGCGGCGGCGAACACCCAGTACCCGAAGGCGTTCAGCCGGGGGAAGGCCATGTCCCGCGCGCCGAGCATCAGCGGCATCAGGTAGTTCCCGAAGCCGAAGAGCATCGGCGTCGCGAAGAAGAAAATCATCGTGACGCCGTGCAAGGTGAAGAGCTGGTTGTAGAGCTCGGGGCTCACCACGTCCAGCTGGGCACCGGCGAGCTGGCTCCGCATGACCGTCGCCTCGAGCCCGGCGGCGACGAAGAAGAACGCGGCGGTCACCATGTACCGCCGGCCGATCTTCTTGTGGTCCACGGTGGTGAACCAGCCGCGGATGCCGCCGCTCTCCTCCCAGACCGGCTCCAGCCGCTCCTCGACGGCCTCGTCCGCAGCCTTCCGCTGCTCGACGGTCGTCACCGCGTCACTCCAGGGTCTCGAGGTAGGCGATGAGGGCGGTGAGGTCCACCGGGTCCAGCGGCTGGGGGGGCATGAGGTTGCCCGGCTTGATCGTCTGCGAGTTGGAGATCCAGCCGCCGAGCCAACCCGGCTCGTTCGGCGCGACCCCGGCGCCGAGGGTGCGCCGGCTGCCGAAGTGGGTCAGGTCGGGGCCGACGTCGCCGTCGGCATCGGTGCCCCGGACGGTGTGGCAGGCGGCGCAGGACTGGCTCTCCAGCACCTCCCGGCCGCGCAGCGCGAGCGGATCGGTCGGCGTCTCGGCGGGCCGGGCCTGGTCGGCCAGCCAGTCGTCGAACTCGTCGGCCGGTTCGGCGATGACGAGGAAGGACATGCCCGCGTGCTGGGCGCCGCAGAACTCCGCGCACTGCCCGCGGTACTCGCCGGCCTCGTCGGCGTGCAGCCAGAGCTCGTTGTTCTGGTTCGGGATCAGGTCGACCTTGCTGGTGAGCGAGGGGACCCAGAAGCTGTGGATGACGTCGGCGGTCCGGAGCTCCACCTGCACCGAGCGCCCGACGGGGATGTGGAGCTCGTTGGCGGTGACGAAGTCGGGGTAGCGCACCTCCCACCACCAGAGGTGACCGATCACCTCGATGGTGAGCGCCGGCTCCGTGGGAGGTTCGGCCTCCGCGCGCATCACCGAGACCGTGCCGACGAACGTCCCGACGAGCACCAGTGTCGGGATCACGATGCCCGCCACCACGACGGTCCGCGTGCCGCCGGCCCGCGGCGTCACCTCGCTCCCGCGGCGCCGCAGCACGGCCCAGGCGACGCAGAGGACGACGACCAGCCAGACGACCGCCGAGACGGCGAACAGCGCCCACCACAGCGTGGCGAGGCGCCGGGCGCTGGGGCCGGCGGGATCCAGCGCCGACTGCGGGCTGCTGCAGCCGGACAGCAGCGCCACCGCGAGCAGGAGGAGGGCGCCCGCGCGACCGCCGCGCACGCCCCGGGAGGTCCGGGACGAGGGGGAGCGGCGCACCCCCCGGACGCTAGAGGGATGCCCGGCTCGGGACAAATTGTCACGGGCCAACTGTTGCTCCAGACAAGTTCCCGCAGGGAGCACGGGGCTCCGTGCGGCCGGGACCGACCGTGCATGGGATCCTGCCGCAGGTGGAGACGCTGCGCCGCCCGAGGTCGCGCCGCCCGTCCGGGTGGCGGTGGGCGCTGCTCGCCGCCCTCCCGGTGGCGGTGGTCGTGCTCGTGGCCGGCGCCCTCCTCGACCCGTCCGGGAAGGCCGCCGGGCGGCCCGCGGGGTCGTCGGTCGCGGTCGGCTCGGCCGCACCGGCGCTGCGGGGGCCCACCCTCGCCGGCGGTGAGCTGGACCTGGCGGAGCTCCGGGGGTACGTCGTCGTGGTGAACTTCTGGGCGGCCTGGTGCGCACCGTGCCGGCAGGAGCTCCCCGCGCTGGTGGCGGAGGGGCGCCGGCTGCACGACCGGGGGGTCCGGCTGGTCGGCGTCGACGCCCGGGACGGCGAACGGCAGGCGCGGGCCCTGCTGGCGGAGGTCGGCGGGGACCCGGCGTCGTCGGTGGTGGACCCCGACGGACGGCTCACCGCGGCCTGGGGTGTCCCCGGGTTGCCGGCGACGGTGATCGTGGACGCCGACGGCCGGGTCGCGGCCCGGCGCCTCGGCGTGGTCACCGGGGACTGGATCCGCGCGCACGTCGAGCCGCTGCTGGAGGCCGGGTGACCGCGCGCGCCGGTGGCCGGGTGGCCCGCTCCCCGGTGGCGCTGCGACCGCCCTACGCTGAGGCCGTGCCGGGGCCCCGCGCGATCCCGCTCCGCCCGCCGTCCCCGGGGCCCGCGGTCCCCGGCGGCGCGGCGGCCCTGCGCCTGTCCGGGGTCACCCGGGTGCACGGCGGCCACCCCGTCTGGGCGCCGGTGGACCTCGTCCTCGCCGCCGGCACGCTGACCGTCGTGACCGGGCCGAACGGCTCGGGCAAGTCGACCCTGCTGCGGCTGGCCGCAGGCCTGCTCCGGCCGGCCACCGGCACCCGCGCCTGCGTGGGGACGGCGCTCTACCTGCGGGGCGGAGCGGGGCTGCGGACGGCGCAGACGGTGCGCGCCGCCGTCACCGGGACGGCCGCGCTGGCGGGGCGCGCCCAGGCTGCCGGCGCGGCGATGGCCGCGCTGGGCCTGCACCCGCTCGCCGACCGGACCGTGGGCACGTTGTCGGCCGGGGAGCGCGTGCGGGCCGCCCTGGCCGCGGCCGTCGCCTGCCGGCCCGCCGTCCTGTGCCTGGACGAGCCGACCGCCGCCCTCGACGAGCGGGCGCTGGACGACCTCGCCGCGGTGCTCAACGCCGTGCGCGCCGACGGCGTGGCCCTGCTGGTGGCCACCCACCAGCCCGGGGTGCTGCTCCCGCTGGCGGATGCGCACCTGTCGATCGCCGACGGGCGGGTGGTCCGGCGGTGACGGCGCCGGTCCCGCGCACGGCCCAGGTGGCGGCGGTCCTGCGCCGCGAGGCCGCCGTCGAGCGCGCCGGCCGGGAGGCGCTGGTGACGACCGCACCGTTCGTCGCGGCGTTCGTCGTCCTGGCCGGGCTGGCGTTCGGGCCGGCGCCGGAGGACCTCGCGGCGGCGGCCGGGGGCACCGTCTGGCTGGCCCTGCTCGTCGCCACCGTCCCGCTGGCGCGCACCGTGGCCGGCACCGAGATCGCCGAGGACAGCTGGGACCTGCTGCGCGGGCTCGTCGCGCCGGGGGCCCTGTTCGCCGGCAAGCTGCTGGCGGCGTGGGCGGCGCTGCTGGTCACCGGGCTGCTCGCGGGCGGCCTCGTGGCGGTGCTGTTCGAGGTACCGGTCCCGCCGCAGGCCCTCTACGGTGGGCTCCTGGGCACCCTGGCGCTGGCGGCGCTGACCACCGGCTTCGGCGTGCTCGTGGCCTCCGGCAGCCGCCGGCGCGGACTGCTCGCCGCACTCCTCCTCCCTGCGGGGCTGCCGGCGCTGCTGGCGGGCACGCAGCTGTCGACCCCGGGCGTGCCCGTGCTGCCCTGGGCGGTGCTCGTGACCGTGTACGCCGCAGCCGTGGTCGTCGCGGCGTGGGCGGTCTTCCCCGTTCTGCTGGAGGAGTGAGGACATGACGACGCGATCGCCCCGGTCGGCCGACCGGTTGCTCGCCGTGGCGGCCGCGCTCGCCGCGCTCGCCGCGGGCGTGCTGGCCGTCGCCGTCGCGCCGACCGATGCCGTCCAGGGTCAGCCGCAGCGCCTGATGTACGTGCACGTGCCGGCCGCGTGGCTGGCCTATCTGTGCTTCGCCGGCGTCCTCGTCACCAGCATCGCCTACCTCGTCCGCCGGGATCTGCGGTGGGACCGCGTCGCGCAGGCGGCGGCGGAGCTCGGCGTCGGCATGACCGCGCTCGCGATCGCGCTCGGCAGCGTGTGGGGGCGGCCGGTCTGGGGCGTGTGGTGGGTCTGGGACCCGCGCCTGGTCACCACGGCCGTCCTGCTGCTGGTCTACCTCGGCTACCTGAGCGTCCGCGGTCTGGGGGACGACCGCGCCGCGGGCGCCCGCCGTGCGGCGGCGGTGGGGATCATCGGCTTCGCGAACGTGCCCGTCGTGCACTTCTCCGTCGTGTGGTGGCGGACGCTGCACCAGCCGGCCAGCGTGCTGTCGCCGGACCCCGCGCCCATGGACCCGCGGATGGCGGCGGCCCTCGGCGTCGCCGTCCTGGCCTTCACGCTGGCGGGGGCGCTGGTGGTGCGGCGCCGGCTCCGCGTGCTCGCCGTGGCCGACACCGCTGCCGCGCCGCCCGCCGAGGGGGACGCCCCGGCGGGGGTCGCCGCCGGGCCGCTGGTCGTCGTCCCGCGGAGCCGGTCGTGAACGGGTGGGGGTGGGTCCTCGCGGGCTACCTGCTGACCGGTGGCACGTGGGCCGGGTACTGGGCCTGGACCCGGCCGGGCCGGGGGCGGCGGTGACGCCGACGCCGGGGCCGGAGCTGCAGGAGCGCCCGCGCGGACGCCGTCGGCTGCCGCTGCGGCTGCTGGCCGTCGCGGGCGTCGTGCTCGTCGGCGTCGGCATCCTCGCCGCCGCCGGTCTGCAGGGCAGCCTCGTCTACTACCGGACCCCCACCGAGCTGCTCGCCGACGCCTCGCTGCAGGGCGACCGCGTCCGGCTGGGCGGACTGGTGGTGCAGGGCTCGGTCGAGCGGACCGGTGAGGGGGTCCGGTTCGAGCTCACCGACGGGGTCACCGAGGTCGCGGTCGTCAACTCCGGCCAGCCGCGCGGCGTCTTCCAGGAGGGGCAGGGTGCGGTGGTCGAGGGCCGCCTCGGGGAGGACGGCGTGTTCCGGTCCGACGTCCTGCTGGTCAAGCACGACAACGAGTACCGGGCCCCCGCCGACGGCACCGGCCGGCCGGCGGAGGACAGCGGATGAGGTACCTGCTCGGGCCGGGCGGGCTGGCCCTCACCCTGGTGTGCTCGTCGGCGGCCACCGTCGCGTGGGCGGTCGCCGGGCGCGGCGGCGACCGCCCAGCGCGGTTCGCCCGGCTCGCGACGCAGGCGGCGCTGTTCGGCGCCGCGCTGGCCGTGGCCGCCATGGTCACGGCGCTGGTGCAGCACGACTTCTCGATCCGGTACGTCGCCGAGAACGGCGGCCGGGCGGTGCCGACGTACTACACGGTCATCAGCCTCTGGGCCGCGCTCGAGGGCTCGCTCCTGCTGTGGTTGCTGGTGCTCACCGGGTTCACCGTCCTGGCCGTGGTGCGGGTCCACCCGCGCGCCGGGGCGCTGCACCCGTGGGCCATGGCGGTGCTCTCCTCGCTGAGCGCGTTCTTCGCCGGGCTGGCGCTCTTCGCCGGCAACGCGTTCGACCGCGTGAGCCCGGTCCCGGCGGACGGGCCGGGGCCCAACCCGCTGCTGCAGGACCACCCGCTCATGGGCATCCACCCGCCGCTGCTCTACCTCGGCTTCGTGGGCATGGCGGTCCCGTTCGCCTACGCGGTGGCGGCGCTGATCACCGGCCGCACCGGCCCCGCGTGGGTCGCCGCGGTCCGCGGGTGGACGCTCGTGGCCTGGACGTTCCTGACCGTCGGCGTCGTCATGGGCGGCTGGTGGGCCTACGAGGTCCTCGGCTGGGGCGGCTACTGGGGCTGGGACCCGGTGGAGAACGTCTCGGTGCTGCCGTGGTTCACCGCCACCGCGCTGCTGCACTCGATCATGGTGCAGCGGCGCCGGCCCACCCTGCGCCTGTGGAACCTCACGCTGGCGATCGCCACCTTCGTGCTCGTGGTGTTCGGGACGTTCCTCACTCGCAGCGGGGTGGTCGAGAGCGTGCACGCCTTCACCCGGTCGGCGATCGGGCCGGTGCTGCTGGCCTTCCTGCTGGCCCTCGTCCTGGGCGCCGGGCTGCTCCTCGTGTGGCGCTCCGACCGGCTGCGCGACGAGGATCCGCTGCTGGCCACCGTGTCGCGGGAGACGTCGTTCCTGGCCAACAACCTGCTGCTGGCGGGGCTGGCCTTCACCATCCTGCTCGGCACCACCTTCCCGATCCTGCTCGAGGCGGTGACCGGCGACCGCACGAGCGTCGGGCCGCCCTACTTCAACCGGATGACCGTGCCGCTGGCCCTGCTCGTCGTCCTGCTCATGGGCGTCGGGCCGCTGCTGCCGTGGGGGCGGGCCCACGTCGGGCGGCTCGGCCGGGTGCTGCTGCCCGCCACGCTGGCGGGTGCGGCCACCGTGGGAGTGCTCGGGCTCGCCGGTCTGACGGGGGTCTCCGCGCTGCTCACCTTCGGGCTCGCGGTCTTCGTGACCGTCGCGACGGGCACCCGGGTCGCTCTCGACGTCGCGCGCGCCCGGGCGTTGCGTCCCGGGCCGTGGGCGCCGGCGCTGGGGCGCACGCTGGTCGCGCACCGGCGGGGGTACGGCGGGCTGCTGGTGCACCTGGGCTTCGTGCTGGCCGCCGTCGCGGTGGCGGCGTCCTCCACCTACGGGACGTCGGCGACGCAGCAGCTGACCGTCGGGGAGACGGTCCGCGTGGGCGGCTGGACGGCCACGCTCGAGGACCTGCGCATGGTGCCCGACGCGCGGCGCATCTCCGCGGTCGCCGACCTGCGGCTGCGCGAGGACGGCGCGGACGCCGGGGTCTACTCGCCGATGCTCAGCAGCTACCCCACCCTGACCCAGGCCGTCGGGACGCCGTCGGTGCGGACCACCCTCACCGAGGACGCCTACCTGGTGCTCACCGAGATCGACGCCGACGCCGGGACGGCCACCGTCCGGCTGGCCGTGAACCCCCTGGTGCTGTGGCTGTGGGTGTCGGTCGGCGTCATGGCGGCCGGCGCGCTCGTGGCCGGGTGGCCGCGACGCCGGCGGGAGGAGCAACCCCCGCCGGAGCGGCCGGGGCGCCGGTCGCCGGCCGTGGAGGTGGCCGCATGAGCGCCCCGGAGGCCGCAGCCGGCGGCCCTGCCGTCGAGGAGGTCCCGGGCCGCCGCCCGCGGCGCCGGCTCGCGGCCGTCGTGCTCGTCGTCCTGGTGGCCCTCGCCGGCGTGGTCCTCGCCGGCCGGCTGGGCGGCGCCGAGCAGCAGGAGTCCGCGCTGCTGGGCGGCCCGGCCCCGGGGCTGACGGGACCGACGCTGGAGGGCGGGAGCTTCGACCTGGCCGACTGGGACGGCGAGGTCGTGCTGGTCAACGTGTGGGCCTCGTGGTGCGCCCCGTGCCGCCGGGAGCAGCCGCTGCTGGTCGCAGCGGACCAGGCGCTGGGCCCGCGGGGGCTGCGGATCGTCGGCATCGACGTCCGCGACCGGGCCGACGACGCCCGCACCTTCCTGGCCGAGCACGGCGGGGCGCCGTGGCCGAACGTGGTCGACCCCGACGGCGAACGAGCGGTGGAGTGGGGCACGTTCGCCCTGCCGGAGACCTACCTCGTCGGCCGGGACGGGACGGTGGTGGCCAAGGCGAGCGGCGAGCTGGAGGCGGCGTGGATCGACGAGCACGTGGTCCCGCTCCTGACCGCGGACGGCGCGCCGTGACCACCCCGCGCCGGGCCGCCGGCGTGCTGCTGGTCCTGGGGGTCGTGGCGTTCGCCGTCCTCGGGCTGGTGCAGGCCGCGGGTGGCGGCCGCCCGTCCCTGGAGGAGCGCGTCGCTGCGGTCGCCGGCACGATCCGCTGCCCGACCTGCCAGGGGCTGTCGGTGGAGGACAGCTCCTCGGTGCTCGCCGGGGGCGCCCGCGAGGTCATCGAGCAGCAGCTCGCCGACGGGCGCACCCCCGACCAGGTGCGCCAGTACTTCGTGGACCGGTACGGCCAGCAGGTGCTGCTCAGCCCCGACCCCGCCGGTCCGGGCCTGCTCGTGTGGCTGGTGCCCGCGCTGGCGGTCCCGGCGGTGGGTGCACTCCTCTGGGCCCGGCTGCGCCGGGCCCGCGGGGTGGGGAACCCGACGCCGGATCCGGTCGGGGACCCGGGGGCCGTGCTGGCCGCCTACCGCGACGGCACCCTGGTACCCGACGGCAGCCCGGCAGGGGACGCGCTGCACGGCGCGCTGGTGGCCCGGCTGCTCGCCGAGGCCGACGACGAGGGCGACGAGGACGGGGTGCGCCGGGCGGATCTGCGCCTCGCCGCGGCGCACCGCCGGTACACGGCCCGGACCGTGGGCCCGGCCGCGCCCGCCCGCGGGGGAACCCCGCCCCGGGCGTCGGCGCTGCCGCGCCGGCTGGTCACCGTCGGCTCCCTCGTGCTGGTCGTCGGTGCCGCGGCGGTCGCCGTGGCGCTGGATATGGGCGACGGGGCACCGGCCGCCGCCAGGTCTCAGGCTGAGGTGGAGCTCGAGGCTTCGGGGAACGGGACCGCGGAGCTGCTCGCGGCCGCGCAGGCGCGCCCCGAGGACCCGGCCGCCTGGGTCGCCCTCGGCCGGGCCCACGACCACGCCGGCGAGTACGCCGAGGCCCTCGCCGCCTACGACCGGGCGCTGTCGCTGCAGCCGGCCGACGACGTGGTGCTGCTGCGCGCCGGGCTGCTGGTCCGCGCGGGCAGCCCGTCGGAGGCGCTCCCGGTGCTCGCGGAGCTGGGCGAGCGGTACCCGGACAACCCCGACGTCCTCCTCCTGCTGGGGTTGGCGCAGGACCGGACCGGCGACCCGCAGGGCGTGACGACGCTGCGCAGGTTCCTCGAGCTGGACCCGGGCTCGCCGGCGGCCCCGGGCGTCCGGCGCCTGCTGGAGAAGCGGTGAGGCGCGCCGCGGCGGCCGTGCTGCCGCTGCTGACGGCCCCCGCGCTGCTCACCGGCTGCGGGGCCTCCGGTGCAGCGCCTGTACCGGACGGTCCACCGGTGGACGAGCTGCGCATCGGCATGCAGGAGTACCGCTACCAGCTCTCGGCCGGCACGCTGCTGCCCGGCGCCGTGGACGTCGTCGTCACCAACGCCGGCAGCAGCGCCCACGACGTCGTGCTGGTGCAGGGCGGGACCACCCTCTGGGCCAGCGACCTGCTGGGGCCGGGGGAGCGGCAGACCGTCGAGGTCGAGGTCGCGCCCGGGGAACCGGTGCTGCTGGAGTGCACGGTCGGCGGGCACAGCGCCGCCGGCATGCACACCACGCTGGAGGTCGCCGAGGGTTGAGCGCCCCGGACGGGTCAGCCGCCGAGCGGGCCGTCCAGCAGCGGCAGCACGGCCCCGGCGGCGAGGCCCAGCCCGAGGATGCAGGCGGCGGCCAGCACCGCGGCCACCGAGGCGAAGGGCCGGGTCCCGCCGTCCCCGGCATCCCCCTCCGGACGGCGGAACACCGGCGCGAGCCAGCGGAGGTAGTAGAAGAGGCTGGCGACCGTGTTCGCGGCGGCCACCACGACCAGCCAGGCCAGCCCGCCGTCCCAGGCGGCGGTGAAGACCGTCAGCTTGCCGACGAACACCGCCGTCGGCGGGGTGCCGACCAGGCCCAGCAGCGCGACCACCAGCGCGCCGGCCAGCCACGGGGAGGCCGTGGCGAGACCGCGGGACTCCTCGAGGCCCCGGCGGTCGGGGACGGCGGCGACGACGGCGAACGCGGCGAGGTTGGTGACCGCGTAGGCGCCCAGGTAGAACAGCAGTGCGGGCAGCGCCTCGCCGGTGCGGCCGGCGACGGCCACGGGCAGCAGCAGGTAGCCGACCTGGCTGACGGTGGACCAGCCGAGCAGCCGCCGGACGTCGGACTGGGCGAACGCCGCCAGGTTGCCCAGCGTCATGGTGACCGCGGCGAGCACGGCGACCAGCAGCGGCCAGTCCGCGGACGCGGGCAGCACGTCGACCAGCCGGAAGACCGCCACCAGCGCGCCGACCTTGGGCACGGTGGTGAGGAAGGCGGCCGCCGGCGTCCCCGCCGCCTGCGCGGCGTCGGGCACCCAGAAGTGCCCCGGTACGCCCCCGGCCTTGAACACCAGCCCGGCCAGCACCCCCAGCAGGCCGACGGCGAGCGCAGCCACCGGGGCGCCCTCCAGCCCGGTCGCGAGCCCCGCGTACGCGGTGGCCCCGCCCAGCCCGTAGAGCACGGTCGTGCCCAGCAGCAGCAGGATGCCGAACAGGGCGCCCAGCAGGTAGGTCTTGAGCGCGGCCTCGGCGGCCCCGGGCGAGCGCAGCATCCCGACCAGCCCGTACAGCGGGATGCTGCCGAGCAGGAAGGCGACGGCCAGCACCAGCAGGTCGGTGGTGCTGCCCATGACGGTGGCCCCGAGCGCGCCGAGCAGCAGCAGCGCGTAGGTCTCGCTCTCGCGGCGGGTGCCGGCCAGTTCGTCGACGCCGAGGCCGATGACCAGCAGGGTGGCGGCGGCGACCACCAGCCGGACGGCGCCGGTGGCGGTGTCGACGGCGAAGGTCCCCCCGTAGACGGTCCGCGCGGGGCCGGCGAGGGCGACGGCGGCCGTGATCCCGGCCGCGACCAGGGCCGCCGTGGCGACGAGGCGCGCACCCCACTGCCGCTCGCGCGGGAGGAAGGATCCGGCGAGCAGGGTGGTGACGGCGCCGACCAGCAGGCAGATCTCGGGGAGCAGCGCCAGGGGTTCGGAGTGCACGGGCGGCTACCGGGAGACCAGGCCGACGACGGTCTCCGCCGCCGGTGCGATGAGGTCCAGCAGCGGCCAGGGCACCACGCCGATCAGCAGCGACAGCAGCAGCAGCCCGCCGACGGGCAGCAGTTCGTGGGTGCGCAGGTCGGGAAAGCCCTCCGCCCGGCCCACGGTCGGCCCCGTGAACAACCGCTGGTAGGCGCGCAGGAACAGCGCCGCGGTGAGCAGGATGCCGGGGACGGCGAGCACCGCGAACCAGGTGGCGCCGATGCTGCCGGCGAAGATCTGGAACTCGGCGACGAAACCGCTGAACGCCGGCAGCCCCAGCGACGCGAAGGCGCCGACCGCGAAGAGACCCGCGTACCGGGGGGCCGGAGCGGCGAGGCCGCCGAAGTCGGCCATCGCGTAGCTGCCGGCGCGGTCGTGGAGCACCCCGGCCAGGAGGAACAACGCGCTGGTGATCAGCCCGTGGCTCACCATCTGGGTGACCGCGCCGGTCACCGCCAGCTCGCGGGCCTCCCGGGCCCCGTCGGCCACCACGCCCGCGGCGCCGACGGCCACGAGCACGTAACCCATGTGGTTGACCGAGGTGTAGGCGATCATCCGCTTCACGTCGGTCTGGGCCAGCGCCACGAGGGCGCCGTAGAGGACGGAGACGACGCCGACGGTGAGCACCACCCACGCCCAGGCCTGCCACGCGCCGGGCAGTGCGGGCATGGCGATGCGGACGAACCCGTAGGTCCCCATCTTCAGGAGGATCCCGGCCAGCACCGCCGAGCCGATCGCCGGCGCATCGGTGTGCGCGGGCGGCAGCCAGGTGTGGAACGGCACGGTCGGCGTCTTGACGGCGAGGCCGAGCAGGATCGCCCCGAGCACCCAGGCCCCGGCCACGGCGTCGTCGGCCAGCGGCGCCGCGGCGACGAGCTCGGGGATGTCGAAGGTGTGCGGATCGGCGGCGAGGTAGAGACCGATGAAGCCGACCAGCAGCGCCAGGCTGCCCAGGAAGGTGTAGAGGAAGAACTTCAGCGCCGACCGTGCGGCGCCGCCGTGGCCCCAGCCGGCGATCACGAAGTACATGCCCACGATGGACAGGTCGAAGAAGACGAAGAACAGGATCAGGTCCTGGGCGACGAACAGCCCCAGGCAGGTCGCCTGCAGGAAGAGGAAGAGCGCGGCCTGGGCGCGGGGACGGCGCGCGTCCTTCAGCGCGTGGACCGCGCAGGCGCAGAAGACGACGGCGGTCAGGGCGACCAGCGGCAGCGAGAGCCCGTCGACCCCGACGTGGTAGCTGCTGTTCACCGACGGGATCCAGCGCAGGCGCTGCTCCCAGGCCAGCCCGCCGTCGGGAGGGGTGTCGTAGCCGGCGACCAGCACGCCCACCAGCACGAGCTCGGCCACGGTCACCCCGAGCCACGCCCACCGCGACACCGCGTCGGGCAGGGCCCGCGCGGCCCCGAGCACGACCGCGGCGGCCAGCGGGAGGAAGACGATCAGGCTGAGCACGGTCACCTCGTCAGGAGCAGGAGCGCCAGCGCGGCGGCGAGCACCACGGCGGCCTGGACGTAGTACTGGTGGAGCTGACCGGTCTGCGTCCGCCGGAGCAGGTCGCCGAGCCGGCGCAGCGCCGCGGCCACGCCCTCGGCGGCCCCGTCGAAGCCGGTGGTGTCGGCGACCGCGGCCCCCCGGGCGGCCCGGACGCCGCCGGTCCCGGTCGCCTCGACGGCGCGGTCGAGCACCCGGTCGTCGAATCGGGCCAAGCCGCCCGCCGCGCCCCGCACGGCGACGGCCGCCGCCGTGACCGACCGGTCGAGCACCCGGTCGTCGAACCGGGCGAGGGCCTCGGCCAGCCGCAGCACCGGCCGCACCGCCACGACCTGCGTCGCCGTCCCCAGGCCGAGCCAGCCCGCCGCCCAGCGCGGCTCGGGCAGGGGGAGGCGACCCACGGCCAGCACCACCCCGACCGCCAGGACGGCGGAGAGGACCGTCTCCAGCACGGACGGGCGGGGCAGGCCGGTCTCGCCCAGGGCCGTGCGGATCGCCGTGCCCACCGGCGACCAGACGAGCAGGCCCAGCACGGCGGCGCCGGCGGCGAGGACCCCCAGCGGCGCCTGCTGCAGCCCGCCCACGTGCCGGGTGCCCGGTCGCTCGGTGTCGTACCCGCTCTCGGAGGCGGCAGGAGGCCGGCGCCAAACCATCCACAGCACCTTGCCCGCGTAGGCGGCCGAGAGCGCGGCGCCGGCGAGGCCCACCACGTACAGCGGCAGCGAGTGCTCCCGCGCGACGGCGAGGACCTCGTCCTTGGTGGCCCACAGCGACAGCGGCACGATCCCGGCCAGGGAGAGCGCGCCGACCGCGGCCGTGACGCCGACGACCGGCCAGCGGCGGGCGGCCCCGCGCAGCGCGGGCAGCTGCTTGGTGCCCAGCGCCGACAGCCAGGCGCCGGCGGCGAGGAACAGCAGCGCCTTGGTGGACGCGTGGGCCACCAGGTGGGCGGCGCCCCCGGAGACGGCGGCGACACCGGCGGCCAGGACCACGTAGCCGAGCTGCGCCGCGGTGGAGGCGGCGAGCAGCTGCTTGAGGTCCCGCTGGGCCACCGCCACGGCGCCCAGGGCGACCGCCGTGAGAGCGCCCGCCCAGGCGGCGGCGTCGTCGGCCCAGCCGCTGGCGGCCAGCAGGGGAGCGGTGCGCAGCAGGAGGTAGCCGCCCATCGCCACCATCGCCGCGGAGTGCAGCAGGGCGCTGACCGGGCTCGGCCCCTCCATCGCCCGCGACAGCCAGAACGAGAAGGGCAGCTGCGCCGCCTTGCCCAGGGCCGCGACCAGCACGCCGGCGGCGACGACGTCCAGCCACGGCCCCTCGGCGTCCGCCAGCTCGTCGAGGCCCAGACCGGCGCCACCGGCCAGGGCCGCGCCGGCCGCGACGTACAGGCCGACGTCGGCGGTCCGGGTGGTGAGGAAGGCCGTCGTCCCCGCGCCGACCCGGTCGGGATCGCGCCAGGAGAAGGCGATGAGCGCGTAGGAGGTGGCGCCCATGACCTCCCAGGCGAACAGCAGCGCGGGCAGCGTGGTGGCGACGGTCGTGAGCGCGACCGCGGCCTCGAACAGCAGCACCAACCCGAAGAACCGGCCCCGGGCGCCGGCGATCTCGCCGGCCGAGAAGACGAGCACCAGCAGGGTGACCGCGGCGACTGCGGGCAGCACCACGGCGGTGAGCGCGTCCACCGCGAGGCCCAGGTCCGCGCCCGGCAGGAACGGCACGGAGACCGCCGGCCGCGACACGGCGACCGCGATCGCCGCGGCCAGCACCAGGGCGGCGGTGCCGACGGCGGCGGCCGGCGCCACCCGGTCGGCCCGGCGACCGGCTCCGCACAGCAGCGCACCGACGACCGCGGGCAGCGCGACGAGCGCCCAGAGCAGCGCGGTCACCGGGACAGGTCCGTGGCCATGTCGGTCATGTCCGACCCGCGGGAGCGGTGCAGCAGGGTGGCGACGGCGAAACCCATGGCCATCTCCACGGTCATCGCCGTGATGACGACCAGCAGCAGGACCTGCCCGTCGGGCGCGGGGGAGAGGAACCACCAGAAGGCGCCGGCCGCGAGGATGACGCCGTTGAGCATCAGCTCCAGGCCCATCATCACCATGACGACGACCTGCTGGGAGATGGCGCCGTAGAGCCCCACGCAGAAGAGCGCGGCGGCCACCAGGAGCACGGTCTGCAGGGTCACGACGCCGCCTCTTCCGCGTCGTCCGCGGGAGCGTCGTAGCGGCCGCGGGGGAGGGCCAGGACCAGGGCGGAGACGATCGTGGCGAAGAGGACCGCGCTCACGGTCATCATCACCAGCATCTTGCCGCCCATGACCGCCCGGCCGACGGCGAGCGTGAGGTCGGCGGCGGGCGCACCGCGGCGCTCCGGCCAGTCCACCAGGAGGATGCCGGCGGCCAGCACGGCGAAGGTCAGCCCCGCGACGGCGAGCGACGTCCGCTTCCCGTGCACCATGCTCATCGGCATGAGCGCGGGGTTCATCCCCATGAACATGATCATGTAGATGGCCATGATCGCCATCTCCATCACCATCATCAGGACGACGACGACGCCCAGGTAGTCCAGGCCGAACAGCAGCAGCGCCAGCCCCACGGCGACGAAGGAGACGGCGAGGGCGTAGGTGGCCCGGGCCATCGAGTCCACCCGGAACACGGCGATGCCCGAGGCGACGGCGACGACCGCCAGCGCCCAGAACACGATGTCGTCGACCACCTCAGCCCCTTCCCACCACGACCACGGCGACCACCAGCAGTTGGAGCAGCACCAGCGGGAGCACGACCACCCACCCGAACGGCAGCAGCCGGTCGGGCCGGACGGTCGGCAGCCGCCGCCGCACCCACACCAGCACGGCCAGCAGCGCGGCGGTCTTGACCAGCGACCAGAGCCACGCCGGCAGCAGCGGCCCGTGGCCGCCGCCGAGGAAGACGGCCACGGCGAAGGCCGAGCCCGCGGCCATCAGCGCCCAGCGGCCGGCGAGCAGCAGCCAGCGGTCGATCCCGGAGGAGTCGGCGAGCACGCCCCCGGCGAGATCGGCGCCGGCGGGTGCGGAGAACGGGGCGCGCACGGAGAAGGCGAGCACCGCGCCGCAGAAGACCAGGAAGGCGACCGGCATCCAGACGGCGAACCACAGCCCCTCCTGCGCGGCGACGACGTCGCCCACCGCCAGGCTGCCCGCGGCCACGGCCGGCGCGGTGATCGCGAACATCAGCGGCAGCTCGTACGCCAGGGCCTGGGCGAGGAAGCGGTAGCCGCCGACCAGGGCGTGCGCGCTGTTGGGCCCCCACCCGGCGAGCCACACGAGCGCCCACACCAGGACGTCCATGGCGTTGAACCAGACGATGCCCACGGGCAGGTCGCCCAGCGTCCAGCGGCCGAGCGGCACCACGACGACCATGAGCAGCGCTACGACGACGAGGCCGCCGGTGCCGACCAGCTCCAGCGGCCGGTCGGCGGCGACCGTCCGCCGCCGCCGTTGCCGCAGCAGCCGGGCCGTCTCCGCCACCGGCACCCTCGCGCCGTGCTGCCAGGGCCGGCCCTCGGCGCGGGCGGCGACCGCCCCGTCGAACGCCGCACCGGCGGCCGCGACGGCGAGGAGGAGGACGGCGGCCAGCGGCACCCACGCCGCGGACACCTGGGTCAGGGAGGAGCCCGTCACGACAGCCCCGCCCCGCTGCGCACGAGCGTCCCCGGTGCCAGTTCGGCGGCGGCCACCCGCAGCCGCACCGCGCCCAGCTCCTGCCCGGTGACCAGCGGGGCGAGGTCGTCGAGGGGGAGGAGGGCGATCGGCGTGGTTGTGCCGGTCAGCGCCGCCACCGCGTCGTCGAGGAGGGTGAGGAGGCGGCCGCGCAGCTCGCCCGGCAGCGTCCAGCGCAGGGTGCGGGACCGCCGGACGCGCCGGGTCAGCCGCTGCAGCGCGGGGCGGCAGGCCCCGGGGTCCCCCGGGCCCAGCAGGTCGTCGCGCAGCCGGGCGGCGGCCGCGGCGGCGTCCGCCCAACCGGTGAGCGCGAGGATGCCCGCGGCCCGGTCGCAGCGGTCGGCCGGCGATCCGGGGACGAGGTCCCCGTCGGGCTCCGCCGCCGGATCGGGGGGCAGCACCTCCGCGCGGGCCTCCTGGACGACGTCGCCCTGCACGGTGCAGTGCAGCACCAGGCCGGCCGGCCACGCGGGCAGAACGGGGCCGAGCGGCACGTGCAGCACGTCCATCTCCAGCCCATCCCGCGCGTCGCCGCCGCCGGCCAGCGGGATGCCCGCCGGCATCGGCATGTCCATGTCGCCGTGGTCCATGTCGCCGGAGTCGTCCCCGTCGTCGTCCCCGGAGTCGTCGTCCCCGTCCTCGGTGTCCCCGTGGTCCACGTCCTCGTGGTCCCCGTCGTCCGCGGCGTCGTCCTCCGCCGGATCCGCGCCGGCCTCGATCCCCATGGCCGGCTCTCCCGGCCGCGACGCGGCGTCCGCCCGCTGCGCGGCGTCGTCGGAGAGCGCGGCCACGACCCGGTCCAGCACTGCGGCGATCCCCGCCGGGTCGAGCACCTCCGCCCGGGCACGGGGGCCGGGCAGCTGGTCCCAGGCGAGGTCGACGGCGGCCGCCAGCCGGGTGCCGGGCACGCCGCAGACGAGCAGGACGTCGGCGTCCGCGGGCGTGAGGGCCGGCCGCCAGCCGCGCCGGCGGAGCTGCTCCTCGGCGGCGCACCGGGTCCGTCCCCAGCCGGGCACCTCCACGACCAGGACCGCGATCCGCCGGACGGCCGCCGTCGTCAGCCGCTCCCTCAGACCCATCGCAGCGCACCTTCGCGCCAGGCCCAGAGCACGCCCACCATGAGCACGCCGAGGAAGACGAACATCTCCACCACCGCGGAGACGCCGACCTCGGCCACGACGGTGACCCACGGGTACATGTAGAGCATCTCCACGTCGAAAGCCAGGAACAGCAGCGTGACCGGGTAGTAGCGGGCGTGGAACCGCGACAGGGCGTGCTCCTGGGGGCGCCACCCGGAGAGGAACGGCAGCGTCGCCAGCGGAGCGGGGGCCACAGCGGTGACTCGGTGGAGGCGCCACGCGCCCACCGCGACCGCCGCGCCGAGCAGCAGCATCACGGCCGCGGCCAGGTACATGCGCGCTCCTCCCGGTCGGTGATCACCGCGAGCGCGCTACCCGGTGCCGACCGGTGCACGCATGACGATGCGGTGACGTCGGGAGGCGGCCCTGGGGGCCCGCGGGGCGCCGCTACCCCCGCTGACCGGCCGCGCGGCGGACCAGGTCGTCGTAGACCGACGGGTCGTCGGAGTCGACGACGGGGTACCCGCCGGCCTCGTCCGGGTGCATCGCGACCCCCGGGTTGTGGACGTCCGAGCCGTCGGCGAGGAAGAAGTGCGGGCTGCCCTGCACGTCGTCCCGGTGCGCCCGGTAGCCGGCCATCATCGCGCCGCGGGCCCGCCCGTCGTCCAGCGCGGCGGCGACCGCGTCGGCGTCCACGAGGTCGCAGCCGCGGGCGACGTCGACGACCTCGTGCAGCATGCTGATGCACCGGCTGTCGCGGAAGAACGCCAGCCGCAGCGCCATGTCCAGCTGCTCGGCCGCGGCCGCGGACTGCTCCTTGGCCGCGTGCACCGCCTCGTCGGCCGGCAGGCCGGTCACCGGCCACGCCGACGGTTCGCCCTGCCAGGGGGAGAGCCCCAGCGAGGGCTCCAGCTGCCCGACGACCGGGATCTCGGCGTCGACCATGCCCCGCGGGATCGCGAAGCGGTTGACGTCCTCCAGCAGGAAGAGCCGGTGGTCCACCCGCACCGCGTCGTCGAGCCCGAGGCGTGCCCGGGCTGTGCAGAAGCGGTGCAGGGCCACGGTGGACCAGGCGCAGACGACGTCGGTGAAGACGACGACGGTGCACGGTGCGACGTCGATCGGCATGGCAGCGGCCCTACCCACCGCGCCGCCGGCACACCCGTACCGGCAGCGCGGCGAGCCGGTCAGGGCGCGACGACCGCCTTGGTCCAGCCGCTCTCGCGCCGGTCGAAGGTCTCGTAGGCGTCGAGCACCGAGGGCATGTCCTCGACCTGGGTGAGCACCGTCGAGGGGTCGATGGCACCGGTGCGCACCAGGTCGAGCAGCTGCGGGATGTACCGGCGGTGGTTGCAGTTGCCCATCTTCACCGTCAGGTTCTTGTTCATCGCCGCACCGATCGGATAGCTGGTCATCTCGGGCGGGTAGACGCCGATGATCCCGATCGTCCCGGCCTTGGCCACGGCCTGCACCGCCCACTGCGCCGCCTGGCCGGGCGCGTCGCCGGCCACCCACGTGCCGCCCTGCGGGTTCTGCTCGGGCGCGACCTGCGACCGCTCCTGGTCGAACGTCCCCGCCTGCTGCTCCGCCGCCTCCGCCGCCGGGCCGGACTTCGGCCGCTGGGCGTCGACGCCGACGGCGTCGATGACGCGGTCCACGCCGATTCCGCCGGTGAGCTCCTGGACGACGGCGACCGGGTCCTCGGCGTTGAAGTCGATCGCCTCCGCGCCGCGTCCGCGCGCCTGGTCCAGCCGGCTCGCGATGCCGTCGACGACGAGCACGCGCCCGGCGCCCTGCTGGAAGGCGCTGGTGATCGCGAACTGGCCGACCGGGCCGGCGCCCAGGACCAGCACCGTGTCACCCGGTTCCACCTCGGCCAGGCGCGCGCCGAACCAGGCCGTCGGGTAGATGTCCGACAGCAGGATGGCCTGGTCATCGGTCACCTCCGGCGGCAGCCAGACGGGGCCGACGTGGGCGAACGGGATGCGCGCGTACTGCGCCTGCAGGCCGTCGACGGGGCCGGTGGTCTGCGGCCCGCCGAAGAAGCAGGTGCCGGCCGACGGCCCGTTCGGGTTCGCGTTGTCGCACTGCGCGTAGTAACCGGCGCGGCAGTACGAGCAGACCCCGCAGCCGACCGTGGACGGGATGACGACCCGGTCCCCGGCGCGCAGGTTGCGCACGCCCGGCCCGGTCTCGCGCACCACACCCACCGCCTCGTGGCCGAGGATCGTGCCCTCGACCATGCCCGACATCGTGCCCCGCACGAAGTGCAGGTCGGTGCCGCAGATGCCGCTCGCGGTGATCTCGACGATGGCGTCGGTCGGGTCCTGGATGGTCGGGTCGGGGACGTCGTCCAACCGGATGTCCCCGACGCCGTGCCACACGACTGCCTTCATGGTGTTCCTCCTGTGGTGGTGGTCTGCGGCGCTGCCCGGAGGCTCACCCCGGGCGCGCGAGGGGCGGGGAGGGCGGGGCCCTCGATCAGGCCTGGCCGGGGCGGAGCAGCACCTTGGTCCAGCCGTCGTCCCGCTGGTCGAAGCGCTGGTACCCCTCTGCCGCCTGGTCCAGGCCGAGCTCGTGGGAGGTGATCAGGCCGGGCGTGGCCCGGCCGGCGACGATCAGGTCGCGCAACCGGCGGTTGTACCGCTTCACCGGTGCCTGCCCGGTGCCCATCGACAAGCCCTTGGTGAAGAAGGTCCCGAACTGCCACGGGATCCGGCCCTGCTGGGCCAGCTCGCCGTTCGCCCCGGGGTCCTGCGGCATGTAGACGCCGACCACCCCGATGCCGCCGGTCGAGCGCACCACCTGCGCCAGGTTGTCCAGCACCAGCTCGGGGTGCTCCTCGCCGGAAGGGTCGTGCGCCTGGTAGCCGACGGCCTCCACGCCGCGGTCGACGCCGCGCCCGCCGGTGGCGTCCAGCAACTGCTCGACCGGGTCGTGCGCGCTGAAGTCGACCGGCGTGGCCCCGAACTTCTCGGCCAGCGCGAGCCGGTCGGTCTCCTTGTCGACGACGAAGACCTGCGAGGCGCCGCGGATCATCGCGCTGTGCGCGGCCATGAGCCCGACGGGACCGCCGCCGAACACCGCGACGCGGTCACCGACCTGGAAGCCGGAGAGCTCCACCCCGTGCCATCCGGTCGGGAAGATGTCCGACAGCATCGTGAAGTCGTTCTCGTGCTCGTCGCCGGCGGGCAGGTGCAGCAGGTTGAAGTCCGCCCACGGCACCCGCAGGTACTCCGCCTGGCCGCCGTCGTAGGGCCCCATGCTGGCGTAGCCGTACGCGGCGCCGTCCACGCCCTCGGTCGGGTTGGCGCGCAGGCAGAACGACGTCCACCCCTGGGTGCAGTTGCGGCAGGTGCCGCAGGCGATGTTGAAGGGCACCGACACCCGGTCGCCGACCTGGATCCGGTCGACGCCCTCGCCGACGGCCTCGACGACGCCCATGTTCTCGTGGCCGAGGACCTTGCCCTCCTCGACGGGGGTGCGGCCCTCGTACATGTGCAGGTCGGACCCGCAGATGTTCGTGGTGGTGATGCGGATGATCGCGTCGGTGGGGGACTGGATCGTCGGGTCGGGGACCTCTTCGACGGCGACCTTCTTCGGGCCCCGGTAGACGACGGCCTTCATGGACTGGTCCTTCCGCTGGAGGGGGACGGCGCCACGACGCCGCCCGGGACGGGGCGTCGACTCCGGCCGGTGTCTGCGCACCGGGGGTCCTCGCGCCGCTCCGGCACTACCCGGTCCGCCGGCGGGTACTCGGCCGTCCGCGATCCGATCGAGGTCGGCCGGTCGGGGGCTGCCGGCTCGGCTTGCCGCGGCCGCGACCGGGCGGCACCCTGCCGGGACGGTGGTCCACCGGCCGGAGGGGCGACGATGGCGGCGCGGCAACCGAAGGAGATGGCCCAGGCGGCCACCGCGATGGGCGCCAAGAAGGTCGATCGCAGTTGGGACCGGGTGCTGGTCAGCGCCTTCCTGGCCGGGGCCTACATCGCCTTCGGCGGCCTGGTCGCGATCACCGTCTCCTCAGGGCTGGACCCGGAGACGTGGGGGACGCTGCCGACGCTGTTCACCGGGGCGACGTTCACCCTCGGCCTCGTGCTGGTGCTGATCGCCGGCTCCGACCTCGCCACCGGCAACATGCTGCTGGTCCCGATGGGCGCCATGCACGGCAGGCTCGGCATGGGCGACGTCGCCCGCAACCTCGCCCTGGTCCGGCTGGGCAACGTGGTCGGCGCGTTGTTCGTGGCCTACTTCCTCGCCGTCCAGACCGGGGTGATCGGGGACGCCGACGCGGCGGGCAGCGCGGCGCTCACCTACGAGCGGCTGGCCTCCATCGCCGAGGGCAAGGCCCTGGGGGAGTCGCCGTGGCAGACCTTCCTGCGGGCGGTGGGCTGCAACTGGCTGGTCTGCCTCGCGGTCTGGATGTCGCTGGCGGCCACGTCGGTGTCGGGCAAGATCCTCGCTCTTCTTCCCGATCATGGCGTTCGTGGCGATGGGCTTCGACCACGTCGTCGCGAACATGTTCTTCCTGCCGGCCGCGATCTTCGCCGGGGTCCCCGACATCGGCTGGGACGACACCCTGCTGAACTGGCTGCTGGCCGGGGCCGGGAACCCCGTGGGCGCGGTCGTCTTCGTGGCGACGTCCTACTGGTACCTGTTCCTCCGGGACGAGCCGGAGCCCTTCCCGGAGGAGGCGGCCGCCAAGCCGGCCGAGCGGGGCCGACCAGGCCCGCACCGGAGCACGCCCGTCACGGGATCGTCATGCGCCGGGCTGCGTTCGGCAGCCGACGACGGGGGTAGGGCGGGTCCGGCGAGAGCCCCCGGCCGCGGTCGCGACCGGGCCGACCAGCGAAGGAGACCGACGTGACCGTCGCCGCCCAGATGCTCGACACCTACCCGAAGGACCTCGGCGGGGTGGACCGGCAGAAGCTCCTGGAGTGCATCGAGGCGTGCGTCGAGTGCGCCCAGGCGTGCACCGCCTGCGCCGACGCCTGCCTCAGCGAGGACACGGTCGCGGAGCTCACGAAGTGCATCCGCACCAACACCGACTGCGCCGACATCTGCGACACGACCGGACGGGTCCTCTCCCGGCACACCGGCTACGACGCCAACCTGACCCGTGCGGTCCTCGAGGCCTGCGCCGCCGCGTGCAAGGCCTGCGGGGACGAGTGCTCGGGCCACGCCGGGATGCACGAGCACTGCCGCGTCTGCGCCGAGGCATGCCGGCGCTGCGAGGCCGCCTGCCGGGACCTCATCAGCAGCCTGGGCTGACCGCCGTGCCGTCGAGTGACCTGATGACCGGCGGCACGCGGTGACCGTCGACGTGCTCCTGGTGGCGGCGGGCGCTCTCGCGCTCGTCGCCGCCGCCTGGTCGGAGCGGATCCGTCGCCTCCCGGTCAGCGAGCCGCTCCTCGCTCTGGCCATCGGGGTCCTCCTCGGCCCGGCGGTGCTCGGCGTCCTGCCCCTGCCCGACCTGCTGGAGGACCACGCGTGGCTGCACACCGCGGCCCGCCTCCTGCTCGCCGTCTCGGTCATGTCCGTCGCGCTGCGCTACCCGTTCCGCACCGCGCGCGCCCGCTGGCGGCCGGTGCTGCTCCTGCTGGCCGTGGTCATGCCGGCCATGGCGGTCGTCACCGCCGGGCTCGCCGCGCTCACCCTCGGCGTCGGGCTCGGGGTGGCCGCGCTGATCGGCGCCGCGCTGACCCCGACCGACCCGGTGCTCGCCTCCACCGTCACCACCGGCAAGCCCGCCGAGGAGGACCTGCCCGGCCGCGACCGGCAGGTCCTCTCCCTGGAGTCCGGCGCCAACGACGGGCTGGCCCTCGCGCTGGTGCTGGTCGCGCTGGCGCTGGCCGGTCCGCTGTCCATGGGTGGTGCGCTGCTCGAGACGCTCTGGGACGTGGTCGGTGCGCTGCTGCTGGGGGCGTTCCTGGGCTGGCTCGGTGGTCAGGCCCTCAAGGCCGGTGCCGACCACGGGGCCACCGACCCGGGGCCCGAACTGGTGTTCACGATCGTGCTGGCCTTCGCCACCCTGGGGGTGGGCGGGCTGATCCACGTCGACGGGATCTTCGCCGTCTTCGTCTGCGGGCTCGCCTTCAACGCGGTGAGCACCGGGCGGGAGCGCGAGGCCGACGTCCGGATCGACGAGGCGGTCAACCGGTTCGTCGTCCTCCCGCTGTTCCTGGCGTTCGGGGCCATCCTGCCGTGGGCGGAGTGGCGCACCCTGGGCTGGAGCGGGCTGCTGTTCGCCGTCCTGGTGCTGCTGCTGCGCCGGCCGCCGGTGGTCTACCTGCTCCGCCGCCCGCTGCACCTGGCCCGGCCGGATGCCGCCTACCTCGGCTGGTTCGGGCCGATCGGGGTGTCCGCGCTGTTCTACCTGACGCTGGAGTCCGAACGGCTGGCGATCGACCCGGTGGTCCTCGTCGCCGGCACGCTGGTCGTCGCGGTCAGCACCGTGGTGCACGGCCTGACGGCGACGCCGGGGCGCGTCGCCTACCGCGCGCTGGCCGGCCCGAAGGGCAGGGACGAGGGTGCGGAGGAGGGCCGGGACCAGGACCACGACCGTTCCGGGTCGTCGTCCGGCAGCGACGGGTAGGGGGTGGGCATGTGGTTCGACAGCGTCTCCGACCTCGTCCGCGTTCTGCTCGTCGGCGGGGCCGCCTACATCACCGTGGTCGTCCTACTCCGGACGACGGGCAAGCGCACCCTGGCCAAGCTGAACGCCTTCGACCTGATCGTCACCGTCGCGCTGGGCTCGACCTTGGCCACAATCCTGCTCAGCTCAGATGTCTCGTGGACCGAGGGCGCGCTCGCGCTCGCGCTGCTGGCGGTCCTGCAGACCGTCGTGGCCTGGGTCACCACGCGCCGGCCGGGGCTCCGCAACGTGGTGACTGCACGGCCCAGGCTGGTGCTCCGCAACGGCGAGCCCCTCCAGGACGCGATGCGGACCGAGCGGATGAGCCTCGACGAGATCCGCCAGGCGGTCCGCTCCTCGGGATCCGGGGACCTGGCCGACGTCGCCGCGGTGGTGCTGGAGAGTGACGGCTCGCTGAGCGTGATCCCGGCGGAGAAGTACGGTACCGGCGCCGCGCTCGAGGGGGTGGCGGGGGCCGACGCCCGCCGCCGCGGCGCGCAGACCTGATCTCCCCGCGTCCCGTGCACATCTTGCCGCGTGCGGCGGCAGCAGATGTGACGAGGCCGTGTCAGCTCGCCGGGGCGCACGTTCGGGTCGGGGGCCCGCGGGGCACAGGCGGGTCTGGAACCCCCGTCGAACTCGTGGAGGACGCACGTGCAGCGCATCGATCGGATCGCCGAACCCTGGGGCACCCGGACCCCGTACGGACCGGGCGAGAGCTGGCCCACGAGGGTGGACACCCACCTCGCCGACGGCCTGACCGAGGAGGACGTCGATCGCTGGGTCCAGTCGGCGTCGATCCTGCACTCCAACGGTGACGCGCTGGACATCGCCGTCAAGGACGAGCGGATCGTCGGTGTCCGCGGCCGGGAGGGCGACCGGGTCAACCACGGGCGGCTCGGCCCCAAGGACCTGTTCGGCTGGCAGGCCAACAACTCACCCGAGCGGCTGACCAAGCCGTTGATCCGCAGGAAGGGCAAGCTCGTCGAGACCGACTGGGAGACCGCGATGAGCGCGGTGGCCGGCCGGTGCACGGAGCTGCTGGAGGAGCAGGGCCCGAGTGCGATCAGCTTCTACACGACCGGGCAGCTGTTCCTGGAGGAGTACTACACCCTCGGCCTGATCGCCCACGGCGGCATCGGCACCAACCACGTCGACGGCAACACCCGGCTGTGCACCGCCACCGCGGCCGCGGCGCTCAAGGAGACCTTCGCCTGCGACGGTCAGCCGGGCTCCTACAGCGACATCGACCACGCCGACGTCATCGCGCTCTACGGCCACAACATGGCCGAGACCCAGACCGTGCTGTGGACCCGCGTGCTCGACCGGCTGGCCGGCCCGAACCCGCCGAAGGTCGTCTGCGTCGACCCTCGGATGACACCGGTCGCGCGGGCGGCCACCGTGCACCTGGCCCCGCGGCCGGGCACCAACGTGATGCTGATGAACGCGCTGATCCACGAGATCATCGCCAACGGCTGGATCGACCGGGAGTACATCCAGGCGCACACCGTCGGCTTCGACGAGCTCGAGAAGATGACGGAGGAGTACACCCCGGAGGTGGCCGCCGAGGTGTGCGACGTCCCGGCGGAGCAGATCCGGGAGGCCGCCCGCGTCCTCGGGCAGGCCGAGCGGCTGCTGTCCACGGTGCTCCAGGGCTTCTACCAGTCCCACCAGGCCTCGGCCGCCGCCGTCTCGGTGAACAACATCAACGTCATCCGCGGCATGCTCGGCAAGCCGGGCTGCGGGATCCTGCAGATGAACGGCCAGCCGACCGCGCAGAACACGCGCGAGGCCGGGGCCGACGGCGACCTGCCGGCGTTCCGCAACTGGTCCAACGACAGCCACGTCCAGGACCTCGCGCGGGTCTGGAACGTCGACCCGATGGAGATCCCGCACTACGCGCCACCGACCCACGTGATGCAGATGATGCGGTACATCGAAGAGGGCACGATCCGCTTCATGTACGTGACCGCCACGAACCCGGCGGTGTCGCTGCCCGAGCTGGCGCGGATCCGGGAGGTCCTCGCGCAGGACCGGCTGTTCCTGGTGGTGCAGGACATCTTCCTGACCGAGACCGCGCAGCTGGCCGACGTCGTCCTCCCCGCGGCGACGTGGGGTGAGAAGACCGGCACGTTCACCAACGTCGACCGCACCGTGCACCTCTCGGAGAAGGCGGTGGAGCCGCCGGGCGAGGCCAGGCCGGACCTGGACATCCTTCTCGACTTCGCGCACCGGCTGGGCCTGGAGGACAAGGACGGCGCACCGCTGGTGAAGTGGTCGGACGCAGAGGGCGCCTTCGAGGGCTGGAAGGAGTGCAGCCGGGGCCGGCCGTGCGACTACAGCGGCATGTCCTACGACAAGCTGCGCGGCGGCAGCGGCATCCAGTGGCCGTGCAACGACGAGCACCCCGACGGCACCGAGCGCATCTACGTCGACGGCCAGTTCTGGGCCCAGCCCGAGTACTGCGAGAGCTACGGCCGGGACATGATCACCGGGGCCCCGGTCGAGGAGACCGAGTACAAGGCGCTGAACCCGACCGGCAGGGCGGTGCTCAAGGCGGCCGAGTACACCGGGCCGCACGAGATGCCCAGCCAGGAGTTCCCGTTCCAGCTGATCACCGGCCGCACGCTCTACCACTTCCACACCCGCACCAAGACGGCGCGGGCCCCGCAGCTGGACGCCGCCGCACCGGAGGTCTGGGTCGAGATGTCGGCGAGCGACGCCACCGACCGCGGCCTCACGGAGGGCGACGTCCTGGAGGTCACCACCCCCCGCGGCCGGGTGCGGGCCCGGCTGCGGATCAGCGGTGTCCGGCCCGGCGTGCTCTTCCTCCCCTTCCACTACGGCTACTGGGACACCGAGAAGGGCTCCCAGCCGAAGAAGAAGGAGGCCGGCCGGGCGGCCAACGAGCTCACCGTCACCGACTGGGACCCGGTGTCCAAGCAACCGATCTTCAAGACAGCGGCGGCGCAGGTCGAGCGCGTGGCCTCGGGGAAGGGGAAGCCCGCCCCTGCTCCCACGACCACGGGGTCGGCACCGGTCACCGGCGCCGTGCCCCCGACCGTCGGCGGGGACAGCGCCCGCGCACAGGAGCTGGTGGGAGGACAGGCATGAAGCTCGGCATGGCGATCGAGACGCTGCACGCGTCGGAGAACCACCTGGTCACCGTGCTGACGTCCATGTCGGACAAGCACAAGGCCGACCACGACGTCTTCTACATCACCCGGGACATGGCGAAGTGGTCCCGGGAGCACGTCGCCGGGTTGGCGCACGTCGGCCGCGACTTCGGTCTCGACCTGGACCCGGAGGCGTCCGAGGACCCCGGCCTGCTGGCCACGATGAAGCAGCGGACGTCCGACCTCATCGGACGACGGCCGGAACCGGGCCTGCTGCTGCTCGCCGACCTCCGCCACCTCTACCGCGAGGCGGCGGGTGTCTCCTTGGACTGGGAGGTCCTGGCGCAGGGGGCCCAGTCGAACAAGAAGCAGGAGCTGCTGGAGCTCAGCCAGCGCTGCCATCCCGAGGCGCTGCGTCAGGCGCGGTGGGCCAACGCGCACCTCAAGGTGGCCTCCCCCCAGGTCATGGCGAGTTGACGACGGACGGCGCCCCGGCTGCCGCGGCGCCGGCCGCTCCGCCATGGTGGGTGAGGGCCCGCTGCACTCCGACGACCTGATCCGGGAGTTCGGGGTGCGCCCGCAGCTGTGAGGCGCACCCCGGCGGTCGACGATCCGGCGATCAGCCGGTCGGCGCATCCGACGGCTGCGCTTCGGAGCTGAGCCGCCGGGCGGGCGACCAGCGGCCGGCCAGGGCGCCCTCGACCGCCGACCGCCAGGCGTTCGTCTCGCGGTTGTCGATCGCGGTGCTCTCCAGCGCCTGCTCCACGGTGCGGTCGAGCAGGGCGCGCAGCGCGTGGTCGAGACCCTCACCCCGCACCCGCCACGCCAGCTCGTGCAGCAGCCCGGCGATCCGGCGCAGGACCGCGGGTTGCCCCGAGGCGTACTGCAGCGGCTCCTCCAGGCCCACGGTGAGCAGCTCGTCGGCGGTCCACCTCGGCACGAGCAGCCGCACGGTGCCGTCGTCGTCCCGCCAGGCCCGCACGGTGCTGCGGCGGGGGAGGAGGTCGCCGAGCAGCGCGGAGACGTGGGAGAGGGCGTGCACGGCGGTCGTCGGGTCGTTGATCCCCGGGGACAGTGCCCGGCCGGCGATGTCGACGATCTTGCGCAGGCTGTAGGCCGCGTCCTGCTCGGGGCTGCGCTCGTAGGACAGCCTCACGCCGTCGTTCACCGCGTCGCGTAGCGACCCGGGGTCGCCGTCGGCCCCGCCGTCGCGCCGCCAGACCTCGGCCAGCGGCGTGCCGGCGACCACGGCGTCGCCCATGCGGGGGGAGAGGGCGAGGACCACCCCGGCGTCGCGGGCCGTCCGCACCAGGTGCTCGACGTCGATGCGCACGACGAAACCGCTGCGGGTGGCCTCGACCGGGGTGCCCTGGCCCGGGGGCAGCGCCCCCGTGTGCTCGGGATCTTCCTCGTCCGTCACCGCCTGCGTCGCCTCGGCGTGGACGTCGCGCAGCATCGTCTCGACCCGCAGCGAGCGGGCCAGGTGGCCGAGGAACACCACCAGCGCCGTCACGCTGCCCAGCGCGAAGACGAACGCCAGGGTGATCGACAGCCGGGGCACGTACGAGTCGTCACCCGCCGCGGCCTCCGCCGTGCGCACCGTCCGGAGCACGGTGAGGGCGTAGACGAAGGTGCCGGTCAGCTGGGCCAGGCTGAGCTGGACCACGCGGTCGGTGGCGAAGGTCTGGAGCAGGCGGGGGGAGTACTGGCTGCTGCCCAGCTGCAGCGCCACGACGGTGAGCGAGAAGACCACACCGGTCACGGAGATGAGCGAGCCCGCGATCGCCGCCAGCAGGTCGCGCGCCGCGGCGGGGCCGCCACCGAACACGAAGTTCAGCGGCGACGCCGGCCCACTGGTGCCGAGGTACCCGTCCACGATGGGCATGCCGATGCCCAGCGCGACGGCGAGCGTGAGCGTCAGCAGCGGGATCGGCCACAGCGCGCTGTGCATCAGCCGCCACAGCCGGCTGACCGGGTTGATCTCGTTCACGGGCTCAGTCCTCGCTCGTCGGGCCGGAGGCCGGGGTTCGGGGGGTGCCGGGTGGGGCCACCGACAGGAGCTGGTCACGGCCCACCGGCTCGTCGGAGAGCCCGTCGTCGGTGGGCACCTCGAGCGGCGAACCCTCGATGAGGAAGCGCACCCGGGTGGTGCCGGGCAGCTCGGTCAGCGTCCAGACCACCTGCGCGACGGCGAGCAGCTGGTTGCCGCCGGTGATCCCGGCGAACTCCTCGGTGACGCTCACCGCCGTGATGCCGCCGGGCAGGCCTTCGTCCGCCACGATGGACTGCGGCGCCACGGCGGTGCGCAGGCCGCCGATGACCTCCGCCCGCGTGGGACCGGTCGCGAGGAGGGCGACGGCGCTTCCCGGGGTGACCGTCGTCGTCGCCCGGGGGACCGGTGCCAGCGCGGCCCCGCGGACGAAGAAGACGACGACCTCCGGCCCGGCGTCGCCGGGCCGCGGCGTCGCCGTGCCGGGCGTCGCGGTGGGGACGGCGACGCGCTCGGGCTCCGGCTGCGGTTCGACGCCGCACCCGGTGAGCACCGCGAGCAGGCACAGCACGACGGCGAGCGCCCTCACGGCGCGGCCTCCACGGGCAGGGCCACGACGAACCGGGCGCCGCCGTCGGGACCGTCCTCGACGTGCACCGCGCCTCCCATCATGCGGACGTGGCGGCTGACGAGGGCGAGCCCGAGCCCGGCTCCCTCGGTGCGGGTGCGGAGGCTGCCCGCTCCCCGCGCGAACCGGTCGAAGATCCGGTCGCGGTCGGCCGCGGCCACGCCCGGGCCGGCGTCGTCCACGGTCACCTGCGCGAGGTCCCCGACCCGGGTGACCGTGATCCCGGTGACGCCGCCGGCGTGCTTGTCGGCGTTGTCCATCAGGTTGCCGAGCACCCGCTCCAGGCGGCGCTTGTCCACGCAGACCAGCACCTCCGCGGCGTCGGGGTGCACGGTGAGCAGCGCCGCGGTCGTGCCGTCCAGCCGGTGCCGCCCCACGACCTCCCGGACGAGCGCGGACAGCTGCACGGGTTCCAGGGCGATGTCGGGGCTCCCGGCGTCGGCCCGGGAGATCTCCAGCAGGTCGGCGACCAGGCGTTCGAACCGCTCGACCTCCGAGCGGAGGAGCACCAGCGCCTCGGCCTGCTCCGCGTCGCCCGAGTCGGCGGTGGCCTCGACCAGGTCCAGCGCCCCCAGCATCGTCGTCAGCGGGCTGCGCAGCTCGTGGCTGACGTCGGCGGCGAAGCGCGCGTCGCTGCGTACCCGCTGCTCGAGCGCCTCGGCGGTCTGGTTGAACGAGGCGGCGATGGGAGCCAGCGACGGGTCGCCGCGCGGGTCGATGCGGGTGTCGAGCGCGCCGGCGGCGACGGCCGCCGCCGCGGCGGAGATCCGGTCGAGCGGGCGCAGCGCCGGGCCGGTCACCCACCACCCGACCACCAGGGCCAGCGGTACCGAGCCGAGGACCGAGACCGCGAGCACCGTGGCCAGCACCCGGTAGGTCCGGTCCAGCTCGCCCAGCGGGAAGACCTCGATGTAGGCCGACCCCAGCTCGGCCAGCGGCACCGCGACGGCCATCACCGTCTCGCCGTCGAGCTCGATGCGCTGCCGGACCGGCGTGCCCGCCACGGCCAGCTCGCGCAGCTGCTCGGGCAGGTCGTCGCGGCCGACGAGCAGCGACGTGGTGCTCCAGGCACCGCCGTCCACGAGCAGCGAGGTGGAGCCCGTCTCGCGTGGCAGCTGGGCGAGCACCTGGGCGACGCCCAGGCCCTCGGTGGCCAGCGAACGCTGCACCTGGGCGGCGTTGTCGGCGGTCTGCACGAGGGTGACCCGCTCGCGCTGCAGGAGGAGGAACTGCGACACCGCCACCCACACCGCCACCGCCACCACCGAGGAGAGCACGAGGGTGACCGCGGTGAAGGCGGCCGTCGCCCGTGCGCGCAGGGTGGCGAGCCGGAAGGGAGCGCGGCGCACCGGTGCGGCACCCGAGCCGGGGGACGTGGCCCCGTCGACCGGCGCCGTCACCCAGGGACCCGGTAGCCCATGCCCCTGACGGTCATCACCAGCGCCGGGTTCGACGGGTCGGGCTCGATCTTCTTCCGCAGCCTGCGGATGTGGACGTCGACGAGCCGGGAGTCGCCGAAGTAGTCGTAGCCCCAGACCCGCTCGAGCAGCTCCTCCCGGCTGAGCACCCGGCCGGGGTCGACCGCGAGCTCGCACAGCAGCCGGAACTCCGTGCGGGTCAGGTTCAGCATCGCGCCGTCGCGCGTGATGGTGCCCTCGGTCGGCGAGATCTCCAGGTCGCCGACGGTGAGGTGCACGCGTGGCTCGGGCGCGCGGCTGCGGCGGGCCAGCGCCCGGATCCGGGCGGAGAGCTCCTTGACGACGAACGGCTTGGAGACGTAGTCGTCGGCCCCGGCCTCGAGGCCGGCCACCACGTCGTGGCTGTCCGACCGGGCCGTGAGCATGATGACGGGGACGTTCGAGGAGCGCCGGATCTCCCGGCACACCTCGAAGCCGTCCTTCCCGGGCAGCATCAGGTCCAGCAGGATGACGTCGAAGGACGTCTCCCCGAGCCGCGCCAGGCCGTCCTCGCCGGTGGCCGCCTCGGTGACCTCCAGGCCCTCCCGCTGCAAGGTCAGCTGCAGCATGCGCCGGATCCGCGGGTCGTCCTCGATGATCAGCACAGACCGGGACATGCCGGTCAGTCTGCCCAGCCCGGGCTGAACTAGTCACCCGCCCCCCGTCGGGGTGGCCGCCGCCCGGGACCTGACGGGCGCGGGACGCCGCCGGGGTCATCCGTCGGCGCGCAGCTCGAACAGGACGAGCTGCGGGGCGGCGTTGATCCGCACCGGCACCGTGCTGAAGCCCAGCCCGCAGGAGACGAACATGCGGTTCCCGTCGGCGCCGTACTCCTCGGGCGCCCACCCGTCGGCGACGACCTCCTCCTCGTCGGTGAGGCCCAGGTAGGACCACCGCGGGGTCCCCGGCAGCGCCACCTGACCGCAGTGGGTGTGCCCGGCGAGGGCGAGCGGTGCCGTGCCGGCGGGGAGCTCGGGGAAGACCGTGGGGTTGTGCATCAGCGCGACGCGCGGGGCGCCGTCGGGCACCTCGGCGAGGGCGGCGTCCACGTCCACCTCGCCGGGCCACGCCGCCCCGAGGCCCACGACGTGCAGCGCCTCGGCACCCTCGCCGGTGCCGGGGACGGCGGCCGCCTCGTTGCGGAGCACCGTGATGCCGGCCTCCTCGAAAGCGGCGACCAGTTCCTCCACCGCCCCGACCGCGTGGTCGTGGTTGCCGAGGACGGCGTAGGTCGGGATGCCCGAGTCGACCAGCGGCTGCAGCAGGTCCATGACGGTCTCCACCTGCTCGGGGATGCCCGGGTCCTCGCTGTACACGTAGTCACCGCCGAGGAGGGCGAGGTCCGGCTCGGCCTCGACCAGTTCGTCCACGGCGCGCGCCACCATGCCCTCGTTGGCCCACCACATGCCGATCTGCGGGTCGGAGATCATCCCGACCAGCGTGCCGTCGGCGTCCTCGGCCAGCTGGGGGAGCAGCACCTGCGCCCGCTCCTCGTCGAGCAGCAGCCGCGGCTCGACGAGGACCCCGTAGAGGAGCAGGAGCACGAGCAGCACGCCCAGGGCAGCGGCGGTGCGCAAGAGCCAGGTCATGACGGGGGTGTCCTCCGGACGGCGCGCGTGGGGTCGAGCGGCTGGGAGGCTGCGGAGCCACCTGCCCGCCGCGACTGTCGCACCCGGCTTTCCCCGCGGTTCCGGTGGCATGCCGTCCGACCGCATTTCGCCACGGCCTCGTCACACCGGCGGCGGAACGGGGCGGCGCCGGTCGCACCGGCCGACGGCGCGCGGGAGGTGGGCACCGCGCGCCGCCGGGATCGGGTCGGGGCCAGCGTTCGGGCCGCCCCGCGCGGCCGGCGGGCGCGCCGCCCACCGCCGGCCACGGGCAGGTGCTGCCCACCGGGCGCGGCGTGATGCGCGGTCGTCCGGGCTTCGACACCGATCCGCAAGATCCCGGCAACACGTCACGACCGGGCAGCACGCCCGCCCGTGCCTCGATGGCGGTCCTGTGACGGGGGAGCCGGACCGTGCGGCGTCGTCATTGCGATGCGGTGACGAACGCGCCGGCGTGGAGATGTGCGGGGCGCCGCTGGGCAGCACCCACCCGATCGGCCGACCACCCCCGCGCAGCGCCGAGCAACCGAGAGGACACCGACATGACGACCACCCGGCCCCGCCCCGAGGCGCCCGCTCCCGCTCCGCGGGAGGGGTGAGCCCGGTGACGCGATCTGGACGGACCCTCCACCGCCGGATCCCCGCCGTCCTGCTGGCCGCCCTGCTCTCCGGCGCGGTCCTCGGCGGTTGCGGGGAGGACGACGTGGACGACACCACCGCGACCGACGTCGACGTCCGGCCCTCCGACGACCTGGAGGACCCGTACGACGGGGAGTACACGGCGGCCTTCCGCGAGGACCTCGACGGGTACACCGGGCTGGAGGTCACCCTGGTCGGGGAGGTGGGCTCGATCGTCTCGCCGATCGCCTTCACGCTCACCGGCGACGACGTCGAGCCGATCCTCGTCATCACCGACGAGGAGATGCCCGACCTCCAGCCCGGCCAGGTCGTCGCCCTCGGCGCGGAGCCCACCGAGGAGTTCGAGCTGACCGCGCTGGAGCAGGAGCTCGGCACGGACCTGCCGGACGAGGCGTACGAGGAGTGGGAGGGCGACCACTTCCTCGCCGCGACGACCGTGGAGCCGCGCGCCTGACCAGGTGGCCGGACGTGGTCGGCCGGCGCCCCGCCGGGGCGGGACGCCGGCGCGGCGGTCAGCTGTCAGCGGCGGGCGCCCAGCGCGGCGATCTCGTGCGCGGACTCGAGCGTCGGCGCGGTGGCCAGCGCCCGGGCGAACGCGCGTTCCTCGCGCAGGTGCGCGCGGACGGCGTGCCGGCGGGCGAGGACGGTGCGGAGGCGGGTCATGGCGTGTCCTTCCGGAGCAGCGGTGGTGGTGCGAGCGCTGCAGGGGGCCGGGCGGGCCGGCCGGAGACCGTCCGCCTCCTGGGTTCGCACCACGAACTCTGCTCCTCCGCGCACGGTTCGGCAAGCGAACCCAGCATGGTTATCCTCACACCCGTGAGCGACGCGACGTTCGACCGGTCCCGCTGCTCCGTCGCCGGCACGCTCGCCGTGGTGGGGGAGAAGTGGAGCTTGCTCGTCCTGCGGGAGGCCTTCCTGGGCGTCCGGCGGTTCGCCGACCTCCAGCAGGCGCTCGGCGCACCGAAGGCGGTGCTCACCGACCGGCTGGCCACGCTGGTCCGCGAGGGGGTGCTCAGCCGGGAGCCCTACCGCGCCGAGGGCGAGCGGCAGCGCCACGAGTACCGGCTCACCGACAAGGGGCGCGACCTCTACCCGACGCTCGTCGCCCTCATGGCCTGGGGGGACCGCTACCTCACCGACGGTCCGCCGCCGCTCGCACTCGAGCACCGCGACTGCGGGGCCGCGGTGCGGGTCGCGCTGGTGTGCGACGACGGCCACGAGATCGGCGGGCCGCGCGAGGTCCGCGCCCGGTCCGCGGGAGCGGGCGCGGCCCCGGCCTGACCCCCGGTTCCCGTTCCGCGCCCGGGCGGGTACGGCTCCCGGTGCCGCCGGTGCGGCGGCAGGTGGGCAGGGACGCCGGGCCGAGCCGACGCTCGGACCAGACGATGGATCATCGGCCGGCGTGAGCGCTGACGCCCACTTTCGAGGCCTCGGGCGGTCAGCGCACACGCTGGTGAGGGAGAGCGCACGCTCGCCGGCGCGTCAGAGTCTCGCCTCCGATGGTGATGTCCCGCAGGACCGCCCACGCGTTGCCGTACCGGGGTGCCGCACACCGATGAGTTCGCGCCGGTCCCGTCGTCCTACCCGCGAGCCCGGCGGACGGCGCCGGGACACCACGTACCGAGGAGCTCCCCGTGCGCATGATCTTCGTGAACCTGCCGGTGGCCGACCGCGACCGCGCCGACGCCTTCTACGGAGCGCTGGGCTTCCGGCGCAACGACCAGTTCTCCGACGACCGGACCGTCTCCTACCAGATCGAGGAGAACATCGCGGTCATGCTGCTGACCCGCGACCGGTTCGCCGACTTCGTCGCGGGCGAGGTGGGCGACCCCGCGCAGGCCACCTCGGTGCTCACCTGCCTGTCGGCGGACAGCCGCGAGGAGGTCGACCGGCTCGTGTCCACCGCGATCGCGGCCGGCGGCAAGCCCTGGCTCCCGGCCCAGGACCACGGCGCCATGTACGGGGCGAGCTTCGCCGACCCGGACGGCAACGTCTGGGAGGTCATGTGGATGGACCCGGCGGTGATCGCCGGCTGAGCCCCCGCCGGGCCCACCCGACGGCCGTGCGTGTGCGCCCGTGTCGAGTTCTGCGCGTCAGAACCCCGCGGCACCGCACACGCGTCCGACCCCGGGCGGCGGGACCGGCCCACCCAGCTGTCGAGGTCGCCGGAGGCCTACCGGTCGCCGGAGGTCTACCGGTCGCCGGATGCCCATCGGTAGGTGGCGGCCGTCGGCTGGCGGCGGCGCCCACTCTCCGGAACCCTGTCGTCACCGGCCGCTCGCGGCGGTCGGGCGGTGGAGGCGCCGTCGCGGCGCTCCGCCGCGGCGCGGAGGGGGAGCAGTGATCGATCCGCAGGTACCGGAGGAGCCGGGCAGCGTGCGGCACGGGGCGGTCGGCCCGCTGACCCGCACCACCGGCCGGCAGGTGCTCGTCCTCGCCGACGGCGACGGTCCGGTGGACTGGGGACGGGCCGGCGTGCGCGACGTGGCGGACTCGCGCGACTTCGCCGACGGGGTCGTCCCCCCGGAGGTCCTCCGGGAGTCCCCCGCGGTCGTGTTCGCCGCGCTCGGGATCGCCGTCGTGGCGGCGGACCCGGCCCGGGTGGGCGTGCTGGCGGCGGGGGCCACCGGGCGGCCGGTCCTCTCGGTCTCGCCAGAACTGGTGCACCACGTGCTCGAGCAAGGGACGGCGAGCTACGCCCGCGGCTACCGCGACGGCGTCGCCGACCTCACCGGCCGCCTCCTGGCCGCCCCGGGTGAGGAGCCCGCCGGACCGGCGGCGCGGTTCGAGGACACGCGCCAGGCGACCTGGGGTGTGCAGGCCGTCGGCGCCGACGGCTCCGCGCTGTCCGGCCGCGGGATCCGAGTGGCCGTGCTCGACACCGGGTTCGACCTCGACCACCCCGACTTCGCCGGGCGCGCGGTGACGGCGCGGTCGTTCGTGGCCGGCGAGGGGCCGCAGGACGGGCACGGCCACGGCACGCACTGCATCGGCACCGCCTGCGGACCGCGGACCCCGCCGGCGGGGCCGCGGTACGGCATCGCCCACGAGGCGGAGATCTTCGCCGGGAAGGTGCTCGGCGACGACGGCAGCGGCACCGACGCGGGCATCCTCGCCGGGATGAACTGGGCGGTGACGAACCGGTGCCCGGTGATCTCCATGTCGCTGGGCGCCGACGTCGCCCAGGCCCACCCGCCGTACTCGGCGGCCGGCCGGCGGGCGCTCGCGCAGGGATCGCTCGTCGTGGCCGCGGCCGGCAACAACGCCGACCGCCGGGCGGGCTCGTGGGGGTTCGTCGGTGCCCCGGCCAACAGCCCGGAGATCCTGGCGGTCGGGGCGCTCGACCAGGCACTGGTGCCCGCCTGGTTCTCCGCCCGCAGCCTCCCCGGCCGCGGCGGGCAGGTCGACGTCGCCGCCCCCGGCTCCGAGGTGTGCTCGGCGTGGCCGATGCCCGCCCGCTACAACACCATCAGCGGCACCAGCATGGCGACCCCGCACGTCGCCGGGGTCGCCGCCCTCTGGGCGGAGGCGACGGGCCGGCGGGGGCTGGAGCTGTGGGCCACGCTGGTCCAGGAGGGCGAACGGCTTGCGCAGCCCTCGGTCGATTCCGGCAGCGGCCTGGTGCTCGCGCCGCGGTGAGCGTTCCCGGCCCCGCGGGTTCCTTGTAGCGTCGGGGCATGACCCAGGTCAGCGTGACCGTGGACGAGCGGCACCTGAGCGCCCTCGACGGCGTCGTGCAGGGCCTGCGGGCGCGGGGGATGCAGGTCGACCAGGTCCTCGACGGGCTCGGGATCATCACCGGCTCGGTGCCGCCGGGCACGCTCGGCACGCTGAGCGCTGTGGCCGGCGTGGCGTCGGTCGACGAGCAGCGGGTGCACCGCCTGCCCCCGCCGGGAGCGCCCGTCCAGTAGCGGCCGTCCCGCGTCACACGTCCGTCGGGACGGCACGGACGGGGTGCCCCACCCGGAGCGGACCGCCGTGGGGGAGCGGGCGGCGTCCATCGGCCGCCGGGTTCGGCGCGGGCCCCGCCGGACGGACGTCCAGCATCTGCTGCAGCCCCACCAGCAGGATCAACCGGTGCAGGCAGGGGCTCGGCCGCTCCAGCACCAGTGCGCTCCCGTGCCTGCGCGCGAGGTGGTGCGCGGTGACCAGGACGCGCAGCCCCGCCGCGTCGCAGAAGACGACCTCGGCGGCGTCGACGGACCAGCGGCGGTGCGCGCCGGCGACCAGCGCCGCGAGCCCGTCGAGCAGCAGGTGGGCGTGCTCGCGGTCCAGCTCCCCGGCGACGGCCACCGTCGCCTCCACGAGGTCGACGTCGATGCGGAAGGGCACCGGCGGGATGTCGAGCGGGACGCCGGGCTGGTCCGGGTGCGGTGACATGGCAGGCCCCCTCTGGCAGGTGCCCCGGAGACGGCTCCGGGTGCACGGCACGCGTCGCCGCGTGCGTCGGGCCGGAGCTTCGACCTCCCGGCGAGGTTAGCCGGGGAAACCGGGCGGTGGGGCCCAGGGACGCGCGACGCCGACCCACCGTGACCGGGCGTAGGGAGGTGCGCACGTGTTCCACCCGTCGGTCCGGCCTGCGGGTCCGGGCGGCCGCCCGCGACGCGGCCCACCGGTCCCGCACGTCGTCGCGGCGGCTCGTGGTGGGATGGGTGCGATGAGCGAGAACGCCAGCCGGCTCCGTGAGGTCCGCCCCGAGGACGCCTTCGACGTCGAGGCCGTGCACGCGTGGCTGGTGCCGCGCGTCCCTGCGCTGGAGGGACGGCCCGCGCCTGCGGTGCGGCAGTTCTCCGGCGGGGCCAGCAACCTCACCTACCTGCTCGACTACGGCGACCCGCAGCTGGTGCTCCGCCGGCCACCGCACGGGCACAAGGCGGCCTCGGCGCACGACATGGGCCGGGAGGTGCGGGTGCAGCAGCGGCTGCGGCCGCACCTGGACGTCGTCGCGGAGATCCACGGGTTCTGCGAGGACCACTCGGTCATCGGCAGCGACTTCTACGTCATGGAGCAGCTGGTCGGCACCGTGCTCGGCCGGACGCTGCCCGAGGGCGTCCAGCTGTCCCCGGAGCAGGCACGGGTGCTCGGCGAGACGGCGTACGACACCCTCGCCGACCTGCACTCCATCGACGTCGACGCCGCCGGGCTGGCCGACCTCGGGAAGGGACCCGGGTACGTCCGCCGGCAGGTGGAGGGCTGGTCCCGCCGCTTCCGCGACGCGCTCACCGACGACGTCCCGCCCGCCGAGGAGCTGATGGCCTGGCTGGCCGAGCATCAGCCGGAGGACGTGCGGGCCAGCCTCCTGCACGGCGACTGGAAGCTCGACAACCTCGTCCTCGACCTGTCCGGCACGCCGCGTATCACCGGTGTCCTGGACTGGGAGATGGCCACGGTCGGCGACCCGCTCATGGACCTCGGCGCGTCGCTGGCCTACTGGGTCACCGCCGACGACGACGAGGAGTTCGGGCTGGTCTCCACCCAGCCGAGCACGCTGGCCGGGATGCCCACCCGCGAGGAGATCGTGGCGCGCTACCTCGAGCGCACGGGGCTGCGCACGGAGAACTGGGCCTTCTACGAGGTCTTCGGGTTGTTCCGGCTCGCGGTGATCATCCAGCAGATCTGGGCGCGCTACCGCTCCGGGCACACCACCAACCCGCGGTTCGCGCACTTCGGCTTCGCCGCCGCGGCCCTGCTCCAGCGCGCGGAGCGGCTGGCCGGATGCCGCTGATCTGCCTCGTCCGGCACGGGCAGGCCTCCTTCGGTGCCGACGACTACGACGTCCTGAGCGAGCTCGGCCGCGAGCAGTCGCGCTGCGTCGGGGAGGAGCTGCGACGCCGGGAGCTGAGGGACCCGCTGGTGGTCTCGGGAACCCTGCGCCGGCAACGCGACACCGCGGCGCTGCTCGTGGAGGCGGCCGGCTTCGGCCCCGTCGGGGCCGCCGACCCCCGGCTGGACGAGTACGACCACCTCGACCTGCTGAAGCGCTACCCCGCCGACGACGGGGAGCCGGTCGGGGACTCCGGATCCCGCCAGGTGCAGCGGCTGCTCGACGGCGCGCTCCGCTCCTGGATCGCGGCCGGCGACGCGGACGGCTGGCCGGCCTTCTCGTCGGGGGCGGCCGCGGCCGTCGCGGACCTGGCCGCCGGCCTCCCGCGGGGGCGCGACGCCGTCGTCGTCAGCTCCGGCGGGGTGATCGCCGCGCTGGTGGCCGGGCTGCTCGGCGCCCCGGCCGACGGCGTGGTGGCGCTGAACCGGGCCGCGGTGAACGTCGGGGTCACATCTGTGCTGGCGGGCGCATCGGGGCTGTCCCTGCTGGCCTTCAACGACCACGCGCACGTCACGGGCGACCGGCGGCACCTGCTCACCTACCGCTGACCCCCCTTACGGTGAAGGTGTGATGCGGGCTTCCTGATCTTGTCGGACCCGCCCGGCACTATCGGGGTCGTGGCGCATGGGGCGGTGCGGGTGCGGCTGGACGTGACCGACGTCCAGGCCGGGATGCTGCTGCGCGCCGCGGGTGCTCGCCGCAAGGCGTGGAACTGGGCGGTGGCGAAGATCAAGGCCAACGCCGACCAGTGGCACGCCGAGGCCAGCTACGGCATCGAGAAGCCCGACCGGGTCCGCCCGCTGACCTACTTCACCCTGGGCAAGCTCTGGACCGCCGAGCGGCCCGAGGTGGCGCCGTGGGCGGGTGAGCACTCGACCTGGACGTTCCGGTACGCACTCCGTGACGCGGCGACCGCGCACCAGGCGTTCCTCGCGGGGAAGCGTCGGTTTCCGCGGTTCAAGTCCCGGCACCGCGACCGGGCCCGGTTCACCGTCCGCGACGGGCTGGCACTCGAGTCCGGGCGGGTGCGGTTGGCCAAGTACGGCTGGGTCCGTATCGCCGCCGCGTGCCCGCAGCAGGCGAAGCTGCGCCGGCTGCTGCGCCGCGGACACGCGATGCTGCAGCACCTCACCGTCACCCGGCACTCTGACGGGCACTGGTACGCGACTGTGAACTTCACCCGCGAGGCGCGGATCCCCGGTGAGCGGCACGTGGCACCGGCCGGGCCGGTGGCCGGCGTGGACCGTGGGGTGACGACCGCCGCCGTGGTCGCCACGGCCGACGGTGCACTGGTCGCTGAGTTGCCCGCGTCCCGGGCGCTGCGCGACCGGCTGCGACATGTGAAGCACCTGCAGCGGGCGGTGTCGCGGACGGCGAAGGGATCGGCGAACCGGCGCAAGGCCGTCGAGCGGCTTGGCCGCGCGCACGCGCGTGCCGTCGCTGTCCGCGCCGACACCCTGCACGGCTTCACCGCCCGACTCGCCCATGCGCACGGGGTCGTGGTCATCGAGGACCTCGCCACGGCAAACATGCTGCGCAACCGGCACCTGGCCGCCGCGATCGGCGACCAGGGCTGGGCCGAACTAGCCCGGCAACTGACCTACAAGACGATCCGCCACGGTGGGCAGCTGATCGTTGCGGACCGCTGGTTCGCGTCCTCCAAGACATGCTCCGCGTGCGGTGCGGTGAGACCCAAGCTCACCCTCGCTGAGTGCACCTACCGCTGCGGCAACGACTCGTGCGGCCATGTGGCCGACCGGGACGTGAACGCCGCCGCCAACCTCGCCGCCTGGGGCGAGCACACGCTCGGGCTCTGCCCGTGTGTGATCCGGGCCGGGGACCGCCACCCGGGCGGCCCGACAGCCGAGAGCACTCGGCATGCCTGTGGAGGGTGGGTGTCAGGACCAGCCGCTCCGGCTGGTCCGGTGCTGCCCGGTGAAACAGGAACCAGCCGGCCACGCGTCAGCGTGGCGTAAGCACTGGACGCCCCGGATAGGGGCGCTTGCGGTCGATGCGATGGCTGGTCATCTCACCCTCACCGTAAGGGGGGCCTACCGCTGACCGCACCGGGACGGGTCCCCCGTCGTCCCGGGTGACGTGGTGGGGCCGGAGGTGACGCCTCGCCCACCACGGTCGGGGGGTGGGGGACGACCAGGGCACCGGTGCCGTGCCGCACCTCGGCGAGACGATGAGCCGGGTCGCGCGGCGGCTCCAGGAGGAGCACGGTGATGTCGAGGCCATCACCACCGCTGCGGTCGGTGCGGTCCCCGGTGCTCACGAGTGCGGCATCACCTACGTCATCGGGCGCACGCGGGTCGAGCCGCGCGCAGCGACCAGCGACCTGCCGCGCGAGGTCGACCGGCTGCAGGACCGGGTCGGGGAGGGCCCGTGCCTGGACGCGGTCTTCGAGGAGGAGACGGTCCGGGTCGACGACGTGGCCGGTGACCGGCGGTGGCCCGAGTTCGCTCCCGGGCTGCTGCGCTGGGCGCGGGCAGCGTGATGTGCTTCCGGCTCTTCGTCGAGGGCGACCGGCTGGGCGCTGAACGTCTACGCGCGGGTCGCCGGCGCCTTCGACGAGGAGGCCCAGGAGATCGGGCAGATGTTCGCCAGCCACGCGGCGGTGGCGCTGGCCGGCGCCGAGCACGAATCGAACCTGCGCGTCGGCATGGGCACCCGGGACCTCATCGGGCAGGCCAAGGGCATCCTGATGGAACGGCACAGGCTCACCGCGGAGCAGGCGTTCGGCGTGCTCGCCACGGTGTCGCAGGAACTGAACCGGAAGCTGCTCGACGTCGCCCGCGAGCTCACCGACACAGGTGCGGTGCCGGCGGGGAACCGTCGCCGCGACTGACCCCCGCTGGTGCCGCCGCCCCCGTCGGGGCCGCAGTCCTCGGTCGCGCGGGCCGCTTCCCCCGGGGGGCGTCGACGGTCCCCGAGCGGCGGACCTGCCCTGCGCCCCAGGATGGGGCGGTGCCCGCTGGATCGCTGCCCGATGGAGCGCTGCCCGATGGAGCGCTGCCCGATGTGCCCTCCTCCGGCAAGCCCGTGCCCGACGTCGTCGCCCCGGGGCTCGACGTGCTGTTCTGCGGCATCAACCCCTCGCTGCTGTCGGCCCAGGTCGGGCACCACTTCGCCCGGCCGGGCAACCGGTTCTGGCCGGCGATCCACCTCGCGGGGTTCACCCCGCGGCTGCTGCGCCCGGAGGAGGGCCGCGAGCTGCTGCGGTACGGGCTCGGGATCACCAACGTCGTGGACCGGCCGACGCGCACGGCGGCGGAGCTGTCCCTCGAGGAGCTGCAGGCCGGCGCGGAGGCGCTGGAGCGGCTCGTGGCCCGCGTGCAGCCGCGGGTGCTGGCGGTCCTCGGCATCACCGCCTGGCGGCAGGGGTTCGCGCGGCCGAAGGCGGTCGCCGGGCGCCAGCCCGAACGGGTGGGCGGCGCGGTCACCTGGGTGGTGCCGAACCCGAGCGGGCTCAACGCGCACGTCCAACTCCCCGACCTGGCCCGCATCTACCGGCAGCTGCGCCCGGGAGGGGACGGCGTGCGGAGCTGACCGGCCGGGTCAGCCGACGACGACGGTCCAGGGCCGGATCGTCCACGCCGTCACGAGGCCCTGGGTGACGCAGGGGTCCTCCGCCACGAACCGCTCCACCACCTCGCGCGGCGCCGTCCACACCAGGAGGGCGCGGTCGTAGGGGTCGGCCAGCACGTACTCGAGGACCAGGTGCACGCACCGACTCCCACACCTCCGGCCGCTGGTGGCGCCCGGGTGCGGACGGGGGGAGAGAATGTCGGGATGCCCCGTCTGCTCGTGGTCCACCACACCCCCTCGCCGGCCCTGCAGGCCGTGCTCGAGGCGGTGCGCGAGGGCGTCGCCCTCGTCGACGACGTGGAGCCGGTGCTGCGCCCGGCGCTGTCGGCCGGTGCCGCGGACCTGCTCGCCGCTGACGGGGTCCTCCTGGGCACCCCGGCCAACATCGGCTACATGTCGGGGGCGCTCAAGCACTTCTTCGACACCGTCTACTACCCGTGCCTCGAGGCGACCGCCGGTCTGCCGTTCGGGGTGTACGTGCACGGCAACGATGACACGGCCGGCGCGCTGCGCAGCATCGAGCGGATCACCGGCGCCCTGCGCTGGAAGCAGGTGGCGGCGCCGCTGAGCCTGATCGGCGCCCCCGGTCCCGCGGACCTGGAGGCCTGCCGGGAGCTCGCGGCGACCGTCGCGGTCAGTCTCTGACCATCCGCGCCCCGCGCCGCCCGGTCACCAGCGCAGCGGGTGGGTGGACCGGGAGTGGGCGGTGCGGCAGGCCCGGCAGTTCCCCCAGGAGACGATGGCCAGCGGGGTCGTCGGACCGCCGCACTCGGGGCACTCGACCGCCTCCCCGGAGCCGGCGCGCGCCTCGGCGAGGGCGCGGGTCCGCTCCTCGTGGATCCTCTCGTCGCCCCGGCAGGGGCAACCGAGAGGGGCTTCCTCGCAGCGTCCGGCGTGCGTGGCGATGGCGTCCTCCTCGGTGTGCGGGGCCGGTGCGGCGGGCGTGCCGGGACCGGGACGCGAAAGGGCCACGGCGCAGTGCGCCGTGGCCCTCCCTCATGCGTCGATCAGAGGGCGCGGACGTTCTCCGCCTGCGGGCCCTTCTGGCCCTGCGTGACGTCGAACTCGACCTGCTGGCCCTCGTCGAGGGACTTGTAGCCGTCGCCGCTGATGGCGGAGTAGTGGCAGAAGACGTCGGCGCCGCCGCCGTCCTGGGCGATGAACCCGAAGCCCTTCTCCGCGTTGAACCACTTCACAGTGCCCTGAGCCATGTCGTTCTTCTTCCGTGCTGGGAGGTGACCGCACAGGTACGTACCGGGTGCGGGGCCGCCGCACCGACCGGCAGGACCGAGAGGAACGTCAGGCAGAGACGACTGCGGACGTCCAAGAACGAAAGCAGAGGCGCAACAGCGACCAACGATCACTGTACAACCCGTTCGCCCTCCGCGGGGAAGGCCCGCGCGGTGAGTTCCCCCATGCGGGGTGGGGCCCGGCCGGCGGTCGCCGGTTCAGCGGCTGGTCGCGAGGTCCTTCACCGCCTTGGCCACGTACATGACCGACAGGGCGAGGAAGAGCGCCCCGATCGCGGCCCGCACCTGGTCGTCGCTGACCGGGGTGCGCTGGGCCACCGGCCCGGCCACGGCGTCGGCCACGCGTGCACGCCAGCCCTTGAGGCCGGCCTTCCCGAAAGTCACGGCATCCATGGTCGGCCTCCCTACCCCGCCCGCGACGGGATAGGCGGGCGGGCGTGCCCGGTCGTGCAGGCCTGACCGAGGTGTTCCCGCCGGGGCGGGCGGGTAGCGGGCGGGGATGACATCACCGCTGGTCAGACCACGTGGACGCAAGATGATCGCCGGCGTGTGCGCCGGCCTCGCCCAGCGCTTCGGCATCTCGACGGGCCTGGTGCGGATCGGGTTCGTGCTGTTCGGGCTCTTCGGCGTCGGCGAGATCGCCTACATCGTGCTGTGGATCATGATCCCCAAGGAGCGCTGAGCGCCGTCGCCCGTGGGCCTGTGATTGGCTGTCGGCCCGTCCGCCGGCCCACGAAGGAAGTGCGATGTCGATCCTCTCCAGCCTCGCCGAGGCGCTGGTCAGCGCGCGGATCGAGGTCGTCGACCTCACCGCGCCCCTGTCGGCGGAGACGCCGGTCATCCAGCTCCCCGAGCAGTTCGCCCAGACGGCGCGCTTCGAGCTGGAGGAGCTGAGCCGGTACGACGACCGCGGCCCGGCCTGGTACTGGAACAACTTCCGCACCGGCGAGCACACCGGCACGCACTTCGACGCGCCCAACCACTGGGTCACCGGCCGCGACGGCGACGACGTGGCCTCCGTGCCGGCGGGGCGGCTGATCGCCCCCGCCGTCGTCCTCGACTTCTCGGAGCAGGCGGCGGCCGACCCCGACTTCCTGCTCGAGGTCGAGCACGTGCGCGCGTGGGAGGCCGAGCACGGTCCGCTGCCCGAGGGCGGGTGGCTGCTCTTCCGCACCGGCTGGGACGCCCGCTCGGCCTCCCAGCAGGAGTTCCTCAACGCCGACGACACCGGACCGCACACCCCCGGCCTGTCGGTGGAGTGCGCGCGCTGGCTGGCCGACGAGTCGCCGGTGCTGGGGCTGGGCGTGGAGACGGTGGGCACCGACGCCGGCGCGGCGCACTCCTTCGACCCGCCCTTCCCCTGCCACGCCTCGCTGATGGGCAGCGGCAAGTACGGCCTCACCCAGCTGCAGAACCTCGCGCTGCTGCCGCCCACCGGCGCCCTCCTGGTCGCCGCCCCGCTGCCGATCGTCTCCGGCTCGGGCTCGCCGTCGCGCGTGCTGGCGCTGGTCGAGCGGGGATGAGCGGCGCGACCGGGCGCACCGTCGCGCAGGCGGTCGGGGAGACCCTCGTCGCACGGGGGGTGGAGGCGGTGTTCGGCGTCGTCGGCTCGGGCAACTTCGTGGCGACCAACGCGATGGTCGCCGCCGGCGCCCGGTACGTCGCCGCCCGCCACGAGGGCGGGGCGGCCACGATGGCCGACGCCCACGCGCGGGTGACCGGCCGCCCGGCGGTGCTCAGCCTGCACCAGGGCTGCGGGCTGACCAACGCGCTCACCGGCATCACCGAGGCCGCCAAGAGCCGCACCCCGCTGGTGGTGCTGACCGCCGAGGCCACCTCCCCGCGGTCGAACTTCTTCGTCGACCAGCCCGCCCTGGCCGCGGCGGTCGGTGCGATGTCCCTGCGGGCGACCTCCGCGGACGACGCGGTGGCGGTGGCCGCGGCCGCCGTCGACACCGCGCGGCTGGAGCGGCGCACCGTCGTGCTCAACCTGCCGTTGGACGTCCAGGGCCTCCCGGCCGGCGGCGCCGCACCGCCGGCGGTGCCCGCGCCGTCCCCGGTCCCCCCCGACGAGGCGGCGGTGGCGCGGCTCGCCGAGGCGCTGCGCGCCGCCCGCCGACCGGTGTTCGTGGCCGGTCGCGGCGCACGGGCCGCCCGCACCGCGCTGGAGTTCCTCGCCGAGCGGTGCGGCGCCCTGCTCGCCACCTCGGCGGTGGCCAAGGGGCTGTTCCGCGGCAGCGACTGGGACCTCGACGTCTCCGGGGGCTTCGCGACCCCGCTGGCCGCCGAGCTGATCTCGGAGGCGGACCTGATCGTGGGCTGGGGCTGCCAGCTCAACATGTGGACGATGCGCCACGGCCGGCTGATCGCCGAGGACGCCGTCGTGGTCCAGGTCGACGACGACGGGACGGCCATCGGGGCGCAGCGCGAGGTGGCGTTCGGCGTCGTCGGCGACGTGCACGCCACGGCCGAGGCGGTCACCGCGGTGCTCGGGGGCCCGGCCGCGGGCGGGTACCGCACCGCGGAGGTGCGGGACGCGATCGCCGCCCGCGGGCGCTGGCGCGACGAGCCGCGCACCGACGAGGAGGGCGGCCGGATCGACCCGCGCGCCCTCACCGCCGCGCTGGACGACCTGCTGCCCGCCGAGCGGGTCGTGGCCGTCGACTCCGGCAACTTCATGGGCTACCCGAGCATGTTCCTCGACGTGCCCGACGAGCAGGGCTTCTGCTTCACCCAGGCGTTCCAGTCGGTCGGGCTGGGGCTGGCGACGGCGATCGGCGCGGCGCTCGCCCGCCCCGACCGGCTCCCGGTGGCCGCGCTCGGCGACGGCGGGGCGCTCATGGGGGCCGCCGAGCTGGAGACGGTGGTCCGGCTCGGCCTGCCGATGGTCGTGGTGGTCTACGACGACGCCGGCTACGGGGCCGAGGTGCACCACTTCGGCCCCGACGGCCACCCGCTGGACATCGTCCGGTTCCCCGAGACCGACTTCGCCGCCATCGCCCGCGGGCACGGGTACGACGCGGTCACCGTCCGGGGGCCCGCCGACCTCGAGGGCGTCGCGGCCTGGCTGGCCGGTCCCCGGTCCGCGCCGCTGCTGGTCGACGCCAAGGTGACCCGCGAGGTGCCCTCCTGGTGGCTCGAGGAGGCCTTCCGCGGCCACTGACCGCGACACCGGCGAGGTGCCGGGCCGGCTTCAGCCGAGCTCGTCGAGCAGCGCCTCGACGGCGTCGACGACCGCCTCCGGCTCCTCCGACGGGATCTGGTGCCCGGCGTCGACGACCACCGACCGTGACCGCGGCGAGAGGGCGGCCAGCGCATCCTGGCCGGCGGACCAGGCGGGCGAGGCGCCCCGCCCGCGGCTGAGCACGACCACCGGCGGGTCGCCGGGCAGGATCTCGACCGATGCGGCGGCGCGCTCCACGTCGCGGAGGTCGAGGCGCTCGCCGGCCATGGGCACGTCCTCGAGGGAGCCGGCCCCCGTGCCGCGGACCACGCCGACCGAGGGGTCCAGCGCATCGACGAGGACCAGGCCCGCCACCCGCTCGGGGTGCCGGTCGGCGTAGACCCGGGCCGGGTAGCCGCCGAAGGAGTGCGCGACCAGGACGACGTCGCTCTCGACGGCGGCGTGCCGCACCACCGCGTCCAGCTCGGCGTCGAGTGCGTCCGCCCCGCGCCCCGCCGTCGAGGGCACCGGGCTGTCGCCGGTCCCCGGCCGGTCGTAGCGGCAGACCCGCGCCCGGTCGGCCAGCGCGCGGTGCACGTCCACCCACTGCGCCGAGGACGCGTCGTCGCCGAGGCCGTGCACCAGCACGACCGCCGGTCCGCTGCCTGCACAGCTCACCCGCTGGGCACCCGGCGAGACCGTGCCCGACACCTCGCCGGGCACCGGGTCGGGTGCGCCGCCGCAGCCGGCGAGGACGGCAGAGGCCAGCAGCGCGGCCGCCGGGCCGCGCCACCGCCGCCGTGGCCCCACGGGGCTACCAGGCCGTGGTGGCCTGGAGGACCGCCTCGGTCAGCGCCCGGGTGCGCAGGCCCGTCACCTGCTGGTACTCGGGGTCGGCGACCATGCGGCTGAACGCCTCGCGGGAGGGGTAGCGGACCAGCAGCACCGCGTCCCAGTCCTGCCCGGTCTCGGCCACCAGCGGGGTGGAGCCGCTCCCGGCGTAGAGCACCTCGCCGCCGTACCGGGGGAGGAACGTCGTGGACAGGGCGTCGGCGTACTGCGCGTAGAGCTCCCGCCCGCCCTCGGCGAACCGCAGCAGGTTGAGCATCACGACGGGGCCGCCGGGGTCCTCCTGGAGATAGCGCTTCAGGTCCGCACCGCGTGGATCGATCGCCATGCCGGCAAGCTACCGGTCCGGGTGGCCGGGCCGGGCGACGTGCCGACAGGTCGGCGTACCGGTCCTGTCGCGCTCAGGGCCAGCCCTGCTCGTGCAACGGGGTGACGGTCACCTCGTTGAGCACCAGCTCACCCGGTGCCTGCACCAGCCACGCCACCAGCTCGGCGACCCGCTCGGGCGGCAGCGCGTCCCGCGGGTCGGGCGCGTCCCCGGTGGCGGCTGCCCGGCGCGCGCCCGGGTCCCAGACGCCCCAGGACGTCGCCATGGCTCCCGGGTAGAGGACGCAGGCGCGGATCCCGTGCGCGCGGCCCTCGGCCGCGAGCGCCTGGGTGAAGCCGGTGAGGGCGGACTTCGACGCGCAGTACGCCGCCGCCGACGCCCAGCCGCGCAGCCCGGCGACCGAGGAGACGTTGACGATCGTGCCGCCGCCGGCGCTCCGCATGTGGGGGAACACCGCCCGGCTGAGCACGAAGGGGGCACGCAGGTTCACCGCGAGGACGCGGTCCCAGTCCTCGACCGTCGTCTGCTCGACGGTGCCGGGGGCGTCGGTGCCCGCCGCGTTGACCAGCACGTCCACCCGTCCCCAGGCTCCGACGACCTGGTCGATGGCGGCCTCCGACGATCCGGCATCGGCGAGGTCGACGGTGCGCGGCAGCGCCGTCCCGCCGGACCGCTCGACCTCCGCGGCCACGGCCGCGAGGTCCTCGGCCCCCCGGGCGAGGAGGGCGACGCGGTGGCCGTCGGTGGCCAGCCGGAGCGCCACCGCGCGACCCAGCCCGCTGCTGGCACCGGTGACGACCGCTACCGGTTGGGGGTCCGCATCGGTGTCCGCCACGTGGTCAGCCGGTCGTCCGTCCGCGGAACGGGCGGTCAGCGCTGCCTCGCCGGGTCGAGCAGCCGGTCGAAGACCAGTCCGGTGCCCTGCGCCTGGACGTATTTGTCTGCGACGTCGATCGCCCAGTCGCGTGCCGACCACCGGGTGGGGTGGTAGAGCCCGAGTGCGGTGTTGAGCAGCACGTCGCCGGTGTACACGGTGGCGAAGACCGTGTTCACCGCCCGCTGACCCCGGAGGCCCTTCCAGGCGGCGATGCCGTACGCGGTGCCCCACATCATGCCCAGCGAGAAGTGCGTCGCGTAGTTCAGCCGGCGACGACCCTGCGGTGTCCTCGGATCGGCGGGGGTGACCTTCTGGGCGAAGTCGGCGGGGGCGTAGCTCTCGCTCCGCTGGGTGAGCGGCATCTCGACGAGCTTCTGGAAGGCGGTCATCACGACGGTGCCCCCGAGGCCGGCGAGGACGCCGCGCCCGATCACCCCGGCGGCCGATGTACGTCTGGCGATATTCATCTGGTCGCCCTACCCGCGGACGGTGGCGCCGAACACGGTGCCCGGGTCGACCGGCGCGGCGACCTGTGACTGCCGGGTGAGGACGGACGCCTCGGGTAGGGGTGCGACATGCAGAACGGACCGCAACTGCGTGAGGGCAGCCTCCAGCTCGCCGACGGCCGCACGCTGGCGTACGCCGAGCACGGCGACCCCGACGGGTGGCCGGTGCTGGGTTGCCACGGTTCGCCGAGCTCGCGGCTGGAGCGGCACGTCGAGGACCCGGCGGACTACCCGCGGTGGGGCGTGCGGTTCGTCGTCCCCGACCGCCCCGGCTTCGGGCGCTCGGACCCGCACCCCGGCCGCCGGGTCGCGGACTGGCCCGACGACGTCGCCCAGCTGCTGGACCACCTCGGCATCGACCGGTGCGCGGCGCTCAGCCTCTCCGGCGGGGCCGCCTACGCGCTGGCCTGCGCGCACGCCCTCGGCGACCGGGTGACGACCGTGGGGATCCTCGGCGGTGCACCGCCGCCGGACGTCCCGTGGCCGTGGCCGCGCTGGATCCCCGGGCAGCTGCGGGCCGCCCTGCACCGCCCGGCCCGGCTGGCGGCGGTGCTGCGGCCGGTGCTCGCGCCGATCGGGCTGCGGCCGGCGATGATCCCGCGCTACCTGCAGCTGCGGCTCAACGCGGCCGACCGGCGGGTGATCGGGCGCCCGGCCGTCCGGCGGGTCCTGGCCGACACCTTCACCGAGGGGTTGCGCAACGGCAGCGCGGTGCTCGCCGAGGACCGCGCCCTGCTGTTCCGGCCATGGGGCTTCCCGCTGTCCGAAATCCGACAGCAGGTGCACATCTGGCACGGCACGCAGGACTGGCAGGTGCCGGTCGTGCTCGGCCAGGTGCTGAGCGCGATGCTGCCCCGCTGCTCGGCGCACTGGCTGCCCGGGGAGGGGCACTTCCTCGTCTTCGACCACGCCGAGGAGATCTACGCGGCCCTCCGGCCGTGATGCGGGTCAGGCCAGCTGGGCGGCGACCAGCGGTTCGAGCGTCGCGCGCGGGTGGCGCTGCTGCAGGATCCGCAGCGCCCACTTGTCGGGGAACAGGGCCAGCAGCTCGCCGCTGGGCCGGCGCACCACCTCGACGCCGCCGGAGGAGGCGATCATCGGCAGCGACTCCTCGTCGGTGCGCATCGCCAGGTTGTAGGGCAGCCGGTCCAGCGCCACGGGGGCGTGGAACTCGTGCTCCATGCGGTGGGTGGCGACCTCGAACTGCATCGGCCCGACGACGGCGAGCACGGGGGAGCCGTCGCCGCGCCGGTCGGAGCGGAGCACCTGCACCACGCCCTCGGAGTCGAGCTGCTCGATGCCCTTGCGGAACTGCTTGTGCTTGGCGGTGTCCCGGCTGCGGACGACGGCGAAGTGCTCGGGCGCGAAGGTGGTCAGCAGCGGGAACGCGACCGGCCGCTCGGTGAAGAGGGTGTCGCCGACGCCGAGGGCCGAGGCGTTGACCAGGCCGACGACGTCGCCGGGGTAGGCGACGTCGACGCTCTCCCGCTCGCGGCCGAACACCTGCTGGGCGTACTTGGTGGCGAAGGGCCGCCCGGTGCGGCCGTGGGTGACGACCATGCCGCGCTCGAAGACGCCCGAGCAGATGCGGATGTAGGCCAGCCGGTCACGGTGGGCGGCGTCCATGCCCGACTGCACCTTGAACACGAAGGCGCTGAACGGCTCCGCCAGGTCGCGCACCGCGCCGTCGGCGTCGGGGCGTCCGGTGGGGGCGGGCGCGAGGTCGACCAGCGTGTCCAGCAGCGCGCCGACCCCGAAGTTGGAGACGGCGGAGGCGAACAGCACCGGCGTGGTGACCCCGCCGAGGAAGGACTCCTGGTCGTGCTCGGCGCCGGTGGCCTCGAGCAGCTCGGCCTCCTCGACGGCCTGCGTCCACACCTCGCCCTGCCGCGCGGTGGCCTCCGCCGCGGTCAGCTGCTCCTCGGGGGCGATGGTCGCGCCACCGGCGGTGCGGGTGAAGCGGCGGAAGGTGCCGTCGCGGCGGTCCAGCACCCCGCGGAAGTCACCGGCGATCCCCACCGGCCAGGTCAGCGGGGTGGGGGTGAGCCCGGTGCGCTCGGCGATCTCGTCCATCAGCTCCAGGGCGTCCTTGCCCGGGCGGTCCCACTTGTTGACCACGGTGACGATCGGGATGCCCCGGTGCTTGCAGACGGCGAACAGCTTCATCGTCTGGGTCTCCAGGCCCTTCGCGGCGTCGACCAGCATCACGGCGGCGTCGACGGCGGTGAGCACCCGGTAGGTGTCCTCGGAGAAGTCGGCGTGGCCGGGGGTGTCGAGCAGGTTGATCACCGCGTCGCGGTACTCGAACTGCAGCGCGGCGGAGGTGATGGAGATCCCGCGCGCCTTCTCCATGTCCATCCAGTCGGACACCGTCCCGCGGCGGCCGGCCTTGCCGTGCACCGCGCCGGCCTGGCCGATCACCCGGGCGTGCAGGGCCAGCGCCTCGGTGAGGGTGGACTTGCCGGCGTCGGGGTGGCTGATGACGGCGAAGGTGCGCCGCCGGGCGGCCTCGACGACCGCTGCCCGGCCGGTGCGGTCGACGTCGCCGGCGGGTGGGGCGGCACTCACGGTGGTTCTCCTCGGGGTCCGTGGGCGCGCGGGTGCGGAGGCGGCGGCCCGGGGGTGCTCCGGGACACCGGGCGGGGGAGGGGCCAGCGATCAGCGGGCCGGCCGGCGGCGTCCGAGCACCCCGAACGCTACAGGCGTCAGCCGACGGCCTCCTCGCTGCGATGCTCACGGCGCCGTCAGCCGACGTAGCCGCTGCGCATGTCCTCGACGACGAGCGGCCGGTCCAGGGTCGAGGGCTCCAGCCGCTGCCGCGGGCGGTCGGCCGGGAAGACCCCGGCCGCCGACAGGACCGCCGCGTCCAGAAAGCGGGTGGGCGGTGCGTCGGGGGAGAGGGCCAGGTCCGGCGGCTGCTGCGCCTGCTGGGCCAGGGCGAAGCCCCAGTCGCCGAAGCTCGGCACGTGCACGTGGTACGGCGTCGCCGCCAGCCCGGCCGCCTCCAGCGTGGAGACGGTCCGCCAGTAGGCGTCCGGCGTCGAGTACGGGCTGCCGGCCTGCACCGTGACCAGCCCGCCCGGTGCGAGCGCGGCGGAGACCAGGCCGTAGAACTCGGCGGAGTACAGCCGTCCGAGCACGGGGGTGTCGGGATCGGGCATGTCCACCACCACCGCGTCGAAGCCGGTCGCGGCCGGCGAGCGCAGCCAGCGGAACGCGTCGTCCACGACCACCCGCACGCGGGGGTCGTCGAACGCGCCGGCGTTGAGCCCGGCCAGCCGGGTGCGGGCGAGGCGGAGGATCTCGGGGTCGAGCTCGACCTGGACCACCTCGCGCACCGAGGGGTGGCGCAGCACCTCCCGCGCGGCCAGCCCGTCACCGCCGCCGAGGACGAGCACCCGGCCGGGGTCGCGCGCGAGCACCGGGTGCACCAGCGACTCGGTGTAGCGGTGCTCGTCCCGGCTGGAGAACTGCAGGTCGCCGTCGAGGTAGAGCCGGAGGTCCCCGGAGCGCTCGGTCAGCACGATCTCCTGGTAGGTGGAGCGCTCCGCGGCCACCACCGGGTCGGCGTAGAGCCGCTGCCGCGCGGTCGTCTCGATGTCCCGCGCCTGGACCAGCAGCGTGCCGAGCAGCAGGGCCGCCGCGAGCAGGGCGCCGGTGGCCGTGCGCCGCGCCCGGGGCGTCATCTGCCGCCGCAGCAGCAGGCCGCACACCACCGCGGCGGCGACCAGGTTGACCAGCCCGGTGATCGCCGCGCCCCGCACCTGACCGGCCAGCGGCAGCAGCACGAACGGCCACACCAGCCCGCCGAGCAGCGCACCGGCGTAGTCGGCGGCGTTGAGGTCGGCGAGCACCTTGCCGCTGCCCTCGGCGTCGATGCCGTCGCGGCCGGTCTGCAGCAGGGTCATCAACAGCGGCACCTCGGCGCCGACCAGGACGCCCAGGACGGCGGTCGCCGCGAGCAGCACGGCGGTGCTGGTGCCGTAGAAGGAGAACGACACGTACAGGGTGACGGCGCTGAGGCCCCCGGCGACGCCGAGCAGGATCTCGACCGCGACGAAGGTGGTCGCGGCGTGCGGCAGGAAGGGCTTGACCAGCAGCGCGCCGGCGCCGAGCGCGGCCACGAACCCGGCGACGATGAGCGAGGTCTGGGTGATCCCGCCGCCGACGAGGCTGGCCGACAGGGTCAGCAGCACCAGCTCGTAGACCAACCCGCAGGCGGCGCAGACGGCGACGGCGGCCAGCAGCAGCGGGCGCGAGCGCACGGCACCGTCGTCCCCGGTCCGGGCCGGTGCCGGGACGGCGACCCGCTCCGCCGACGACGTCACGGCGTCACGACAGCGCGGCGGCGTTCACCGCGCCGATCGCGACCAGGCTGATGCCCACGGCCCAGGCCGAGCCGCGCAACCGCGGCTCGTTGACCAGGGCGCGCAGGTCGGCGGGGATGGCCGCGTCCAGCAGACGGAGAGCCACGGCCTGCAGCACGACCCCGATCGTGCCGTAGACGGCCGTGTCGACCAGCCCCTGGCCGAGGTCGTCGCCGCTGGTCATGATCGCCGTCACCACGATGATCGCCAGGGCGAGGTGGTTGGCACCCAGCAGGATCGCCGCGTTCGGGTTGTGGTCGAGGTAGACCTGGGTGCGCAGGTTGCCCGGGGTGATGAGGTCCAGCGCCAGGAACCCCAGGGCCAGCACGCCCACCCCGATGACGAAGAACAGCAGCGTCCCCACGACACCCTGGACCAGCAGGTCGCCGTCGACGGTGCCGAACTCGAGGGCCTGCCAGGTCGTGGTCACGTCGGGAACTCTCCTGAGGTCGGTGAGGGGCTGGGGGAGCGGCGGGTCACTTGCCGTCGCCGGGACCGCCGCCGCCACCGGTGCCGGCGGGGGAGCCGGGGCGGAAGCCGGGCCCGAGGAAGGCGAAGAAGCCGCTGCGGTAGCGGCCGTCGAGGTCCTCGACGCGCACCGTGCTGCCGCCGGTGGCCGCGCTCACGATGACGATGTCGTCGTCGTAGCGCAGGTATTCGTCGCCGCCGTCGGCCTGCCGCTCGGCGGGCGGCACGGCGTCGGCGATCGCCGCGGTGGTGGTGCCCACCGGGTCCGGTGAGCTGTAGACCGAGGTGTCGTCGATGATCTCGGTCCGCTCGTAGGTGTCGTCGAGGAAGTCGCGGACCCGCGTCCCGCTGCCGCACCCGGCGAGCAGGGCGGCGGTCAGCAGCAGCGCCGCCAGCCGGCGGGCCGGGCTCACGGCGTCCACCTCGTCCGCGTCGTGACCACCTCGCCGGAGCCGTCGCCGGGGTAGAGGTGCCAGGTCTGCCAGGCCCAGCCGCCGGGGGCGAGGGGCTGCGCCGTCATGGCGGTCAGCGCGCCGGCGGCCCCGGGGAAGGCGCCGCACAGCCAGGCCGGATCGCCGGTGGCCAGCTCCCGCAGCCGCCGTGCGGTCGCGTCGAGCTCGTCCGCGGACGTGGCGGTGATCGCCGAGGCGAACGCGTAGCCGCCCGCGCGCAGCCGGGCCGGGAGCGCGCGGCCCCCGGCGCCGACGGCGTCGCAGGAGACCTCCTCGGTCAGCCGGTGGCCGCCGGCCTCGGCGGAGACCACGTGGGATGCGCCGAGCACGCCGAGGGTGAGCGTCGCGCCCGCGACGCCGGCGATCCGGAGCTGCGCCAGCGGGACGGGCGCCGGCCCGTCGAGCAGCAGCCCGAGCGCTCCGGCGGAGACGTCGCGGGGGGTCACGTCGAGCTGGTGCAGGCTCATGTGCCCGGCGTCCGGTGGTAGACGGTCAGCTCGCCGCGGCTGACGGCCCGTCCCGTGGAGACCTCCCAGGACTGGGTGGGCGCCCAGCGCTCGAACGCGAGCAGCCCGGTCTCGTCCGCCGTCGCGTAGTCGGCATAGTCCACCGTGCCGCTGGGCGGGGTGCCGGTGGTGCCCTCGGCCGTGTACGAGGCCCGGCCCCGCTCGACCTGGCGGTGCACCCGGTCGTCGAGGACCACGTCGCCGTCGGGGGTCAGGTTCGTGCCCTCGCGACGCATCCACAGCGCCATCTCGAGGTCGCCCTCGTCGTCCTCCACGGTGAGCCAGCGCCGGCCGGTGGACCCGTCGAGCAGGTGCTCGCGCCAGGTCATCCCGCCCTCCTCGAGCACGATGGTGCCGCGGACGACGTGGTCGATCCCGGCGTAGGTGATCACGTCCCCCACGCCGATGGCGTGCGGGTCGTAGACGTCCGGCTCGTCGGCCAGCGGGTCCACCCGCGGCCGCGGGCCCGCCGCCCGTGCCAGGTTGCGCCGGCGGAGCACGAGCACGACGACGGCGAGCACCGCGAGGGCCGCGAGGACCACGACGAGAAGGACGAGCAGCACATCGGGCATCGCGGGGGCCTCTCGGCGGGGTGCGGTTCGGGGAAAACCTATCGCGCCGGAGGATGCCCTTGGGACCGAGCGCCCCGCCGCCGGGGGCGGTGGGTCAGGAGCCGGTGGCGCGCGCCCCCGCAGGCGCGACCCGGTCCGCATCCTCCGCGGCGTCCTCCGCCGGACCGGCGGCGCTGTTGCCGTGGAACGCCGTCTGCGGGACGACGGTGCCCCCGGGGCGCCGTCCGGCCTGGGCGGCGGTGAGCGCCTCCGGTGCCAGCGCCGGGTCGACCCGTCCCCACTCGGTCTCGACGTCGGTGAGCAGGGCCTCGAGGTAGGCGCGCAGCTGCGCCCGGCAGGCCTGGGCGAACGCCTTGAGGAACGCCACCTGCTCCTCCAGCTCGGCGGTGGTGCGCTCACCTGCGGAGTCGCCGTCGCCGCCGGTGGGCACGGTCAGCCGGGCGGCCGCCTCCTGCGCCGCCTGCATGATCGCCCCGGCGTTCTCGCGGGCGCGCCGCAGCTGCTCCTCGTACTGGTCGCGGGCCTCGGCGGTCATCTGCCGGCTGAAGTCCTCGGCCTCGGCGACGTACTCGTCGGCCGTCTGCTGGGCGCTGGCCAGGATCTTCACCGCCTGCTCGCTGGGCGGCTCGGGCACCACGACGCCCGAGACGCGCTCCTGCAGCGCGGCGACCTGGCGGTGCAGGTCGTCGCGCTCGCCGACGAGGGTGCGCACCTCGGCGGACACCATCTCCCGGAAGCGGTCGACCTCGGCCTGGTCGTAGCCGGGGTGGAGCATCGTGCCGGCGGTGAACCGGGCACCGCGGATCTGCTCCGGCGTGAGCCGCCGCGCGCCCCCTCCGGTCCCGGACGTCTCGGTGGTGGTCATTCGGTCACCTTCCCCTCGGCACTGGGCCCCGGTCGGCTGGGGGCGAACACCTCGCTGCGCACCCGTTCCCGTGGCACGCCGTGCCGCAGGAGGCCCCCGACGGTCGCGTCCACCATGGGCGCCGGACCGGCCACGTACACCTCCCGGCTGAGCCACGGCCCGTGCCGGAGGACGACGTCCCCCACGTCGCCGTGCTCCAGCCCGGACAGGTCGTCGTCGGAGACCGCGCAGGTCACGCCCAGCCACGGGTGGGCGGCCTGCAGCTCCGCGATCGCCGCGCGGTCGTGGAGCTGGTCCTCGGTACGGGCGCCGACGTAGAGGTCGACCCGGCGGGCCGGGCCCTGCCGGGCCACCTGGTCGACAAGCGCCTTGAGCGGCGCGAGGCCCATGCCGCCGGCGACGAGCAGCAGGTCGCGGTCGGAGCTGTCGGACAGCGTGAGCTCGCCCAGCGGGGGGCCCAGGCGCAGCAGGTCGCCCACCTCGGTGCTGCGCACCAGCGCGGTGCTGACCGGGCCGCCGGGGCGCGCCTTCACGTGCAGCTCCAGCGTGCCGTCCTCGCGCGGTGCGTTGGCGGGGGAGTAGTAGCGCCACAGCCGGGGGCGGCGGTCCATCTCCAGCGACATCGACTGCCCGGCGAGGTAGTTGACCGGCACCTCGGGCCGCACCTGCAGCACCGCGATGTCTACTGCGCGCCGCTCGTGGGCCACCACCTCGGCCCGCCAGGTCGCCGGCTGGTCCGCGGACTCCTCGGCGCCCTGGACCATCACCGAGGCGACGAGCTCGTAGGCCTCCGTCCAGGTGCGCGCACGGTGCTCGTCCCACTCGTCGTCGAAGTGCTCCAGCGTCGCGAGCAGGCTGGGCATCACCGCGGGGTAGTGCGCCGGCAGCGTGCCGAACTTGCGGTGGTCGTGGCCCAGCTGCTTGAGGATCGGCACCAGCGCGTCGAGGTCGTCGACGTGCGACACCACTTCGCCGAGGGCGTGGAAGAACCGGTCGCGCTGGTGAGCCATGGAGACCGGGAACATCGCCCGGGTCTCGGGGTGGCTGAGGAACAGGTGCGAGTAGAAGTACAGCGGCGCCTCGTCGCCGGTGGCGGCCGCCTTGGCGAAGCTGGCCCGCATCGCGGCGATGTCCATCGGTGCGTGCCTCCTCGCGGCGGGTTCCGTCCGTCCGGCCGAGCGCGCACCGGCTCCGGTGCGCGACGACGCCTGCGCGCTGCGCTTGGCCGTTCCCCGGTGCACACGGAGTCACACGGGTTGGACCGAGGTTTCTGAACCTCCCTCGCGGCCGGGGGAGAAAACTCGCTCGCCGCCGATGAGCCGGGCGGGGAGAGTCGGTCTGACACCACGAGGCAACCGCACGACGCGAACCCGGGTGAGGTACCCATGGCGCTGCACGCACCACTGGCCGTCGAGGCGACGGCGCTGACCAAGTCCTACGGGACGACGACCGCGGTGGCCGGGCTGGACCTGGCCGTGCCGGCCGGGACGGTCTACGGCGTGCTCGGCCCCAACGGGGCGGGCAAGACCACGACCATCCGGATGCTCGCCACGCTCATCCGGCCTGACTCGGGCAGCGCCCGGGTGCTCGGGCACGACGTGGTCACCGAGGCCGACGCCGTGCGCGCGCAGGTGAGCCTGACCGGCCAGCTGGCCTCGGTCGACGAGGAGCTGACCGGGCGGGAGAACCTCGTGCTGCTCGGCCGGCTCCTGGGGCTGTCGCGCGCCGGGGCACGGGCCCGCGCCGACGAGCTGCTGGAGGCCTTCGGCATCGCGGCGGCCGCCGGCAAGCTGGTCAAGCACTACTCCGGGGGCATGCGCCGCCGGCTGGACATCGCGGCGAGCATCGTGGTCACCCCGCGGCTGATGTTCCTCGACGAGCCGACCACCGGGCTGGACCCGCGGTCGCGCAACCAGGTGTGGGAGATCGCCCGTGCACTGGTGGCCGGGGGCACCACGATCCTGCTCTGCACGCAGTACCTCGAGGAGGCCGACCAGCTCGCCGACGGGATCGCGGTGATCGACCGCGGCCGGGTGATCGCCGAGGGCACACCGGCCCAGCTGAAGGCCTCGGTGGGCACCGGGGCGCTGCACGTGCGGCTGCTCGACCCGGACCGCCGCCCCGACGCGGCCGACGTCCTGGAACGCGCGCTGGGCCCGGTCTCCCTGGAGCCGGACCCGGCGGTCCTGGCGGCCACCTGCCCCGACCCCGCCCGGGCCGCGACCGCGGTGGCCGAGCTGGCCCGGACGGGCATCGGCCTCGCGCACTTCTCGCTCGACCAGCCCAGCCTGGACGAGGTCTTCCTCGCGCTCACCGGCCGCGGCGCGGAGGAGCCGCCCGGACCCGCACCGACCCTGGAGGAGCAGACGTCATGACCACCGCGACCACGGACGCCGACACCGCGGCGGTGCGCCGGGCGATCGCCGGCACCGAGCGGCCGCCACGGCCCGGCCCGCTGCAGACGGCGCTCACGTTCGGCTGGCGGGGCATGCTGAAGGTCAAGCACGTCCCCGAGCAACTGCTCGACGTCACCGTCACGCCGGTGATGTTCCTGCTGATGTTCACGTACCTGTTCGGCGGCGCGATCGCGGGCTCCACCAGCGCCTACCTGGACTACACGCTGCCCGGCCTGCTGGTCATGTCGGTGCTGTTCACCACCGTCTACTCCGGTGTCGCGCTCAACACCGACCTGACCAAGGGCGTCGTCGACCGGTTCCGCTCACTGCCGATCTGGCGCCCGGCGCCGCTGCTGGGGTCGCTGCTCGGCGACAGCGTCCGGTACGTCGTGGCGGGCACGGTGATCATCGTCGTCGGGGTGCTGCTGGGCTTCCGGCCGGACGCCGGGGTGTCCGGGGCCGTGGCGGCACTGGCGCTGGTGGTGGTCTTCTCGTTCGGGCTGTCGTGGGCGTTCTCGGTGCTCGGCCTGCTGCTGCGCAGCCCGAACGCCGTCATGAACGCCGGCTTCATGGGCATCTTCCCGCTGACGTTCCTGTCCAACGTGTTCGTCGACCCGGCCACCCTGCCCGGGCCGCTGCAGGTGTTCGTCGACGTCAACCCCATCTCGATCCTGGCGACGGCGTCGCGGTCGCTCATGGCAGGGGAGCCCGACGTGCCGGCGATCCTCGTCTCGCTCGCGGTGGCCGCGGCGCTGGCCCTGGTGTTCCTGCCGATCACCACGCGGCTGTACCGGAGCCGCTGAGCGCCGGGCCGGGTCAGGCCGCGCGCGCCGCGGCCGGTGCCGGGGCGGGCGCCGCCCGGGGGATCGCCAGCCCGCCGACGAGGCCGGCGGCGAGGACGGCGGTGCTCACGCCGAAGGCCACCTGGAAGCCGGCCACGTCGGTGAGCCAGCCGGCGACGAGGGGGCCGGCGATGGCGCCGAGGTCGGCCGACATCTGGAACACCGCGACGACGCGACCGCCCCGGCCGCCGCTGAGGTCGCCGACCAGTGCCGCAGGCGCGCTGGCCAGCAGGGAGGCGCCGAGCCCGAAGACGGCCATGGAGAGGAGGAAGGCCCAGATCGCCGGCGGCAGGACGAGCACCGCCATGGCCGCGGTCGCCAGGGCCGCCCCGAGGACCAGCGAGGGCCGCCGTCCCCAGGCGTCGACCAGCCGGCCCGAGCGGAGCAGCCCCAGCGCCTGGGCCAGCGAGCCGGCCAGCAGGCCGGCCCCGGCCCAGGCCACCGTGCGCCCGAGCTCCTCGGTGACGTAGAGCGGCACCAGGGAGTTGCGGACGCCGAACAGCACCCAGCCGACGCCGAAGTTGGCCACCAGCGCGGCCAGGTAGACCCGGGAGCGCAGCGCGCTGCCCAGCCGGACCGGGCCGGCGTCCAGGTCGGGGCCGGCGACGTCGGCCGCCTCGGGCGCGGCCGGGTCGGGCTCGGCGGTGCGCAGCAGCGCCATGCCGACCGCGCCGGCGACCAGCAGGAAGCCGGCGTAGAGGAAGAACGGCAGCCGCGGGGAGAGCTCCGCCAGCAGCCCGCCGGCCGCGGGACCGGCGATGCCGCCGAGGATGAAGCCGCCCTGCCAGGTGGCGGCGGCCCGGCCGCGGTGCGACGGCGGAGCGACCCGCAGCAGCAGCGACAGCGCGGCGACGGTGAACATCGCGCTGCCGATGCCACCGGCGGCGCGCAGCCCGAGGAAGAGCGGGAAGGACCCGGCGAGCCCCGCGAGCCCGGTGGTGACGGCGACGATCACCAGCCCGGAGGCGAGCACCAGCCGTTCGCCGAACCGCTCGACCAGGCTGCCGCCGCTGAAGGCCGAGACGAAGCGGAAGAAGGCGAAGGCGCTGACCGCGAGGCCGACGGCGGTGGTCCCGACGCCGAAGGAGCGGGCGAACAGCGGGATGGCCGGGGCGACGATGCCGAAGCCCAGGGCCACGACGAAGGCGATGACCGCCAGGACCCTGACCTCGCGGGGCAGCCCGCCCCCCGTCCCGACCCGCACGAGAGGCGATCGCCCCCCGCGCCGCCCGGGCGGCCGCCGCCGGGGGCCCGGGGCGCGGGCGGCCCGGCCGCCCGCGCACCGGAGGAGCTACCCGGCGGTGATGCCGGCCGGCTTCCGCGCCCCGGTCCGCTCCTCGCTCGTTCCTCGCTGCGATGCTCCCGCGGCTGTCAGCCGGCGATGCGCCGGGCGCTGTTGTAGCCGCCCATCGAGTCCACGGAGGCGACCTTCACCGGCACCCCGGACGTGGCGGCGTGCACCATCTGGCCGTTGCCGATGTAGATGCCGACGTGGCTGATCGGGCTGTAGAAGAACACCAGGTCGCCGGGCTGCAGGGCCGACCGGGAGACCGGCGTGCCCATGGTGGACTGCATCCGGCTGGAGTGCGGCAGGCTGATGCCGGCAGCCGCGTAGGCGTACTGCACCAGGCCCGAGCAGTCGAAGGCGTTCGGCCCGGCGGCCGCCCACACGTAGGGGTCGCCGATCTGCGCCATCGCCGTGCTCACCGCGGTCTGCGCCGCCGCGCTGCCCCCGGACGGGGCGGGCGGTGCCGGCGGTGCCGGCGGTGCCGGCGGCGGGGGAGCGGCGGGAGCCGGTGCGGGCGCCGCGGCGGCGGGAGCCGGTGCGGGCGCCGCGGCGGCGGGAGCCGGAGCGGGGGCCGCTGCCTGCGGGGCCGGTGCCGCTCCAGGAGCCGCCGCCGCCTCGGCCTCGGTCTCGGCCGCCTGCGCGGCCGTGGCCTCCTCGGCCGCGGCCTGCGCGGCCTCCTCGGCGGCGTGCCGCTCGGCGGCGGCCCGGGAGGCCCGCTGCTCCTCGGCGCTCAGCCGCTCGTACTGCGCCTGGTAGGAGGCGATCTGCTCGTCGAGCCGGGCCCGCTGGGCGTCCACGCGTTCGACCTGCGCCTGCGCGTCGGCCGCGGCCTCCTCGGCGGCCGCCCGGGCGCGCTCGGCGTCCTCCCCGGCGCTCTGGGCCTCACCCAGCACGCCGTTGTTGTGCGCGGCGATGGTGTCGAGCATGCCCATCCGGTCCACCAGCTCGGTGGGCGACCCGCTGGTCAGCATCGCCTCCACGGTGCCCAGCCGGTCGCTGGTCCAGGCGCTGCGCGCCACCGTGCGGACGCGGTCCTGCGCCTCGGTCAGCGCCGCCTGCGCGGCGGTGAGCTCCTCGGCGGCCGCGTCGGCGGCCGCCTGCGTGGCCTTGAGCTGCTCACGGGTCTCGTTGAACCGCTCGGTGAGGACCTCCAGGTCGTGCGCGCGGGCGGCGACGAGCTCCGCGGCCTCCTGCGAGGTGGCCGGCCGGTGCGGCTCGGCAGAGGCGGGGAGCGGCGTCAGGGCGACGCCGCCGGCGGCCACGAGGGCCAGCAGGGCCCGCCGACCGGTGATCCGGCGGTGGGCAGGGCTGAGCGAACTCGCCATGTTCGGCGGGTCTTCCTTTCTTCCACGGCCGCCTACCGGGTGAGCTGACGGGTTCGGGCGGGAAGGCGCCCGGCGTCCGGCGGCCCGCGCGGGCCGGTCGGTCGCTTCACCCCGGTGGTGCGTGTGGTTCCCCGGTCCGGTGCCGGACGGATCCGGCGGGTGGTTCGGCGGCGTCCGGGCGGCTGTCACCGGTTTCAGCGACGGACGGGTCCGTCCGGACGGGCCCACGCTAGGGGGCGATCCGCGGCACCACCATGCCTGCGGACGACTTCGCCCGGAACCGTCGCGCTGCGCCGCGAACCCGGGCACGCAGCGTCACCGGCACGCCGCGACACGCCCTCAGTCGGCTGACGTGAGGTGCGCCACCTCGCCGACGACCCAGACCGCCGGGGGGCGGACTTCGTGCTGGGTGAGGGTGGCGGGGAGGTCGGCCAGGGTGGTGCGCAGGGCGCGCTGGGTGGGGGTGGAGCCGTCGGTGACGACGGCGACGGGGGTGTCCGGCGCGCGGCCGTGCCCGATCAGCGCGGTGGCGATGGCGGGGGCGGTGTCGACGCCCATGAGGACGACCAGGGTGCCGCGCAGCCGGCCCAGGGCGGCCCAGTCGACGAGGGACTGCGGGTGGCCCGGGGGCAGGTGGCCGGAGACGACGACGAACTCGTGGGTGAGGCCGCGGTGGGTGACGGGGATGCCGGCCAGGGCGGGGACGGCGACGGCGCTGGTGATGCCCGGCACGACCTCGACGGGGATGCCGGCGGCGGTGCAGGCCTGGAGCTCTTCGTAGCCGCGGCCGAAGACGAAGGGGTCCCCGCCCTTGAGCCGGACGACGCGGCGGCCGGCGCGGGCGTGGGTGACGAGGAGTTCGTTGATGGTCTCCTGGGCCATGGCGCGGCCGCGGGGGAGTTTTGAGGCGTCGATGATCTGGACCTCGGGGGGCAGGGAGGCCAGCAGCGGCTGGGGGCCGAGGTGGTCGGCGACGACGACGTCGGCGGTGGCCAGGGCCTGGCGGCCGCGGACGGTGATCAGGCCGGGGTCGCCGGGGCCGCCGCCGACCAGCACCACGCTGCCGCGCCCGTGCTCCCGCCGGCGCACCGCCAGGGTCCCGTCAGTCAGACCGGCGAGGACGCCGTCGCGGAGCCCTGCCGCCGCCCGCTGGTCGTCCGCGCCGTGGACCGCCACGACGAGTTCCCCGGCGCGCCCGGTGACCGGCAGCTCGGCGCTGGCGGCCGGCGAGCCGTCGGTGCGGGCGCAGAACACCCGCTCCCGGTCGGCGTCGGCGAGCACCGCGGCGTCGACGTCCGGGTCGCCGGTCGCGGCGAGGGCGAACCAGGCGCCGGTGAGGTCGCCGGCGGCGTAGGGGCGGGCGCACCAGGTGAGCCGCCCGGCTGCGGCCGCCGACTCCAGGGCCGGGGTGACGTCGGGGCTGACCACCGCCACCTGCGCGCCCGCGGCCAGCAGGCCCGCCGCGCCGCGGTGCGCTGCCGCCCCACCGCCGACGACGACCACGCGCCGCCCGGCCAGGCGCAGCCCGACCGGGTGCGGTGCGTCGTGGGGAGTCACGGTTCCTCCTGGTGGCTCGGCAGCGGGGTGGGCGGGGGCCAGCAGCCGGGCGACGGCGACCGTCACCCGGCCGTGCACCGTCTTGCCGACCTCGAGCACGCCACCGGCGAGCAGCGCGGCGGCCTCGGCGACCGACGGGGTGCCGACCCGCCGGGCGACCCCACCGGACGGTGCCGGTACGCGGACGCCCGCCAGCACCTCGGCCGGGTGCCCGGTGAGCGGCCAGCCACGCCGCCCGGCGGCGTCCACCAGGCCCGGCTCGCGCACCCGGCTGTCCAGCGTGGCCAGCGCGACCGGCCCGGCCGGGTCGGGGAGCACCGCGTCGACGGCGGCCAGCACCTCGGCGGCGCTCACGCCGGAGGCGAGCCCGATGCCGACGGTCCTCACGTCGGCACCCCGGGGCGGTCGGGGAGGGCGGCCAGCAGCCCGGTGGCGTCCCGGGGGAGCGGCCCGTCGGGGAGCAGGCCGAGTGCGCGCAGCCGGGTGCCGACCGCGAGCGCCCAGGGGCGGGACAGCCGCGCGCGGGCGAGCAGGTCGCCGTCACCGAGGATCCTGCCGGGCGGGCCCTGCACCACGGTGCGGTCGACGACGACGGCGACCTCGTCGGCCCAGCGCAGCGCCAGGTCGACGTCGTGGGTGCTCATGACCACCGTGGAGTCGTGCTCCTGCAGCCGGGTGAGCGCGGCGAGGGTGTCGGCGACCGCGGTCGGGTCCAACCCGGCGGTCGGCTCGTCGAGCAGCAGCACGCAGGGGCGCATGGCGACCGCGCCGGCGATGGCGACCCGCTTGCGCTCCCCGTAGGAGAGCTGGTGCGTCGGGCGGGCGGCCAGCGGGGCGACGGCGAGCAGCTCGAGCGCCTCGGCGACACGGGCCCGCACCTCCTCCTCGGCGAGGCCGAGGTTCAGCGGGCCGAACGAGACGTCCTGCCCGACCGAGGCGCTGAACAGCTGGTCGTCGGGGTCCTGGAGCACCAGTTGCACCACCTGCCGGTGCTCGCGCAGCCCGCGACGGGTGTGCCGGAGCGGCGCGCCGTCGACCGTGATCAGGCCCGTGGCCGGGGGCAGCGCCCCGGACAGGCAGCGCAGCAGCGTGGTCTTGCCCGACCCGTTGGCGCCCAGCAGCGCCAGCCGCCGGCCCGGTGGGACGGTGAGCCCCGCTCCGTCGAGGACCGGTGCCGCACCCGGGTACCCCGCGACCAGGCCGGAGGCGGCGAGCGCGCAGTGGCTCACCGCACCACCAGCGTGAGCGCGGTGATGCCCGCCGGCAGGGCCAGGGCGAAGGCGAGGAAGGGCCGGGAGGAGGGCAGCGCGTCCGGCAGCACCCGGAGGCCGGTCTCCATGCCGCGGCCGGCCAGCCCGTCCTGCATGCGCCGCGCCCGGTCCCACGACCGGGTCAGCACGGCGGCGGCCAGCATCCCCGCCGAGCGGTAGGAGCGGCGGGGGCCGGCCCACCCCATGCGCGCGGCCTGCGCCTCGCGGATGGTGCCCAGGCTCTCGAGCAGCACGAACACCAGCCGGTAGGTCACGCCCGCCACCTCGACGACCGCCGCGGGCACGCGCAGCCGGCGCAGCTCGGGCAGCAGGTCGGACATGGGGGTGGTGGTGGCCAGGAGCAGCACCGCGGCGCTGCCGGCCACCGCGTGGCCCACGAGGGAGCCCGCCCGCGCCGCGGCGTCCGGCGCCCAGCCGATCCCGCCGTCACCGACCGCGACCACCGCGGTGAGCGCACCGATCGCGATGAACGCCAGCGGCCAGCGGATGGCCCGGCCGAAGGTGCGGGCGGGCACCCGGGCCGGGCCCAGCGCCAGCGCGACGGCGGCGAGGCCGACGAGCACGCTGCCCGGCCAGGCGGGCAGGAGCAGCGCGCAGCCGACCAGGCCGGCGCAGAGCAGCAGCTTGTCGGCGGGCGAGCGCCCGCGCCAGGCGCTGCCCCACGCAGCCTCGTCGACCGCCAGGCCCGTCACCGCCGGTCGGCCTCCGCCGCCGTGCCCGCGGACGTCGCCGCCGCCGTCGTCGTCGTCGTCGTCGCCGTCGCCGCCGTCGCCGTCCGCCGGCCGCGGAGCCGGCCCAGCACGTAGCCGAGCGCGCCGCCGCCCAGCGCGGCCTGCAGCGCGAACAGACCGGACTCGACCTCGCCGGCCGGGCTGAAGAGCGAGTCGAACCAGGGGGTGTAGCCGTCGGCCTCGAGCTCCTCGGTGACGGCGGCGTCGGTGCCGCCGTACCCGGAGGTGCCGCCGTCGACGAGCAGGGGGACGGCGAACAGCGCGACCACCGCGACGACGAGCAGGGCGTTGACGAGCGCGCGGCGGGTCATGCGGCACCTCCGGTGGTCACGGGCGCGGGCTTCAGGATGCCGAGCCGCTCGAGCTCGGGGCGGGCGTTGACGGTGAGGACGCGGAACAGCAGGACGCCCAGCAGGCCCTCGCCGATCGCCAGCGGGATCTGTGTGACGGCGAAGACGCCGAGGAACTTGGCCAGCGCGCCGGCGAGCCCGGTGCTCGCATCGGGGAAGGCCAACGCCAGCTGCAGCGAGGTGGTGACGTAGGTGGCGAGGTCGGCCAGGGCGACGCCGACGAAGACCGAGACCAGGAGCCCGCCCCCCCGCAGCCCGGCACCGGCCGCGCGGGTCAGCCGGTAGGCGGCGTACCCGGCCCACGGCCCGACGACGGCGAAGGCGAAGGCGTTGGCCCCGAGCGTGGTCAGCCCGCCGTGGGCGAGCAGCAGCGCCTGGAAGAGCAGCACCACCGTGCCGAGCAGGGCCATCACCGGTGGCCGGAACAGGATGGCGCCCGGGCCGGTGCCGGTCGGGTGGCTGGAGCTCCCGGTGATGCTCGGCAGCTTGATCGCGCTCAGCACGAAGGTGAACGCGCCGGCCGCGCCGAGCAGCAGGGTGGACTCCGGGTTCTCCCGCACCTCCTTGACCACGGCCCGGGCGCCGTGCGCGACGAACGGCGCCGCGGCGAGCGTCCAGCCCAGGGCGTGCCCGGCGGGCAGGAATCCTTCAGCGATGTGCACGGGCGTGCTCCGTTCGGACGGCGGGGGCGCAGGCGGTGACGAAGCGCTGGGCCAGCTCGGGGGCGCCGGCCCAGTTGAGGTGCAGGTAGGAGGCGTGCACGCCGCCCGAGACGAACCCCTCGGCGCCGGTCCTCGACCACTGCCAGGCGGGGGCCGGGCCGGCCGGGGGATCGGCGTGGGTGCGGTGGAACTCGTGGCCGCGCACCCGGGTGCCGGCCGGCGCGAGCACCGAGCCGGTCACCGCGACGGCGGCGCGGTAGCCCAGGGTCAGCCGGGGCGCCATCGCCGTCGCCACGTCCAGGACACCGCACATCGGCACGCCGTCGAGCTCGCGGGCCAGGTAGAGCAACCCGGCGCACTCGGCGGCGATCGGCGCCCTCCGGGCGGCGAGCGCCGCGACGTCGGCGCGCAGGGACTCGTTGGCCGACAGCTCGGCGGCGTAGACCTCCGGGAAGCCGCCGCCGACCACCAGCCCCGCCGTGCCCTCGGGCAGCGCCTCGTCGCGCAGCGGGTCGACGGTCACCACTTCGGCGCCGGCCGCGGCGAGCAGTTCGGCGTTCTCGGCGTAGCCGAAGGTGAAGGCCGGGCCCCCGGCGACGGCGATGCGGGGGCGGCTCCCGGTCGGCACCACCTCCGCCGCCGGGTCCCAGGGCCGGGCGGCGAGATCGGGCGCGGTGCGGGCGAGCCGCAGCACGGCATCCAGGTCGACGCCGTCGGCGACCACCTGGCCGAGCCGGCGCACCGTGGCCACCGCCTCGGCCGAGCGCTCGGCGGCCGGTACCAGGCCGAGGTGGCGGGAGGGCGTGTGCAGGGTGTCCAGTCGCCGGATCGCGCCGAGCACCGGGACACCGGCGGCACCGAGCGCCTCGCGGAGGATCGCCTCGTGCCGGTCGCTGCCGACCCGGTTGAGGACGACGCCGCCGAGGCGCACCGCCGGGTCGAAGGTGGCGAAGCCGTGCACCAGGGCGGCGACGCTGCGCGCCTGCGACGACGCGTCGACCACGAGCACCACCGGCGCCTGCAGCAATCGGGCCACGTGCGCCGTCGAGGCGAACCCGGGCTCGACGCTCGGGTGGGTGGCGCCGTCGAACAGCCCCATGACGCCCTCGACCACCGCCAGGTCGGCGCCGCGGGCGCCGTGCAGCAGCAGCGGGGCGATCCGCTCCTCGCCGACCAGCCAGGGGTCGAGGTTCCGGCCGGGGCGGCCGGCGGCGAGCCCGTGGTAGCCCGGGTCGATGTAGTCGGGGCCGACCTTGTGCGGGGAGACGGTCAGCCCGCGGGCGGAGAGCGCGGCGACCAGGCCGGTGGTGACCGACGTCTTGCCCGCGTTCGACGACGGCGCGGCGACGACGACGCGCGGGAGGCGGGTCACCACTCGATCCCCCGCTGGCCCTTCTGACCGGCGTCCATCGGGTGCTTGACCTTGGCCATCTCGACCACCAGGTCGGCGGCCTCGACCAGCGCCGGGGGAGCGTCTCGCCCGGTGATGACGACGTGCTGGTTGCCGGGGCGCGTCGCGAGCGTCGCGACGACGTCGTCGACGTCCACCCAGCCCCACTTCATGGGGTAGGTGAACTCGTCCAGCACGTAGAACCGGTGCGCCTCGGCGGCGAGGTCGCGCTTGATCTGCGCCCAGCCCTCGGCGGCGTCGGCGGCGTGGTCGATCTCGGTGCCCTGGCGGCGCGACCAGCTCCAGCCCGAGCCCATCTTGTGCCAGACCACCGGGCCGCCCTGGCCGGTGGTGGCGTGCAGCCCGCCGAGCGCGGTCAGCGCGTTCTCCTCGCCGACCTTCCACTTGGCGCTCTTGACGAACTGGTAGACCGCGATCGACCAGCCCTGGTTCCACGCCCGCATCGCCATGCCGAAGGCGGCGGTGGACTTGCCCTTCATCTCGCCCGTGTGCACCGCCAGCAGCGGGCGGTTGCGGCGCTGGCGCGTGGTCAGCCCGTCGGCGGGGACGACGGGGACCTGACCCTGGGGCACCTCAGGCCGCCTTTCGTGCGTCGCGGACGGTGGCGGCCAGCGCCTCGGCGCCCAGCTCCTCCAGGCGCATCGTCCGCGCGCCGAGCGCCGCGCCCAGCGACGCGGCCAGGCCCAGCCGCACCGGCCCGGACTCGCAGTCGACGACGACGCCCGCGACGCCGGCGGCGGCGAGCAGGCCGGCGGCCCGGCGGGCCTCGCCCAGGTGGTCGCCGCCGCGCGCGCCGGTGGCCCGGCCGTCGGTGACGGCGACCAGCAGCGGCCGGCGCCGGGGGTCGCGGACCCGTTCCAGGGCCAGGGTGCGGTGCGCCTCCAGCAGCCCGGCCGCCAGCGGGGTACGCCCGCCGGTGGGCAGACCGGTCAGCCGGGCGGCGGCGGCCTCCACCGACCAGGTCGGCGGCAGCGCCAGCTCGGCCTCGCCGCCGCGGAAGGTGATCAGCCCGACCTTGTCGCGGCGCTGGTAGGCGTCCAGCAGCAGCGACAGGACGGCGCCCTTGACCGCGGCCATGCGCGAGCGGGCGCCCATCGAGCCGCTGGCGTCGACGACGAACAGCACGAGGTTGCCCTCGCGGCCCTCGAGCACGGCTTGGCGCAGGTCGTCGCGCTCGACCAGCAGGCCCGGTCCGCTGCGGCCGCGGGCCCGCTGGTGGGGGGCGGCGGCGAGCACGGTGCCGGCCAGGTGCAGCTTCGTGACGCTGCCCTCGGGGCGGGTCGAGCCGACCACGCGGCCGCGCTCGGCCCGGGCCCGCGACCGCCGGCCCGCGGCCCCGGCACCGATGCCCGGTACCTCCAGCCGCCGGGTGCGGAACGGGTCGGCCGGCGCGACCGCGGCCTTCTCGGGGGCGGGTGCGGCGTCGGCGTGCCCGCCGCCCTCACCGCGCGGGGCGGTCGTCGGCCCGCCCGCCCCGTCGCCGTCGTCAGGCAAAGGATCCTTCACCTGCGTATCGGCGCTGGATCCGCCGGTATTGCTTCCTATGCCTGGGTCCGGGCCGCCGTCGTCCCCGCCGCCGTCCGGGCCGTCGTCGTCCGGGCCGCCGCCCTCGGGGGGCTGGGAGTCGTCGTCGGGACGGGAGTCGGCCAGCGCCTCGTCGAGCGTGTCGTCGTCCAGCCCCGGGGCGTCGAAGGGGTTGCGCCGGCGCCGGTGCGGGAGCGCCAGCCGGGCGGCGACGCGGACGTCGTCCTCGGTGACCTCCTCCCGGCCGCACCAGGCGGCGTGCGCGATCGCGGCGCGAGCGGTGACGAGGTCGGCGCGCAGCCCGTCGACGTCGAAGGCGGCGCAGACGGCGGTGACCTGGCGCAGCGCGGCGTCGGAGAGGATGACGCGGGGCAGGCGGGCGCGGGCGCCGGCGATGCGGGCGGCCAGCGCGGTCTCCTCGGCGGCCCACTGCGCGGCGAAGCCCGCGGGGTCGGCGTCGGAGGCGAACCGGCGGCGCACGACCTCGGCCCGCACGTCGGGGTCGCGCGGGGCGGCGACCTCCACGGTCAGCCCGAAGCGGTCCAGCAGCTGGGGGCGGAGCTCGCCCTCCTCGGGGTTCATCGTGCCGACCAGCAGGAACCGGGCCGCGTGCCGCACGGAGACGCCCTCCCGCTCGACGTACGCGGTGCCCAGGGCGGCGGCGTCGAGCAGCAGGTCGACCAGGTGGTCGTGCAGCAGGTTGACCTCGTCGACGTAGAGGATGCCGCGGTGCGCGGCGGCGAGCAGCCCCGGCTCGTAGGCCTTGACCCCCTCGGTCAGCGCCCGCTCCAGGTCCAGCGAGCCGACCAGGCGGTCCTCCGAGGCGCCCACCGGCAGCTCGACCAGCCGGGCTGCCCGGGTGCGCGCGGCGGCGCCGGGCTCGTGCGGGCCGTCGGGGCAGGCCGGGTCCGGGGCGGCCGGGTCGCAGCCGAAGCGGCAGCCGGCCACGACGTCGACCGGCGGCAGGACGGCGGCCAGCGCGCGGACGCTGGTCGACTTCGCGGTGCCCTTCTCACCCCGCACGAGGACGCCGCCCACGGCGGGGGAGACGGCGTTGAGCAGCAGGGCCAGGCGCAGGTCGTCCATGCCGACGACGGCGGTGAAGGGAAAGCTCATGCGGGGTACCCGCGCATGGCACGCGTCCTCTCCCCGGGTGTCCACGCCCGGAGGTGGCAGGGACGACGGCTGGAGTCTCCTGGCTCCCGGATCGACACCCGTCCCCGACCTTCCCGCGTCCCTCGGGCGGAACCCTTGGGGCGCAGTGGCCGAGCGTGGGGACGGGCTCCCCGGTCACAGTGGCGGGACCGCGCCGGGATCTCACCGGGCTTCCTCCACTGCCGTCGCGTGTGGCGGCGCCATCAGACCACGGCGACGCCCGCCGGGCCACGGGTACCCCTCCCCGACTCGAACCTACGAATGCGTTGACTTCCTAACGTCATTAGGGCCACACTGCCGCCGTGGCCGCAGCAGGTGCGCTCGACCGCCGGCAGCGGCGGCGGCAGGAGACGATCGAGGAGATCCTCGACGTCGCCGTCGCGGTCATGACCGAGCAGGGCGTCGCCGGGCTGACCCTCGGTGAGGTCGCCCGCCGGATGGGCATCCGCCCGCCGTCCCTCTACGGGTACTTCGACGGCAAGCACGCCCTGTACGACGCGCTCTTCGAGCGGGGGTGGCGCGCCCTGCAGAGGGTGCTCGAGCAGGCCGGGGCCACCGGGGACGGCGCCGACCCCCTCACCGCCTGGCGTGAGGGCACCGCCGTCCTGGTCCGCTGGGCGGTCGAGCATCCCGCCCACTCGGCGCTCATGTTCTGGCGCCCGGTGCCCGGCTTCACGCCCTCGGCGCGGGCCTACGAGCCGGCCGTCGAGCTCGACGCCGCCTCCCGCGTGCTGCTCGTCCGGCTGCGGGACGCCGGGCACCTCGCCGCGGACGTCGACGTCGACCGTGCCTACCGCACCTGGACGGCGCTGGTCGGCGGGGTCATCTCCCAGCAGCTGTCCAATGCGCCCGACGAGCCGTTCGAGTCCGGCACCTTCACCGCCGTCCTGCCCGACGTCATGGACATGTGGCTCGGCCACCACCGCAGCAACCCGTCCGCCCGCTGATCCCCGGAGGTCCGTCGTGACCGCTCCCGCTCCTGCTCCCGCCCGTCCCCGCCCGCGGTCCGCCGCGCTGGACAGGGCCACCGCCTACCGGCTCGCCGCCACGGAGTACGAGCGCATGCTCGTCCTCCTCCGCGACCTGGACCCGGCCGACTGGCGCCGGGCCACCGACTGCCCGGGCTGGGACGTCCGGGCCATGGCCGCACACGTCCTCGGGATGGCGGAGATGGCCGCCTCGGTGCGGGAGATGGCCCGGCAGAACCGTCTCGCCGGCAAGGCCGGCGGCGGCATCGACGCGCTGACCGGTGTGCAGGTCCGCGCGCACGCCGACCAGGACGGCCCGGCCATCGTCGCCGCTCTCGAGGCCACCGCGCCTCGGGCCGTGCGGGGTCGACGCCGGCTGTCCCGGGTCGTGGGCCGGGCGAAGCTGCCCGAGGAGCAGGTCAACGGTGCCATCCGGGAGCACTGGCGGATCGGCTTCCTGCTCGACGTCGTGCTGACCCGCGACGTCTGGATGCACCGGATCGACGTCAGCCGCGCGTCGGGGCGCGAACCGGAGCTCACGCCCGGGCACGACGGGGTCCTGGTCGCCGACGTCGTGGCGGAGTGGGCGCAGCGGCACGGCCGGCCGTACGGGCTCACCCTCACCGGGCCGGCCGGCGGGCAGTGGTCGTCGGGGACGGGCGGCGAGCAGCTCGAGCTCGACGCCGTCGAGTTCTGCCGGGTGCTCTCGGGCAGGGGCAGCGGCTCCGGCCTGCTGGGCCAGCTGGTGCCGTTCTGATCCCGGCGCATCCCTAGGATCGGCGCCCGTGCCCGACGCCGAGGACCCCGCGGACCGCCCGATCGTGGTGGTCGGCGTCGGCGCCGACGGCTGGGACGGGCTCTCCCCGCGGGCTCGGTCGGCGATCACCAGCGCCGAGGTGCTGCGCGGCAGCGCCCGCCAGCTGGCGCTCGTCCCGCCGGAGGTGGCCGCCGAGCGGGTGCCCTGGCCCTCGCCGCTGGGGCCGGCGCTGGCCGGGCTCCCGCGGGAGCACCCCGGGCGGCGGGTGGTCGTGCTGGCCAGCGGCGACCCGATGCTCTCCGGCATCGGCACCTCGCTGGTGCGGGCGCTGGGCCCGCGGGCGGTCGAGCTCGTGCCGCACCCGTCGTCGGTCACGCTGGCCTGCGCGCGGCTGGGCTGGGCGGTGGAGGAGGCGCAGGTGGTCTCCGTGGTCGGCCGCCCCGTCGAGCTGGTCACCCCCCACGCCACCCCCGGCCGGCGGCTGCTGGTGCTCGGTTCGGACGGGTCGACGCCGGCCGCGGTCGCGGCGCTGCTGGCGTCGCTCGGGCTGGGCGCCAGCCGGCTCACGGCGCTGGCGCAGCTCGGCGGCCCGGCGGAGCGCGCCGTCACGGGCACCGCGGCCGGGTGGCCGCACCCGGAGACCGACCCGCTGGTGCTCACCGCCGTCGAGGTGGCCGCCGATCCCGGGACCGTGCCGCTGCCGGCCCTTCCCGGGCTGCCGGACGACGCCTACGAGCACGACGGCCAGCTGACCAAGCGCGACGTCCGCGCGGTCACCCTGGCCCGGCTGGCCCCGCTGCCCGGGCAGCTGCTCTGGGACGTCGGGGCCGGCGCCGGGTCGATCGGCATCGAGTGGATGCGCACCCACCCCTCCTGCCGGGCGGTGGCCGTGGAGCGCGACCCCGCGCGGGCGGAGCGGATCGGGCGCAACGCCGCGCGGCTCGGTGTCCCTGGGCTGGAGGTCGTGCTCGGCGCCGCGCCCGGGGCCCTGGCCGAGCTGGCCGCGCCGGACGCGGTGTTCGTCGGCGGCGGGGCGACCCTGCCCGGCGTGCTCGATGCGTGCTGGGCCGCGCTGCGGTCCGGCGGGCGGCTGGTGGTCAACGCCGTCACGCTGGAGAGCGAGGCGGTGCTGGCCGAGCAGTACGCCCGGCACGGCGGCGAGCTGGTGCGGCTCGGCGTCGCCACCGCCGCCCCCGTGGGCGGCTTCACCGGCTGGAAGGCGGCCATGCCCGTGACGATCTGGTCGGGGGTCAAGCGATGACGGTGCACTTCATCGGCGCCGGCCCGGGCGCCGCGGACCTGGTCACCGTGCGGGCGGCGCGGATCATCGCGGCGGCGCCGGTGTGCCTCTACGCCGGCGCGCTGGTGCCGCGGGAGCTGCTGGACACCGCTCCGCCCGGCGCGCGGCTGGTGGACACCGCGGACCTCGACCTCGACGAGATCACCGCCGAGCTGGTCGCCGCGCACGAGGCCGGGCTCGACGTCGCCCGGCTGCACTCCGGCGACCCGTCGGTGTACAGCGCGATGGCCGAGCAGATGCGCCGGCTGGACGCCGCGGGCGTGCCCTACGACGTCGTCCCGGGCGTGCCGGCCTTCGCCGCCGCGGCCGCCTCGCTCAAGCGGGAGCTGACCGTGCCCGGCGTCGGGCAGACGGTGATCCTGACCCGTACCTCGGCCCGGTCGACGCCGATGCCGCCGGGGGAGGACCTGGCGACCCTCGGCGCCTCCCGCGCGACGCTGGTGCTGCACCTGGCCGTGCAGCGGATCGCCGAGCTGGCGCCCGAGCTGGTGCCCGCCTACGGCGCGGACTGCCCGGTCGCGGTCGTCGCCCGCGCCAGCCGCGACGACGAGCTGGTGCTGCGCGGCACGCTGGCCGACATCGCCGCCCAGGTCGAGGCCGCCGGGGTGCGGCGCACGGCGGTGGTCATCGTCGGTTCCGTGCTGACCGCGGGGGAGTTCCCCGACAGCCACCTGTACTCGACCGCCCGATGCCGCTAGGCCGACCCGACCACCGTGCCGGCGCGGTCGATCACGAGCACGTCGACCTCGACCGGGGCGCCGCGCAGCACGCCGAGCGCCGTCCCCCGCGCGGCGGCGGCCACCAGGTCACCCAGCGGCAGGCCGGCCGCGCGGCACTGCTGCAGCGCGTCCAGCGCCGTGTTGGCGTTCCGCACGCCGTCGACGAGGCCCGGTGCCCCGCCGGCCCCGCGGACGCGGTCCGCCAGCGACGCGAAGGACACCTGCGAGCGGCCGGAGTGCAGGTCCAGGTGCCCGTCGGCGAGCTTGGCGAGCTTGCCGATGCCGCCGGCGATCGTCAGCCGCGGCACGGGGTGGCGGCCCAGGTACTTCAGGACGGCGCCGGCGAAGTCGCCCATGTCCAGCAGCGCGTCCTCGGGCAGGCCGAACCGCTCGACGACGACGCGTTCGCTGGTGCTGCCGGTGCAGGCGGCGACGTGCGGGTGCCCGGCGGCGCGGGCGACGTCGATGCCCCGGCGGATCGAATCGATCCACGCCGAGCACGAGTACGGGACGACGACGCCGGTGGTGCCGAGGATCGACAGCCCGCCGAGGATGCCCAGCCGCGGGTTCCAGGTGCGCCGGGCCAGCTCCGCGCCGTGCTCCACCGACACCTCGACGACGACGTCGCCGGTACCCTCGTGCCGCGCGGCGACCGCGGCCACGTGCTCGCGGATGAACTGCCGGGGCATCGGGTTGATCGCCGGCTCGCCGACGGCCAGCGGCAGCCCGGGCTTGGTCACCGTGCCCACGCCCTCGCCGGCCCGGAAGCTGACCCCGCTGCCCGGCGCGCCGTGCGTCACCCGCACGGAGACGAGCGCGCCGTGGGTGACGTCGGGGTCGTCACCGGCGTCCTTGACCACGCCCGCGGTGGCGGCGTCGTCGTCCAGGCGCTCGGTGGCCAGCGCGAACGCCGGGTGCCGGTCCTTCGGCAGGTCGATCGTCACCGGGTCGGGGAACTCGCCGGTGAGCAGGGCGGTGTAGGCGGCGGTGGCGGCGGCGGTTGCGCAGGCGCCGGTGGTCCAGCCCGGGCGCAGGCCGGTGCCGGTCGTTTTCGCCACCCGACCAGCATGCACGGCGACCTCGGGTGACCGGCCGGGTGCTGGTCCTCGGCGGCACCGGGGAGGCGCGGCGGCTGGCGTCGGCGCTGGTGGCCGACGGGGTCGACGTCGTCAGCTCGCTGGCCGGACGGGTCGCCGAACCGGCGCTGCCAGCCGGGAAGGTCCGGATCGGCGGATTCGGCGGCGCAGAAGGTCTCGCGGAGTGGCTGCGGGCGAACCCGGTGGACGCGGTCGTCGATGCGACGCACCCGTTCGCCACCGCGATGACCGCCTCCGCCGCCGCGGCCGCCGGCGCCACCGGGGTGCCCCTGCTGCGCCTGCAGCGGCCGGGTTGGTCCGCGCAGCCGGGCGACGACTGGCGGTGGGTCGACTCGCTGGCCGGGGCGGCGGAGGCGGTGCAGGGGTTCGACTGCGTCTTCCTCACCACGGGCCGCCAGGGGCTGGCCGCCTTCGCCGGGCTGGCGGCCCACTGCGTCGTCCGCTCCGTCGACCCGCCGGAGCCGCCGTTGCCGGCGCGCACCACCACCGTCCTCGCGCGCGGCCCGTTCAGCCTCGACGACGAGCTGGCTCTGCTGCGCGAGCACGCCGTCGACGTCGTCGTCACCAAGGACAGCGGCGGCCCGATGACGGTGGCCAAGCTCACCGCGGCCCGGGAGCGCGGGGTGCCGGTGGTGCTGGTGCGCCGGCCACCGCTGCCGACCGGCGTCCCGGTGGTGGCGACGGTGGACGAGGCGCGGGGCTGGATCCGGTCGCGCGCAATCTGATCGTCATGTGTGTCGATGCAGGTCAGCGGGGCAGTGCACCGGCATGACCGAATCCGCACCGCTTCGCGCACTGGCCCTCGTCTGCAGCCTCAAGCCCACGCCCGCACCGTCGAGCAGCGACCTGATCGCCCGCCAGATCCTGGGGGAGCTGGAGAAGCACGGCGTCACCGGCGATGTCGTCCGGGTCGTCGACCACGACGTCAAGCCCGGCGTCGAGGTGGACATGGGCGAGGGCGACCAGTGGCCCGCGATCCGCGAGCAGATGATGGCCGCCGACATCCTCGTCGTGTCCACGCCGACGTGGGTGGGGCACATGAGCAGCGTCGCCCAGCGGGTGCTGGAGCGCCTCGACGGCGAGCTCTCCGAGACCGACGACTCGGGCCGGCCGAAGGTCACCGGCAAGGTGGCGGTCGTCTCCGTCGTCGGCAACGAGGACGGCGCACACAAGATCGTCGCCGACCTGTTCCAGGGCCTGGACGACATCGGCTTCACGATCCCGGCGCAGGGGGCGACCTACTGGAACGACCAGGCCATGGGCGGCACCGACTACAAGGACCTCGACGAGACGCCCGAGGCGGTCGCCTCCACGACCGCGACCCTGGCCGAGAACGCCGCGCACCTGGCCAAGGCACTCAAGGCGCAGCCCTACCCCGGCCGCTGATCGTCAGGCCGGGAGCCGTTCCGCTGCCGCGCCGGTCGTCGCCCCGGCGGGCCCGGCGCGGCGGCGGCGCACCCGCACCCCGGCGATCGCGGTCAGCGCGAGGACGACGAGCACGGCCGCGTACACCTCGGTGACCGTCTCCAGGCCGAAGGCCCCGGTGGCCGCCCCGGCGACGACCGCGGGCACGCTGAAGCTGAGGTAGCCGACGACGAAGATGCTGGACAGCAGCCCGGCGCGCTCGGCGGGGTCGACGCCGGCGCTGGCGGTCGCGACGGAGCCGAGGAACGACAGGCCGAAGCCGAGCCCCGAGACGACCGCGGAGACGAAGAGCACGGCGACCTGGCCGGTGAGCAGTGCGGCGATCGTGCCGGTGACGCCGCCGGCGAAGAGGGTGGCGCCGCCGACCATGGCCCGCTCCGCGGCGAGGTCGCGGCCCAGGATGGCGGCGACGCCGCCGGAGCCGTGCATGGCCAGGACCATGAGGCTGCCCACCAGGTGGTCCTCGATGCCGAACACGCCGGCGACGAGGGACGGCCCAAGCGACAGGTAGAGGCCGCCCAGCGCCCAGGCGGCGACCATGACCGGCAGCACGGCGAGGAACGCCGGCCGCTGCGAGCGCGGGACGCGGACCGTCGGGCGCAGCGAGCGGAGCGCCCCGGGGGCGCGGGGCGAGGTCTCGGGCAGGAGCACTACGGCCGCCGCCGCGACCAGCAGGACGACGGCGAGCACGCCGAACACCCAGCGGGCGGGCGAGGCGACGTACTCGACGACGAGGCCGGCGCCGACCGCGCCGACCGACAGGCCCAGACCCGGGGCGGCGCTGTTGAGCAGGGCGCCCAGTGGGCGGGCCGGGCGCTGGGTGTCCAGCAGCACCGCGCCGAGGGTGCCGGTCAGGACGCCCATGGAGAGGCCCTGCAGCACCCGGGCGGCGAGCAGCCAGCCGACGCTGTCCGCGGCGAGGAAGACGACCATCGAGACCGCCTGCAGCAGCAGCCCGCCGGCCAGCACCGGTCGCCGTCCGACGTGGTCGGAGAGGCCGCCCACCACCAGCAGCGCGGCGAGCAGGGCCAGGGCGTAGATGCCGAAGACGGTGGTCAGCATCCCGGGGCCGAAGCCGAACTGCTCCTGGTAGACGCGGTACAGCGGCGTGGGGACGCCCGACGCGGCCAGGACCAGGATGAGCAGGCCGGCGGCGGTCCGGAACGCGGGGTTCCGGCGGAGGGTCGGTGCAGCCACGATGGTGGCCAAGGGCAACGATCGCGCCGGCATTCCCGCGCCGCGGTGTGTCAGCGCGGGTAGCTGCGGGAGGTGTAGACCGCGCCCGACGGCGTGACGCGGGTCTGCGAGGAGCCGACGAGCACCAGGCAGCGCATGTCGACGGTCGCGGGGTCGAGCGTGCCGAGGGCGGTGACCCGGACGGTCTCCTCCGGCCCGCCGACGTCGCGGCCGACGACCACCACGGTCTGCGGCGGGCGCGCCTCCAGCAGCACCCGCAGCGCCTCGCCGAGCTGGTGGGGGCGGTGCCTGGAGCGCGGGTTGTAGAGGGCGATGACCAGGTCGGCGGCGGCGGCGTGGCGCAGCCGGTCGACGATCACCTCCCACGGCTTGAGGACGTCGGAGAGCGAGAGCACGCAGAAGTCGTGGCCCAGCGGGGCGCCGACCCGGGACGCGACCGCCTGCGCGGCGGTGAGACCGGGGACGACCCGCACCGGGACGCCGGTGAACTCGGGGCGCTCGGCGACCTCGAGCACCGCGGCGGCCATGGCGAAGACCCCGGGGTCGCCGCTGGAGACGACCGCGACCCGGCGGCCCTGCTGCGCCAGCGTCAGCGCGTGGGCGGCGCGGTCGGCCTCGACGCGGTTGTCGCTGGCGTGGCGGGTCTGGCGCGGGTTGACCGCGACGCGGTCGAGGTAGGGGCCGTAGCCGACCAGGTCGTCGGCGGCGGCGAGCGCCTCGGCGGCCTCGGGGGTCGTCCAGCTGCGGGCGCCGGGACCGAGGCCGACGACGACCACCTCACCGGCGTCGGTCGGCCGGCCGGCCTCCGGCGCCGGTCGGGTGACCTGAGGGGTGAGCGGGCTGGGCAGCAGGGCGAGGGAGAAGTACGGGACGCTCGCCGGGTCGACCTCGGCCAGCGGCAGGCAGCGCTGGCGGTCGGTGGTGGCCCGCTCGACGTAGAGGGCGCGGTCGAGGACGCCGGCGCGCTCGAAGGCCTCGCGCACCTGGGGGAAGGTGCGGCCGAGCTTCATGACCGCCGCCGAGTCGGTGGCGGCGAGGCGGGCGGCGAGCTCGTCGGCGGGGAGCGTGCCGGGGAGGACGGTGAGCACCTCGTCGCGCTCGACCAGCGGGCGCCCGACGGCCGCGGCGGCCGCGGTCACGCTGGTGACGCCGGGGACGACCTCGGTGGGGTAGCGGTGCGCCAGCCGCTTGTGCATGTGCATGTAGGAGCCGTAGAAGAGCGGGTCGCCCTCGGCGAGGACGACGACGTCGCGGCCGGCGTCCAGGTGCGCGGCGAGCCGGGCGGCGGCCGCCTCGTAGAACTCGTCGATGGCGCCCTGGTAGCCCCCGGGGTGGTCGGTGGTCTCGGTGGTGACCGGGTAGACCAGCAGCTCCTCGACCTGGCCGGCGCGCAGGTAGGGCTCGGCGAGGGCCCGGGCCACCGAGCGGCCGTGCCGGGCGGCGTGGAAGGCGACGACGTCGGCGGCGCCGATCAGCCGGGCGGCCTTGACGGTGACGAGCTCGGGGTCGCCGGGCCCGAGCCCGACCCCGTACAGCCGGCCGGTCATCGCACCCGGTTCACTCCCGCGGGGCGCTCCGCTCTTCGCTGGGTCCTCGCTGCGCGGCTCACGGTCCTGTCCACTCATTCGGCGTCGCTCGCGATCGCATTGACCGCGGCCGCCGTGATGGCGCTGCCGCCGCGGCGGCCCCGCACGACGAGGAACTCGAGGTCGGAGGCGGCGAGGGCGTCCTTGGACTCGGCGGCGCCGATGAAGCCGACGGGGATGCCGAGGACGGCGGCCGGGCGCGGACCGCCGGCGGCGACCATCTCGAGCAGGTGGAACAGCGCGGTGGGGGCGTTGCCGATGGCGACGACGGCGCCGTCGAGGCGGTCCCGCCACAGCTCCAGCGCGGCGGCGGTGCGGGTGGTGCCGAGCTCGGCGGCGAGCCCGGGGGTGCGTGGGTCGTCGAGGGTGCAGAGGACGTCGTTGTCCTTGGGCAGCCGGCGCCGGGTGATACCGCTGGCCACCATCTGGGCGTCGCACAGCACCGGCGCGCCGGCGTCGAGCGCCTCGCGCGCCCGCTGGACGACGGCGGGGGAGCAGGCGATGTCCTCGACCAGGTCGACCTGACCGCAGGCGTGGATCATCCGGACCGCCACGCGCGCGACGTCGTCGGGCAGCCCGCCGAGCTCGGCCTCGGCGCGGATCGTCGCGAACGACTGCCGGTAGATCTCGGCGCCGTCCTTCTCGTACTCGTAGACCACCATCGGGCGGAGAGGCTACGTCGGTGGCCGCCGCCCGCCCGCGCCCGGTCAGCCAGCCCGCGCCCGGTCTAGCCCGCGTGCGCCCGGTCAGCCAGCCCGGGATCGCTCGGGTTCTTCGGTGATGCGAGGGAGGATCAGGATCTCGGTGCCGTCGGGGCGGTAGGTGCGCCATCGGCCGTCGGGTTGGCGTTCGATCCGGAAGCCGTGGTGGATCTTGGTGTGGTGGCGTTCGCACAGGAGTGCGCAGTTCTCGAGGTCGGTCTGGCCGCCGTCGATCCAGTGGACGAGGTGGTGGACGTCGCACCAGTGGGCGGGGGCGTGGCAGCCGGTGAACACGCAGCCGCGGTCGCGGGCCTCCAGGGCGCGGCGCAGCGGGGGTGGGGAGACCCGTTGGCGGCGGCCGTAGTCCAGGACTTCGCCGTCGGGGCCGATGACGATGCGGCTGATGCCGCCGTCGCAGGCCAGCCAGCGGGCGCGGGCGGCGGAGATGATGGTGCCGAAGCCGGTCTGGGCTGCGCCGGGGGCGGCGGCGGTGGGGTCGATGAGGTCCTCGAGGTCCACCCGGACCACGACGTGTGGTTTGTGGGTGCGCAGGATCGGCAGACCGCCGGCGGCCAGGGCGTTGTCGCACAGCTGGACGAGGGCGTCGGCGGACTGCTGAGCCCGGGTGCGCGTGTCCCCGGCCGGGCGGTTGGCCTGCACGATCGACTCGATCGCGGTCTGCAGCTTCTCCCCGCCCACGGCGTCGAGCTCGAACCGGCCGCTCACGCTGCCGTCGGCGTGCTTGACGAAGGTCAGCGACCGGCCCTCGGTGGGGTCGGGTTCGGGCCCGTCGGGGTCCAGCCGGGCCAGGTAGTGCTTCATGACCTGGCGTAGCTCCTCGTGCGTCCGGGTGGCGGCGACCTCGGCCAGGGCGGCATCGACGCCGGCGAGGTCGACCTCCTGGCTGCGGCGGCGGCCAGCTTGCCCGGTGCGGCCACCGGGGCGATCACGGCCAGCGCCTCGGCGGGCACCGCCCCGGTCGCGGCCGCTGCGGCGACCGCGGGCAGGGCTTCCAGGGCGCGCCCGGCGGCGACCAGCCGCTTGGCGGCGGGGTCCGGCAGCCGGGCGTGCCCGCGCAGCCAGGAGGCCATCGTCTTCTGCCCGTCGTGCTCGGCGGCGCCGGTCAACTCGCCCTGGCGGACGGTGCGGGCGATCTCGGCGGTCAACCGGTTACCGGCCACCAGCAGGAGGCCCAGCCGTTCGATCAGCTGCGGCCCGAACGCAGCGGTCAGGTCCTGGGCGGCCAGGTCATCCAAGGCGGCGGCCAGCCGGTCGATCGCATCGGCCACACCTGTCGAACACATGTGCGAATACTACCGCCGGTCGACGACACCTGCAGCACGAATCCGCAGGTCAATGTCCTTGTCCACAGATCGCGAGACAACCTTGACAACGGCCCCACGCCGTCAGGCGGTCGGTGCGTCGATCCGGTAACCGGATCCGGTGGCGACCACGTCCACCACCGCCCCGCCGGGTCGGCCGCAGCGGCGCTCGCAGCCGGCCCAGTGCTGGCGCGCCCCACCGGCAGGCAGGGAGCCGACCATCACGGCGGCGGTCGCGTCGGCGCGGACGTCGGCGAGCGATCTGGCGCACCCGGGCAACCCGGCGCACGCGGTCACGCGGGTCCACGGGCTGTCCGGGTCGAGCACCAAGCCCGCCTCGACCAGGAGGGCAGCCGCCGAGCCGTCGGCCAGATCGGGGACCACGACCCCGCGCCACGGCGTCAGCTGGACCTCCGCCGCGAGGTCGGCCAGCAGCGTGAGCTGGGCGGCAGTCAACCGGCCCAGGGGCACCACCGCGGCGAGCGCCGTCCGGCCGTCGTCCTGCGGCACCGCGCCGATCGGACGCACCTGCGGCTCGGCCGGTACCTCGACCCGCGCACCGGCCGGCACCTCGACCCGCGGCTCGGCCGGTACCCCGACCCGCGCACCGGCTACCCGCGCCGCCACCCGTGCGCGTCCGTCCGCCAGCTCCGCCAGCCGCCAGGCGCTCCCACCCTGCACGGCGCGCTCGGCGAGGAAGGCCCGGGTGGCGGCCAGCGCGAGAGCGACGGCGCCGGCGGGGCCGGCGCGCAGCCCGGAGTCGGCGCCGGCCAGGGTGAGTGCGACGCTTCCGGGGGAGAGCGCCAGCAGGCCGACATCGCCGTCGAGCGCGGCGACGTCACCCCGGCCGTCGTCGAACGTGGCCAGGAACCGCCCCGGCAGCGCCGCGAGGGAGGGGTCCGCGCACAGGCCGGCGTCGAAGGCGCGCACCCACGGCCGGGCGTCGAGCCGACCTCCGGCCCGCCCGCTGAGCACGCTGCCCAGCAGGTTGCGCGCCGTCTCGTGGCTGTCGCTCGGCAGCAGCCCGGCCGCCGCCAGCCGGTCGCCCAACTCGCCTGCGGCGCCCGGCCGGAGGCCACGGAGCTGCACGTTGCCGCGGCTGGTGAGCTCCAGCGCGCCGTTCCCGAGCTCGATGGCGGCCGCGGCGAGGACGCGAAGCTGGTCGGCGCGGAGCAGCCCGCCGGGGACCCGCACCCGCGCGAGCTCGCCGTCGGCGGCGGAGTGGGTCTGCAGGGCCCCGGGGCAGGCGTCGGCCCGGTCGCGCGGCGGCGAGGTGGGCGGCCCGGCTGATGACATGGCGTCCGCGAGGCTACGTCCCGCGCCGAGGGCGGTCGGTCTCAGCTCCAGTCGACCCGGTCGGCCAGCGCGCGCAGCCGGGCACCGGACGCCGGGTCGACCGACGCCGCCCACGCCACCCGGCCCAGTACGTGGTCCCGGAAGGTCGCCGGGTCGCGGCCGCGGAGCTGGGTGGCCCAGCCGCGGGTGACGCAGTTGTGCAGCAGGGCGCGCAGCGCGTCCCGCTCCCGGCGGGGCAGGGCCGGGTGGTCGTTGACGACGATGCCGAGCACGTCCTGCCGGCGGGCCGAGCTGATCGCGCGGGTCTTGGCGGCGTTCACCCGGAACCCTTCCTCTCGCGCGATCTCGCCGACGAGCTCGGCCAGCCGGCGGCGGCCCACCCGCGGCCCGCCGCTGAAGGTCAGGTCGTCGACGTAGCGGGTGTAGGTCGCGCCGAACGCGTCGGCGAGCGCGGCCAGCCGGCGGTCCAGCCGGAAGCACACCAGGTTGGCCAGGGCAGGGGAGGTCGGCGCGCCCTGCGGCAGGTGCGGCACCGCCAGCCGCGTACCGAGCCGCCGGTGCCGCTCCCGGGCGCGCACGTCGTCCGGCAGCGGGACGCGCCGCCACACGGCGGAGGGGAGCACCGTCGTCACCAGGCCGGTGATCGCGTGCGCGACCGGCTCGGGGAGCCCCGCCTGCCCGAGCAGCAGGCCGTGGACCCGGGCCGCCGGAACGCTCCCGAAGAAGTGCTCCAGGTCCATCCGCAGGACGACGGCGGCGCCGGCGTGCGGCGCGGCCGCCGTCCGCACGGACCGGCCGGGGACGCAGCCGTGTGCGGCGCCGTGCACCGGGACCGCATCGAGGACGTGCCGCAGCAGCCGCCGCTGGATCTCCTTCAGCCGGGGCTTGGGTGCGGCGAGCAGCCGCACACCGGCCGGGCGGTCCACCGCGCGTCAGCGGTAGTGGCGCAGCGGCTCCGGAGCCGTGCGCTCCAGGCCGCGGGCGTCGGCGAACCAGGCCAGCTCGCCCTGGTCCAGGTCGAGCAGCCGAGCGAGGTCGCCCAGGTGGGCCAGCTCCGCCCCGGGCAGCCGGGGCCGGACGACGGCGGTCGGCACCGGCTCCCAGCGCACCACCCGCGGCGGCACATCGGCGGCCTGGCCGCGCGCCCAGCCCTCCGTCCTCCGGACGAAGAGCGCCAGCTCCCGCGGGCGGTCGGCCGGCGGATGCCAGTAGGCCTCGAGCACCTCACCGACCAGCGTGCCCACCCAGCGGGGCGCGCGGCGGTACCCCAGCGCGATGGCGACCCTGCGCACCATCTGCGGGCGCCGCCAGGTGCCCGCCAGCAGTGCCGTGGCGATGCCGCTCGCGGTGACCTCGGCGCGCCGGCCGGCCGTCACCGGCGCGGGAACCGGCGCAGGGACCGGCGCAGGAGCTGACGCGGAGGCCGACCGGCCAGCGGGCCGGCACGTCGGTGAGCACGGCGGTGGGCACGGCGGGGAGGGCAGCCGCTCCGCGACGGAGGCGCCGGGACGTGCGCGGAGCGCGCCGTCCGGCGGGTGACGCATCGTCCAGCTCTGCTGCGAGACCCCGGGGTAACCCCGGAGGGACCGGCTCCTCGCCGGTCGTCCTGCCCTCCCCGCCGCACCGGGGCCACAGTAGGGGGCCGATCTGGTCCTCACCAGGTCCGATGTGCCGGACCGGGCGGTCACGGGGCGTCCCGGTACACCTCCGGGAGCCGGGGGGACCGCAGGTCGAGCCGCCGCCTCCCCAGCCGGTGGCCGTCGGCGGCCAGCGTCTCCGCGGTGGGCGGCCGGCGCCCGGCCCAGACGACCACCAGGTGCCCGTGCCGGGGCACCGCGAGCAGGCGGGCGCCGACGCGCAGCCGGTCGACCTCCCGGCTCGCGCGCAGCGTCGCGTACGAGGCGTACCGGGCGCCCCACGGCAGCAACCGTCCGCCGTTGCGCAGCACCGATCCGCCCCCGGTCAGGACCAGCTGCCCGCCCAGGGCCGCCGCGGCGGGGCGGTCGGCCAGGTCGTCGTCCTCGAGGCCGCCCCCGCCGCCGCCGAGCAGCATCCACTCCTGCCCGCGCCGCACGAGTACCCACGTCTCCTCCGCGACCGAGCCGACGCCGCGGCGGGCGAAGTACGTGCAGGCGACGTCGCCGTCGACGTCCACGGCCAGGGCGGCGAACCGCCGCCGGCGGCTGAGCCTCGGCGGGGCATCCGGCACGCCGTGCTCGATGATCGCGATGCTCTCCGCGAACGCGTCGTAGGCCACCGCCGCAGGCCAGGGCCGCAGGAGCTCAGGAGGCGCGCCGGTCGAAGGAAAGCCACAGCCGGCGCCGCTCGGCCCGGCTGTGCGCGGACGCCATGGCCTCGACGCGGCGCTGCTGGTCGGGGGTCGCGGTGTGCTGCACGACCGCCACCTCGGCCTCGCGCATGGCTCTCTCGGCGGCGAACTCCTCGGGGGTCGAGGGGTTTTCGTCGACCTCGTCGTCAGCGGCGTCCTCGTCGCCGCTCGGCCGGGCGTAGGGGCTGTCGAGCGGCAGGTTCCCGCTCACCCGCCCGTAGGCGCCCAGGACGAGCAGCACCAGCCCGGCGACGACCGAGAACACGACGTTCGGGAAGCGGAACGCCAGCACGTTCAGGTCGGTGTTCAGCACGGCGAGGTTGGCCAGCGCCGACACCAGGAACAGCACCCCGACGACGATCATCACCGTCGAGGCGATCCGCGGCCCGCGCACCGCGGCGGCGATCAGGACCGCTGCGGTGACGACGGAGATGGCGGACAGCAGGCCGTTGGACGAGAGGCCGAGCACCCGTTCGCCCTCGGTCGAGAAGAAGTCCAGCCCGTCGGCGAAGCCGAGGATGCCGAAGACGGCGATCACCGCTGCGACGACCACCGCGCCGATCCGGTGCACGGCGGGCACGCGGCCGCCGGTCGGGGAGTGCTCCGGCGCGAGCCGCTCGCCGCGCACCGGCTGCTCGGCGCGCAGCTGCTGCGCGGGTCGGGCGGGCGGCGGGGCCTGCGGGGCGGCCGGTGGCGCCTCGGGCGCTCTGCGGGTACGGCGGAGGTGCGGACGCAGTGCCATGGCGACTCCCAGCTAGGACCGTTCGGTACCCCTGCTTCCCCTCCGGCACACCGCCCGGATGCGAAGCATGGGTACTGCGCCGCGGAGCGCGCACCCCCCGGTAGCGTCCGGGCCACATCACGGCAGTGCAGCGAGGCCGTCCCTTCGGGCCGCCCATGGTCAGCGGAGCGGCGGCCAGCGGTGGAGATCCGGTGCGGTCCCGCCACTGTGAGGCCTCCCGGCCGAGCCAGACACTCCGGCTGCCGTGCCCAGCGGACCGGGGCGCGGACCCCGAGGGAGGCGGCGCCGCCGTGTTCACCCTGCTCTCCACGAGCGACACCGACCTGCTCTCGGCCCGCGCCAGCGGCGCGGGCTGGCGCCTGGGCAACCCCGCCCGCCTCGACGCCGCCGGCATGGCCGCGCTCACCGAGGGCAGCGAACTGGTCGTCGTCCGGATCCTCGGCGTCCGCCGGCAGTACGAGGAGGTGCTGGCGCCGCTCCTGGCCGGGCCGGCACCGGTCGTCGTCCTCGGCGGGGAGCAGGTGCCCGACGCCGAGCTCATGGAGCTCTCCACCGTGCCGATGGGCGTGGCCACCGAGGCGCACGGCTACCTGGCCCAGGGCGGGCCGGACAACCTCACCCAGCTGCACCGCTTCCTCTCCGACACGGTGCTGCTCACCGGCGAGGGCTTCGAGCCGGCGTCGGTCGCGCCCGACTGGGGCCTGCTCGACCGGGCCGCGCGGACGGTCACCGGCCCGCGGGTCGCCGTCCTCTACTACCGGGCGCACCACCTCGCCGGGAACACCGCCTTCGTCGACGCCCTCTGCACCGCCATCGAGGACGCCGGCGGCCGCGCCGTGCCGGTCTTCGTGAGCTCGCTGCGCAGCGTGCCCGACGACCTGCTCGCCGCCCTGCGCACCGCCGACGCGCTGGTGGTCACCGTGCTGGCCGCCGGTGGCTCGCGGCCGGCCACCGCCCAGGCCGGTGGGGACGACGGCGCGTGGGACGTCGGTGCGCTCGCCGAGCTCGACGTGCCGGTGATCCAGGGGCTGTGCCTCACCCGTTCCCGCGACGAGTGGCTCGCCGACGACGACGGGCTCACGCCGCTCGACGTCGGCAACCAGGTGGCGATCCCGGAGTTCGACGGCCGGATCATCAGCGTGCCGTTCTCCTTCAAGGAGACCGACGACGACGGGCTCACCCACTACGTCGCCGACCCCGAGCGTGCCGCCCGGGTGGCCGGCACCGCCGTCGCGCACGCCCGGCTGCGGCACACCCCGCCGGGGGAGCGCCGGATCGTCGTGATGCTGTCGGCCTACCCGACCAAGCACGCCCGCATCGGCAACGCCGTCGGCCTGGACACCCCGGCGTCGGTGGTGCGGCTGCTGGCCGCGATGCACGGCGCCGGCTACGACATCGGCCCGTTCGACGGGCCCGACGCGCTGCCCGGTGTCGCCGATCTCGACGGGGACGCGCTCGTCCACGCGCTCATCGCCGCCGGCGGCCAGGACGAGAACTGGCTCACCGAGGAGCAGCTGTCGGGCAACCCGGTGCGCATCCCCGCTGCCGAGTACCGGCGCTTCTTCGACACCCTGCCCGACGACCTGCGGCAGGCGATGGTCGAGCACTGGGGCGAGGCGCCCGGGTCGCTCTTCGTGGACGGCGGCGACATCGTCTTCGCGGCCCTCCGCGCGGGCAACGTCGTCGTCATGGTGCAGCCGCCGCGCGGCTTCGGCGAGAACCCGATCGCGATCTACCACGACCCCGACCTGCCGCCCTCGCACCACTACCTCGCGGCGTACTGGTGGCTGCGGTCGGTGTTCGGCGCGCACGCCCTCGTGCACGTCGGCAAGCACGGCAACATGGAGTGGCTACCGGGGAAGACGGTCGGGCTGTCGGCCTCCTGCGGGCCCGACGCCGCGATCGGTGACCTGCCGCTGGTCTACCCGTTCCTGGTCAACGACCCCGGCGAGGGCAGCCAGGCCAAGCGCCGGGCGCACGCCACGCTGGTCGACCACATGGTGCCGCCGATGGCCCGCGCCGACAGCTACGGCGACATCGCGCGCCTGGAGCAGTTGCTCGACGAGCACGCCAACGTCGCCGCCATGGACCCGGCGAAGCTGCCCGCCGTCCGCGCGCAGATCTGGACGCTGCTGCAGGCCGCCAAGCTCGACCACGACCTCGGCCTGGCCGAGCGCCCCGAGGACGACCACTTCGACGAGATGATCCTGCACGTCGACGGGTGGCTCTGCGAGATCAAGGACTCGCAGATCCGCGACGGGCTGCACGTGCTCGGCTCACCGCCGGCCGGCCAGGACCGCGTCGACCTCGTCGTGGCGATGCTGCGCGCCCGGCAGATCTGGGGCGGCTCGGTGGCCCTGCCCGGGCTCCGCGAGGCGCTCGGCCTGGCCGAGGACGGCACCGCCGGCCTGCGCGAGACCGACCGGGTGGAGGAGCTCGCCGCCGCGCTCGTCGGCGGCATGGAGAGCCGCGGCTGGACGGCGGCCGCCGTCCCCGAGGTCGTGCGGGAAGTGCTCGGCCGGGACGACGACGCCGTCGCGGCCGTGCTGCGCTTCGCCGTCGACGAGGTCGTGCCCCGGCTGGCGCGCACCACCGACGAGCTCGACGCCACGCTGCACGCCCTCGACGGCGGTTACGTGCCCGCCGGTCCCTCGGGCTCGCCGCTGCGCGGGCTGGTCAACGTGCTGCCGACGGGGCGGAACTTCTACTCGGTGGACCCGCGGGCGGTGCCCTCGCGGCTGGCCTGGGAGACCGGCCAGGCGATGGCCGACTCGCTGCTGGAGCGGTACCGTACCGACACGGGGGAGTGGCCGCGCTCGGTCGGGCTCTCCGTCTGGGGTACCTCGGCCATGCGCACCTCGGGTGACGACGTCGCCGAGGTGCTCGCGCTGCTCGGCGTCCGGCCGGTGTGGGACGACGCGTCGCGCCGCGTCACCTCGCTGGAGCCGGTGCCGCTCGACGAGCTGGGCCGGCCGCGGATCGACGTCACGGTGCGGATCAGCGGCTTCTTCCGGGACGCCTTCCCGCACGTGGTGACCATGCTCGACGACGCCGTCACCCTGGTCGCCGGCCTGGACGAGGGTCCGGCGGACAACTTCGTGCGCGCCCACGTCGACGCCGACGTCGCCGGGCACGGCGACCGCCGGCGGGCCACCACCCGGGTGTTCGGCTCGAAGCCGGGGGCGTACGGGGCCGGGCTGCTGCCGCTGATCGACTCGCGCAACTGGCGGGGCGACGCCGACCTCGCCGAGGTCTACGCGGTGTGGGGCGGCTACGCCTACGGCCGCGACCTGGATGGCGTCCAGGCCCGCCCGGACATGGAGAAGGCGTACGCGCGGATCGCGGTGGCCGCCAAGAACGTCGACACCCGCGAGCACGACATCGCCGACTCCGACGACTACTTCCAGTACCACGGCGGCATGGTCGCCACGGTGCGCGCGCTCACCGGCTCCGCACCCAAGGCCTACATCGGCGACTCCACCCGGCCGGAGCAGGTGCGCACCCGCTCGCTGACCGAGGAGACCGCCCGGGTGTTCCGCGCCCGGGTGGTCAACCCGAAGTGGCTGGCGGCGATGCGGCGGCACGGCTACAAGGGCGCCTTCGAGCTCGCCGCGACCGTGGACTACCTGTTCGGCTACGACGCCACGACCGGCGTCGTCGCCGACTGGATGTACGAGAAGCTGGCGCAGACCTACGTGCTCGACCCGGAGAACCGGGAGTTCATGGAGAAGTCCAACCCGTGGGCCCTGCACGGCATCGCCGAGCGGCTGCTGGAGGCGGTGGACCGGAAGATGTGGGAGTCACCCGACCCGCAGCTGCTCGCCGAGCTCCAGCAGGCCTACCTCGACACCGAGGGCGACCTGGAGGGCGGGGAGACGCCCGCGGCCGCTGACGCGGGCCGCGACTGACGCCGCGCCCGGGGGTCGGCCGGGGTCGGCGGGTCCCGGCCGCGAACCGGTAGGTCACCGGAGCGACCAGTGCCTCCGGCGGACGGACGTGTCGGCCAGCTCGAACGTCGTCGCGTACGGCGTGAAGTGCACGCGCTCGTTGACCGCGTAGAGCACCTGCGGCGCGACGAGGAACAACGCGAGCGCCTGGTCGGTCACGTACCGGTCCAGTCGGTTGGCCGCCAGCACCTGCCGCACCTGCGAGCGCTGCGCGGTCAGGCGCCCGAACAGCCGCTCGAACTCCGGGTCGACCGGCCCGGCGCGGAACTCGCCGGACCGGCCGGCGAACGCCCGGTGCAGCTCCAGCGGGGGGACATCGACGGACTGCGACCCCTGCTCGAGCAGCAGGACGTCCCAGTCGCGGGGCAGCTTGGCCGCCTGCCGGCGCCGGGCATCGCGCTGCTCCTCGGCACTGCGCAGCACCCGGACCTCGACCGCGAGACCCAGCACCGTGTGCCACTGGGCGGCGACCGCGTGGGCCACCGCCTCGCAGTCCGCCATGGCGGCCAGCCGCAGCGGGCGCCGTGCACCGCCCGACTCCTGCCACAGCCGGGCCGCCCGGGACGGGTCGTACGGGTACGGCCGCAGCCGCCCGGGCGCCCGGTGCAGGGTGGTGAGCGCCGTCGGCGGGGTGAGACCGGCCAGCGGCCGGGCGTGCCCGCCGAACAGGTCGTGCACCAGCGCGGCGCGGTCGACGGCCAGGTTGAGCGCGCGCCGGGCACGGACGTCGGCCAGCGGCAGGCCGTCGGCGCCGCGGTCGATCGCCCCGGCCAGCGCCCGCACGGCGTTCACGGCCACCAGCCGGGCGTGCCGTGAACGGCGGACACGGACGGCCTCCCGGTGCGGGACCTCGGTGACGATGTCGACCTCGCCGACGGTGTCGCACACGAGGTCGAGCGCCCGGGAGCGGTCGAGGTCGTTGCGGAACTCGACCTCGCGCACCCGTGGCCCGCGGACCCGGTCCCAGTAGTGCGGGTTGGCGCGCAGTCGCACGGTGGGGGAGCGGTCCTGGGTCTGCAGCCAGGTCTGGTCCTCGCCGTCGGTGACCACCGGCTCGGTGGCGATGAGCGAGCGGCCCTCGACGAGGGTGAACGGTCCGGAGGCCCACGGCCCCGGTGCGTCGATCACCTACCAGTGGCCCTCGCCGGTCTCGTCGCGGGCGTAGCCGAATCCGAGGTCGCGCCAGAACCGCTCGCTCATGACGTGCGTGGCGCGCAGCTTGCCCAGCACCAGCCCGTCGGGCTCGGGGAGATGCAGCCGCACGGTGCGCTCGTCGACGACCTCCGCACGGGTGCGCGGGTCGATGTTGAAGTGGGTGCCGGGTGGGTGCGGGGAGTGCCACCGTGCCTGCTCGGTGTACGCGCGGTGCACCGAGCGGGCGTCGAGGGCTGTGCCGTCGGCGAACCGCTCGCCACGGCGCACCCGGATCTCCAGGGTGCGGTTCCCTCGCCAGCGGTAGGAGCTCATCGCCGCGGGACGGACCTTGCCGCGCCGGGTGACCCGGACCGGCTCCTCGACGGTGTTGTAGGTGATGTACAGCCAGTTGAGCGGGTTCGGGTCCACCACGCGCAGCGTCCCCCGCGGCTCCGGCCGGGCGCGCCCGGCCAGCCGTTGCAGCAGGGCGTTCACGCCGGCACCCCGACGTCGCGAGCCGTGTCGTGGACCGACGGGTCGTCGGAGTCGACGACGGTGTGGCCGACGTCCTCCGGGAGGAACGGGCGGAGCCCGGGGGCGACGTCCGGAGGCATGGCCGCGTTCCTACCCGGGACGCCGGCGGTCACGCGCGCGAGGAAGCCGATCGGCCCGACCGGCTCGCCGCCGGGGCCGGCGTCAGACCGTGCGGCAGTCCTCGCCCGTGACCCGATCCTCCTGCGGGTCGCGGACGTGCGGACGAGCCGCGCCCAGGTCGTCTCGCCGACCGGGGGCAGGCATCGGGACGAGCCGGGCACGACCTCGGTCACCCGCACTGCTGCACCGGCGGGCACCACCTGACAGCGGTCCTGGCCCTCCATGTGTCGTCCTCAGGTCGTTCGAGCGGGCGTCAGCTCTTGTTGCCCGGCTCGTTCCGCCGGGTCTCGAACGTCTTGTGGCCGTTCGGGCACGGAGGGATCTCGTCGCCCTGGGTGACGTGGACCTTCTCGCTGCAGGAGGCGCAGTAGAAGTCTCCGGTCTTCTGCGCCTTCTCACCGGCGTGCGCGGCCATGGCCGTTCCTCTCGGGTCGGGGCGGGATCCGGACCGGTGTGCCCAGCCGGGGCCCGGTCACACGTGCCGGCCGGCCCGCTGACCGACCGGTCCCCGGCCGACGACGACCGTCACCGCCGCCAGGCCGGACGGAGCAGGTGACGGGCGGAGTCGTCGTAGCGCTGTCGCGGCCGGTCCGGTCGCCGCTTCCTGGTCTCCTTCCAGGACCGCGCTCCCAGCCGCAGGCCGTAGGTCACCAGGTGGCGGATCGCGACGACGATCGCGACGGTGGCGATGGTCCGCCAGCCGGGGTCGCCCACGAGCCGGAGCAGGCCGGCGGCCACGAGCAGGTCGAGGAGGATGCCCAGGGCGAGCGCCGGGCGGCGCGTGACGGCCAGGGCGAGACCGCCCGAGACCAGCGCGATCGCCGCGACGACCTGGGACATCGTGCCGGTGACCGCGGCCAGCGTCGAGCTCACACGGTGCGCCCGGTGCGCCGGTGGTCGGTCGGGTCGCCCGAGGAGTCGTCCCCGTCCTCGCCGATCTGCCGGCGCTCCTCGGCGATCTCCTTGCCCAGGAAGTAGTTCAGCGCCGTCCGGATCGCGGCGATGGCGGCCAGCTGACCGATCTCCTCCCAGCTCGGTGCCACCGCCGTCTTGAGGATGTCTGCCGCCAACTGGAACTCCAGGCCCAGGGCCAGGAAGCGGCCCAGCGTCAGCCGGACGGGGACGAAGGCCCGCGTGCTCCGGTCGCGGAGACCGACCCAGAGGAACAGCAGGAACGCCCAGACCGCGCCGATGATGATGACCGCGGCGCCGCAGGCCTCCACGATGATGACCAGGACGTTCACGATCTCCTGCAGCAATTCCTCCACGCGGCGCCGCATACCCGGGGTGCGTCGTCGGGCACGCATGACGATTGCGAGACTGCGCCGATGAGCGAACTGCGCCACTCCGCCTCGGTCGTCGTCGCACGTGCCCCCGATGAGGTCTACGACCTGGTCTCCGACGTGACCCGCACCGGCGAGTGGAGCCCGATCTGCCAGGAGTGCTGGTGGGACGAGGGCGCCGCGGGGCGGGTCGGCGACCGGTTCACCGGGCGCAACGCCACCCCCGAGCGCTCCTGGGAGACCCGCTCGCAGGTGGTCGCCGCCGACCGCGGCCGCGAGTTCGCCTGGGTCGTCGGCGCCGGCTTCGTGCGGTGGGGCTTCCGCATGGCCCCCGTCCCCGGCGGCACGGAGCTCACCGAGTCGTGGGAGTTCCTGCCCGCGGGGCTGGCGATGTTCGCCGAGCGCTACGGGGAGCGGGCGGACGAGCAGATCGCCCTGCGCACCCGGCAGGCGCACGAGGGCATCCCGGTGACCCTCGCGGCGATCCAGCGGATCGCCGAGGCGGGCTGACGCGCCGGCGCCCCGAGGTCAGCCCGGCACGCCGGCGCGCCCGGCGAGCCCGCCCCGTGGCCGGTCGGCGGTCGCGGCGGCCACCAGCAGCCCGGCGACGACGGCGCCGGTGGCGTTCAGGCCGGCGAGCCCCACGACGAGCCGGCGCCCTCCGGCGTGAGCGTCAGGGCGCCGACCACGACGAGGGCCGCGCCGAGGAGCAGCGGGAGGACTGCGCGGCGGCCGTTCACGCGGCGCTCCTGTGCGCCGTGGCCGCGGTGGAGTCGAAGAGCAGTCCGGTCGCGTCGTCGTCCATGCCGCCACGGTCGGCCGCCGGGCTGTGCACGGGCTGGGTACCGGCTGCACGTCCTCCGTGGATGTGCCCGGCGACCGCGCGGCCGTAGCCTCCCGGCATGCCGGACCAGACCTCCACGATCCCCTCCGCCCACGACGTCCCCCTCACCGTCTACCGGTGGGACCCCGCCGGCCCGGTGCGCGGCGTCGTGCAGCTCACCCACGGCATGGGGGAGCACCTGCTGCGCTACGAGGCGCTGGCAGCCGCGCTCACCGGGGCCGGCTGGGTGGTCGTCGGGCAGGACCACCGCGGTCACGGCGCGACCGCCCGCGACGGCGCGTGGGGCGACCTGGGCCCCGGCGGCTGGGACGAGCTGGTGCGCGACATCGGCCGGGTGAGCGACTCCGTGCGGGCCGAGCTCCCCGGCGCGCCGCTGGTGCTGCTCGGGCACAGCATGGGCTCCTTCGCCGCGCAGCAGCACGTGCTGGACCACTCTGCGGACCTCGCCGCGCTGGTGCTCTCCGGCACCACGGTGCTGGACCTGCTCGAGCCCGCCGTGGACCTGGACGGGCCGACCGACCTCTCGGCGTTCAACGCGCCGTTCCAGCCGGCCCGCACCGACTACGACTGGCTCTCCCGCGACGAGGCGCAGGTGGACGCCTACGTCGCCGACCCGCGGTGCGGCTTCGGGCTGGCGACCGCGGACAGCCGGCAGATGTTCGTGGCCGGGCGCCAGCTGGCCGACGCCGAGCGGCTGCGCGGTGTGCGCGCCGACCTGCCGGTGTACGTGGTGGTGGGCGACGCGGACCCGCTGAACGGCGAACTGGCGCTGGTCCGGGTCCTCGTCGACCGGCTGCGGGAGGCCGGGCTGCGGGACGTGACGCTGCAGGCGTACCCCGGCGCCCGGCACGAGGTGTTCAACGAGACCAACCGCGACGAGGTCGTGCGGGACCTGCTGGCCTGGCTCGACCGCGTCGTCCCCGCGGGCTGACCGCACCGGGAGTCGTCCACAGCCGACGTCCAGGCGGCTCCCCGGGAAGACGCATCCCGCTCGGGGAGACTCGCCTCCCGAGCACCGAGGAGGCGGCGTGGTCAGCAGCACGGTCCCGTCGGCAGCCGGCCGTCGCGGGACGCCGCCGGAACGGTCCGGCCGCGCGCTCCTCGTCGTCGGCGGGCTGCCGGGCAGCGGGAAGACCACGCTGCTGCGTCGCCTGCTCGCCCACGACGGCCCGGCCGGGACCGCCCTGGACTCCGAGGACGTCGCCGGCCGGCTGCGCCGCGCCGCTCCCGGTGTCCCGTACCGCCTGCTGCGGCCGTGGGTGCACGCCTGGCACCGGTGGCGCGTCCTGCGGGCGCTGGGCGGCGACGCCCCGCTCGTGGTGCTCACCGATCCCTGGACCAGCCGGAGCTGGCGGGGGCTGGTGGTGCGGGCGGCCCGCTGGTCGGGCCGGTCGCTGCGGCTGGTGCTCCTCGACGTGCCGCCGCAGCTCGCCCGGGAGGGGCAGCGGGCGCGCGGCCGGGCGGTCCCCGAGGGCCGGATGCGCCGCCACGCGACCCGCTGGCGCCGGTATCTCGCGCGGGTGGGGGCCACGCCGTCGGCCGGGGATGCGGTGCTCGTCGTCGACCGGCGGGCGGCCGGCGAGCTGACCTGGGCGGCGGCGCTGGGGGAGGAGCGCCCACCGGCCGGGAGCGGCGCCCCCCGCTGCGGTGTTGACTGAGCCGCGGGGCCGGCCGGTCCCGTCCCGAACCGAGCTCCCGGAGGACGGCCATGCACGTCGGCGTCGACAGCTTCGTCGCGGCGGTGACCGATCCGCGCACCGAACGGCTGATCGGCCCGGAGGAGCGCATGGCGCACCTGCTCGAGGAGATCGAGCTCGCCGACCGCGTCGGCCTGCACTCCTTCGGCATCGGTGAGCACCACCGCAGCGAGTACTACGACTCCGCGCCGCCGGTGATCCTCGGCGCCGCGGCGGCGCGCACCTCGCGCATCCGGCTGGGCAGCGCCGTCACCGTGCTCAGCGCCGCCGACCCGGTGCGGGTCTTCCAGCAGTTCGCCACCCTCGACCTGATCTCCCGGGGGCGGATCGACCTGGTCGTGGGGCGCGGCTCGTTCACCGAGGCCTTCCCGCTGTTCGGGCTGAGCCTGGCCGACTACGACGAGCTGTTCGCCGAGAACCTCGACCTGCTGCTGCGCATCCGGGAGTCCGAGCACGTCACCTGGTCGGGGAAGCACCGCCCGCCGCTGACCGGCCAGGGCGTCCACCCGCGCCCGCTGCAGGACCCGTTGCCCATCTGGGTGGGCGTGGGGGGCACGCCGGAGTCCTTCGCCCGGGCCGGCCTGCTCGGCCTGCCGCTGATGGTCGCGATCATCGGCGGCGAACCCCGCCAGTTCGCCCCGCTGGTCGACCTGTACCGCCGGGCGGGGGCGCACGCCGGTCACCCGCCGGAGGCGCTGAAGGTCGGGCTGCACGTGTTCGGCTTCGTCGCGGGGAGCACGCAGGCCGCCGCGGACACGATCTACCCCGGCTGGCACGAGATGTTCGCGAAGGTTTCCCGCGAGCGGGGGTTCGCCACCCCGACCCGGGCGCAGTTCGACGCCACCAGCGGGCCGGACGGCGCCTTCTTCATGGGCGACCCCGGCACCGTGGCCGCCAAGCTGCGGCGGGTCTCCGAGCAGCTGGGGGGCGTGGACCGCGTGGCGCTGCAGATGACCAACCCGCGGCTGGCGCACGAGGACCTGATGCAGGGCATCGAGCTGCTGGGCACCGAGGTGGCCCCGCAGGTGGCCGGGGCCTGACGCCGCCCCCCCGAGCGGTGGCCGGGGAGCATCCGTACGAGGATGGGGGCGTGGTGAGACGAACGAAGGTCGGTCCCGAGGACGCGCGCTCCTGGCTGCTGGTGAACGGCGCCCGCACGGAGCTGTTCGACGTGGCGCACCAGTCGCGGGCGGATGCGGTGGTGCTCGACATCGAGGACGCCGTCGACCCGGCGCGGAAGGCGGAGGCCCGCGAGGGCGTCGTCCAGTGGCTCTCCCGGGAGGACCGCAGCGCCTGGGTGCGGATCAACGACCGCGCCACGCCGTACTGGGCCGACGACATGGCGGGGCTGGCCGGGCTGCCGGGGCTGCTCGGCGTCATGCTCGCCAAGGCCGAGGCCGCCGCGCACGTGACGGAGACGTTCGACCGGCTCGGTGGTGCCACGCCCGTCCTGGCGCTGGTCGAGTCGGCCCTCGGCATCGAGGAGGCGGTGAACATCGCCCGCGCCCGCGGAGCCTTCCGGCTGGCGTTCGGCAGCGGCGACTACCGCCGGGACACCGGCACCAGCGCCGACGAGCTGGCCATGTCCTACCCGCGGACCCGCCTGGTGCTGGCCAGCCGCATCGGGAACCTCCCCGGTCCGATCGACGGGCCCACCGTGAGCAGCAGCCTGCCCGTGCTGCGGGAGCAGAGCGCCGTCACCGTCTCCCTCGGCCTGACCGGGAAGCTCTGCCTGGACATGGACCAGTTGCCGGTCATCAACGAGGTCATCAGCCCCGCGCCCTCCGACGTCGCCTGGGCGCGGGACTTCCTCGCCGACTTCGACGCCCGCGGCCAGGTGATCCGGGACGGCAGTGACCTGCCCCGGCTGGGCCGCGCCCGCAAGATCGAACGGCTGGCCCGCGTCTTCGGCGTCGAGCCCGTCTGACCCCCGCGCGGCGGCCACCGGTCTCAGGCGGCGACCACGACGCGGTCGCGCCCCTGCCGCTTGGCCGCGTACAGGGCGGCATCGGCCCGGCCGAGGGCGTCCGCCGGCGTGGTGCCGCCGTGGGCCGAGCCGATGCTGACGGTCACCGGCAGCCCGGCGGTCAGCTCGTCCCAGGGGTGCGCACCGATCGCCCGGCGGACCGCCTCCAGCTGCCGCACCGCGGTGCCGGGGTCGGTGCCGGTCAGCACGAGCAGGAACTCCTCGCCGCCGAGCCGGGCGACGAACGAACCGCCTGGGTCGGAGTCCCGCCGGCCGTGCTCCTGGAGGAGTTCCGCCACGGTGCGGAGCACCCGGTCGCCCACCTCGTGGGAGCAGGTGTCGTTGATCCGCTTGAAGTGGTCGAGGTCCAGCAGCGCCACGGTCACCTCGCCCGGGTGCGCGGCCAGCAGGCGCGGCAGCTCGTCGTCGACGTAGCGGCGGTTGTAGAGGCCGGTGAGCGGGTCGCGCAGTGACAGCTCGCGGTACCGCCGGCTCTGCCGGCGGGCCTCGGTCGTCTCGTACATGGCCTGCAGCGCCCGGGCCCGGGCATCGCGCTCGGCCGACTGGAGCTCCATGAGCTCGTCGCAGTACAGCCGGTGCTCCTCGTACGCCGCCCGGAAGTCCCCGGCGGCGGCGTGCAGCTCGGCCTGCTCCCGGCGGGCGCGCACCCGGATGGACGTCAGCCCGTGCCGCTCGCAGCGGCGCACGCACTCGTCGAGGCTCTCCTGGGCTTGGGCGTGGTGCCCGCGGCGACGGCGGATCTCGGTGAGGGTCAGCAGGAAGTCGGCGCCCGCGTCACCGTCCAGGGAGGCGTCGAGCACCTCGGGGTGCAGACCGGGCAGCATGGCGGCCTCGGCGTCCTCGAGACGGTCCAGCTCCAGCAGTGCCCGGCCGACGGTGTCCAGCCGGCCGACGCGGAGGGGGACGCCGTGCCGCGCCGCCAGGTCCTGCAGCTTCGCGCTCCAGAGCAGCGCGTCCTCGAAGCGGCCGGAGAGGATCTCGCAGTAGCTGCGGTTGTTGAGCACCAGCAGTTGCCGGTCGACGTCGCCGATCTCCTCGGCGAGCTGCAGCACGTGGTCGTAGCGGTCACGGGCGGCGAGGTCGCCGTGGAGCCCGAGGCAGTCGGCCAGCCGGGCGTGGTGGTCGATCCGCGTCTGCGCCCGGACGTCCTCGTCGAGCAGCTCGACGGCGCGGACGGCGTGCTCCAGCGCCAGGGACAGGTCACCCAGCTCCTGGAACACCGCGGCCAGGACGAAGTGGCTGCGCGCCAGCGGATAGCGGGCTCCGTGGTCGGCGGCCCAGCGGTGGATCTCCTCGGCCAGCCGGCCGGCCTCGGCGACGTCGCCGCGGCGCCGCACCAGGTCGGCCTGGACCAAGCGGGCGCGCCGTTCCAGTTCGGGCAGCCCGACCTCGCGGGCCTCGGCGAGCGCCAGCTCGGCTCGCTGCTCCAACCCGTCCTCGTCGAACCGGGAGCGGTCCTCCAGCTCGGCGATCTCCGTCCACAGCGCCAGGGCGCCGGCGTCCGCAGGAGCCGGTGCGGGTACGCCGGAGCCGGGGGAGGATCGTTCCGCCACTCTGGTCACCAGACCCCATCGGACGGTCGCCGGGGCAACTTTCGCGTCCCGGCACCCGACCTGCCCCGTACGGGGGAGGTCAGCCCTCGGCGAGCCAGATCGCGGTGTGCGGGGGCAGCGCCACGGTGGCCGGGGAGCGGCGCACGTGCGTGTTCGAGGCCAGCAGGACGGTGCCGCGGGTGCGCACCAGCGTCGTCCCGCTGCCCATGTTCACCACGCAGCGGACCACGCTGCCGTCGTCGGCGGTGCACCGCACGGTGAGGACGTCGCCCCGCGTGCTGACCGTCGCCCGGCCCGAGCCCAGCGCCGGGTGCGCCTCGCGCAGCGCCAGCGCGCGGCGGTACAGGGTCAGCATCGAGCCGCCGTCGCGGGACTGGCGGGACACCGCGTACCGGTCCCACTCCGCCGGGATCGGCAGCCAGGGCTCGGCGTCGGCGCCGGCGGAGAAGCCGACCCCGGGCGAGGGGTTCCACGGCATGGGCACGCGGCAGCCGTCGCGCCCGCCGCGGGCGCCTCCGCTGCGGAAGAAGATCGGGTCGCGCTTGGCCTCGTCCGGGACGTCGGCCTGCGGGAGGCCCAGCTCGTCGCCGGCGTAGACGTAGGCCGATCCCGGGAGGGCCAGCATCAGCAGCGCCGCGGCGCGGGCGCGGGCGGTGCCCACCGCGCCCCCGCCGAAGCGGGTGACCTGCCGGTCCTTGTCGTGGTTGCCCAGCACCCAGGAGACGGGAGCGCCCACCTCGCCGAAGGCGTCCAGCGCGCTGCGCACGCCGTCGGCGAACGCCTCGGTCGACCACGCCGACTTCAGCAGCCGGAAGCTGAACGACTGGTGCATCTCGTCGGGGCGGGAGTAGAGGGCCACCTCGCGCGGGTCGGCCAGGCAGACCTCGCCGACGAGCATGGTGTCGGGATACTCGTCGCAGATCGACCGCCAGCGCCGCCAGACGTCGTGCACCTCGGGCTGGTTCCAGGTCATCGCCTGCTCGGGGCCGTGGCCGAAGAGGGTGGGGGAGTAGGCACCCGGGTTGTCCCGCAGGCCGGCGTCCTTGAACAGGCCGTAGGCGACGTCGACGCGGAAGCCGCTGACGCCGCGGTCGAGCCAGAAGCGCAGCGTCCGCTCGAAGTCGGCGGCGACGGCGGGGTCGCGCCAGTTGAGGTCGGGCTGCTCGGGGGCGAACAGGTGCAGGTACCAGCGGCCGTCAGGGGTCCGCGACCACGCCGGCCCGCCGAAGAGCGACTGCCAGTTGTTCGGCGGCTCCTCCGACGGGGGCGCGAAGTGGTAGCGCGACGCCTCGGGGCAGTCCGGGTCGGCCAGCGCGGCCTGGAACCAGGGATGCCGGTCGGAGGTGTGGTTGGGGACGACGTCGAGCACGACCCGCAGGCCCAGCGCGCGGGCCTCGGCGACCAGCGCCTCGAGGTCGGCGACGTCGCCGTACTCGGGGTCGACGGCGCGGTAGTCGACGATGTCGTAGCCGCCGTCGGCGCCCCCGGAGGGGTAGTGCGGGTTGATCCACACCGCGTCAACGCCCAGCCACGACAGGTACGGCAGCCGGGAGCGCAGGCCGGCGAGATCACCGACGCCGTCACCGTTCCCGTCCGCGAACGAGCGCAGGTAGACCTGGTACACCACCGCCGACCGCCACCACGGGGACGTCGACGACCGTTCCGCGACCTGCCGACGGGTCGCGGTCCGCACCGATGCGAGCCGCACTGCCATGCGACCTCCATCGGCACGTCCCCGCGCTTCCTCGAGCACGTGAGAGGTCGGAGTGACCCCTGTTCCGGGTCGTGACCTCCCCGAGACGTCCCGGTGCCCCGCCCGCCCGGCGGAGCCCGGGGGGACACGTGCCCCCGGGCAGGACAGGATGGCGGCATGGCAGAAGACGCACGGACCTACGACCTCGTCGTCTACGGGGCGACCGGCTTCGTCGGCCGGCTGCTCGCGGGCTACCTCGCCGAGCACGCCCCGCCCGAGATCCGGATCGCGCTGGCCGGGCGGTCCCGGGAGCGGCTCGAGGAGGTCCGGCGTGCGCTGCCCTCCGGCGGCCGGGACTGGGCGCTGGTCGAGGCGGACTCGACCGATCCCGCCTCCCTGGACTCCCTCGCCGGCGCCACCCGCGTGCTGGTGACCACGGTCGGCCCCTACGCCCGGTACGGCCTGCCCGTGGTGGAGGCGTGCGCCAAGGCCGGCACGCACTACGCCGATCTCACCGGGGAGGTGCTGTTCGTCCGGGACGCGATCGAGCGCTGCGATGCCGTCGCGAAGGAGACCGGCGCGCGCATCGTGCACGCCTGCGGGTACGACTCGATCCCCTCGGACCTCAGCGTGTTCCTGCTCGGCCGGCAGGCCGCGGCCGACGGCGCGGGCGGGCTGCGCGATGTCCAGTTGATCGCCGCCCTCCGGGGCGGCTTCAGCGGCGGGACCATCGACTCGATGCGCGCGCAGGTGGAGGCGCTGCAAGCCGATCCGGCACGGCGCCGGGTGGTGGGCGACCCCTTCGCGCTGAGCCCCGACCGCGCGGCGGAGCCGGACACCCGCCAGCCGCGGGACGCGGGGATGCCCGCGCAGACGCCGGACGGGCGGTGGACGGCGCCCTTCGTCATGGCGCCCTTCAACACCCGCATCGTGCGGCGGAGCAACGCCCTCCAGGACTGGGCCTACGGGCGGGGGCTGCGCTACGGCGAGGTCATGGGGACGGGGCGTGGCCCGCTGGGGGCGGTGACCGCCGCGGGGATCAGCGCAGGGCTGCTCGCGACCGTGTCGGCCATGAGCCTCGCGCCGACCCGCGCCCTGCTGGACCGGGTGCTGCCGGCGCCCGGCACCGGCCCGGGCGAGTCCGTCCGGGAGAACGGCTGGTTCCGCATGGTGGTCGACGCCACCGCCGAGGACGGACGCCGCTACCGGGCGACCGCCGCGGGTAGCGGCGACCCGGGCTACAAGGCCACCGCCGTCATGCTGGGCGAGGCCGCCCTCGCGCTCGCCCTCGACGGGGACCGGCTGCCCGACCGGGCCGGCTCCCTCACGCCGGCGACGGCGATGGGCGAGGTGCTCGTCGAGCGGCTGCGCGCGGCCGGGCACACCTACGAGGTGGCGGCGGTCTGATCCGACCGCCACCGCAGCGGTGGCGGGAGGGCATCGCTAGGGTTGGCCGACATGCCGACCAGCGCACCGGGACAGCCCGCGGGGACGATCCGGGAGCTCGGGCTGCCCGCACGGGCGGTCACCGCGCTGACCCGTGCCGGGATCACCGAGGCCGGGGAGCTCGCCGCCCTGACCCGCCGGGAGCTCGGCGCCGTCCCCGGGCTGGGCCCCGGGCTCGTCACCGCGATCCGGGCCGTCGTCCCCGAGCCGCCCGCGCGGCTGCCGGGTGCCGGCACGCGGCCGGGCGACGGGGGCGGCGACGCCGCCCCCGACGAGGAGGGGCCGGTGGCGCCGGCCATCCCGTCGTTCGACTCGCTGCGGGGTCCGCGGCGCCGGTCGGCGGTCGACCTCCTCGTCCCCGCGGCGCCCGGCCCGCCGCCCCCGCCCGGCCCCGTGGCGCCCCCGCCCGGCCCGCCGCCCCTGCCCGCCGCCCGTCGTCCGTCGCCCGGTGTGGGCGGGCCGCCCACCGCCGTCCGTCCCCCGGACTACGCCGACCTGCTCCGCCTCGGGGTGCACGTCACCCGGGTGGTCCTCGGCGCTCCGGTGCGCTGCCTGCACCGGCTGCTCGGCCGCGGCGGCCCACCCGCTCCGTAGGCCCGGACGCAGGTGGAGCGGATCCTGCTCCGGCGCGGCGCCGGCGCGGTCGAGGCCGTCGAGCTCGGTGCCGACGGGGCAGCCGGCCGCAGCACCCGGCTCCACGCCGCGGCGGTCGCCGGGTTCGCGGCGGAGCGCGAGGGCGGCGCGACGCCGGTCCGCTGGGTGTGGGACGACACGACCCGCTGGTACCCCGCGCTGCTGACGGCCGGGGTGCGCGTCGAGCGCTGCACCGACCTGCGGCTGGGCCACGCGATCCTGCGGCGGTCCCCGTTCGCCGCGCAGGACCTGCTCGCCGGGGAGGACACGCCGGGCTGGGACGCGCTGCAGCCCGGCCCGCCGCCGGACCCGGCCCTGTTCCCGCTCGCCGACCCGGCCGACCTGCTCGACCCGGTGGCCGAGCACCGGCGCCAGCAGGCGGTGCTGGCCGCCTCGCCGCAGCGGGACCGGCTCGCCCTGCTGCTGGCCGCGGAGTCCTCCGGGGCGCTGGTCGCCGCCGAGCTGACCCACACCGGCCTGCCCTGGCGCGCCGACGTGCACGCGCGCCTGCTCACCGGCCTGCTGGGTGCGCGCCCGGGGGCGGGGAGGCGCCCGGCGGTGCTCGAGCGGCTGCTGGAGGAGGTCCGCGCGGCGTTCGGCGCGCCGGCGCTCAACCCGGACTCGCCCGGAGAGCTGCTCCGGGTGCTCCAGCACGCCGGGCTGCCGGTCCCCGACACCCGGTCCTGGACGCTGGAGCAGCTCGACCACCCCGGCATCCCGGCGCTGCTGGAGTACCGGAAGCTGTCCCGGTTGCTGGCGGCCAACGGCTGGGCCTGGCTGGACACGTGGGTGCGCGACGGCCGGTTCCGCGCCGTCTTCGTGCCCGGTGGGGTGGTGACCGGTCGGTGGGCCTCCTCCGGGGGTGGGGCGCTCTCGGTGCCCACGGTCGTCCGGCCCGCGGCGGCCGCCGACGAGGGCTGGCGGTTCGTGGTCGCCGACGTCGCGCAGCTCGAGCCGCGGGTGCTGGCCGGGATGAGCGGGGACGACGCCATGGCGCAGGCCGCCCGCGCCGCCGACCTGTACGCGGGGATGGTCGCCGCGGGCACCGTGGCGACGCGGGCCGACGCGAAGCTCGGCATCCTCGGCGCGATGTACGGCGGCACCCGCGGCGAGAGCGGGCGCATGATGCCCCGGCTGGCCCGCCGCTACCCCCGGGCCATCGGCCTGGTGGAGGAGGCCGCCCGCGCCGGTGAGCGCGGCGAGGTGGTGCACACCCTGCTCGGGCGGGGATCGCCGCTCCCCGGGGTGTGGCCGCACGAGGAGGGCGACCGGGCCCGCCGCGCGTGGGGCCGCTTCACCCGCAACTTCGTCGTCCAGGGCACCGGGGCCGAGTGGGCGCTGTGCTGGCTGGCCGACCTCCGCAACCGGCTGTGGCGGCTGGGCGGGGAGGGCGACGTGGAGGCGCGGCCGCACCTGGCGTTCTTCCTCCACGACGAGGTGGTCGTGCACACGCCCGAGCACCTGGCGGACGAGGTGGCCGAGGCGGTCCGAGCTGCGGCGTCGACCGCCGGCCGGCTGCTGTTCGGCGCCTTCCCGGTGGACTTCCCGCTCGACGTCGCCGTGGTCCGGTCCTGGGCCGACGCCGGCTGAGCTCCCGCGCGCGCTACACCACCGACCGGGGGTCCGCGCCGCCGCGACACACATCACGTCCTGGAAATCAGCGCCTGCGAATTGTCACGACTGCATAACGGCGGTTACCGTGGCGGGGCCCGGCCGGTCGTTCTCTCCCCACCAGGGGAGGTCCGCCGGGCGCCGCCGAGCCGTCCTCCGGGGCGGGCCGGGGACCCACCGCAGCACTGGGGTGAATCGCGCGCCGGGCACGTCCCGTCGCGGGTATGCACCTGCTTCCCCCACCGTCAGCTGACCCGGTAGGCGGCACCACGGAAGAAATGGAGAGCCGCCGCATGGCGCGCCCCTGCACCGCCGCACGACCCTGCGCCCGCCGGCACCGCCGCCTCCGGGCGCGTCCGCGGATCTGATCGCACGCGCTGCCCGGCGTCGCGCCGGTCGCCCGCCGTCGGCCCGCACCGGCCTCCCCGCCGGTGCCCGACGGCCCCGCGACCCGCGCCCGGGCCCGCTGTCCGCATCCTCCGCGCCCCGCCCCCGGCGACCGGTCGCGCCCCACATCCCGGAGCACCCGAACACCATGGATCCCCGCACCACCACCACCGGCCGACGCGGCCCGCTCGCCCTCCGCCGCCGTCCGCCCGCGGCCGTCCGCCGGCCCGCGCTCTACCTCGGCGTCGCGGTCACGGGCGCCGTGCTGGTGAACAGCCTCGTCGGCGTCGAGCCGACCGCCCAGGCCGAGGCCGGCACCTCCGAGTCGGTCAGCGTCGCCGAGGAACTGGGCCTCTCCGCGCAGTCGGGTCCCATCGACGTGACCGAGGACCTCGCCCCGCTCGAGGACCTCGCGGCCAGCCGGAGCACCCGGGAGGCCGACCAGGCCGCGGCGCAGCAGGCCCAGGCCGCGGCCGACCAGGCCGAGCTGGACCGGCAGACGGCCGAGGCGGAGGCCCTGGCCCGCGCCGAGGCCGAGAAGAAGGCGGCGGAGGAGGCCGCTGCCGCCGCGGCGGCCGCCGAGCAGCAGGCGGCGGCGGCTCCGGCGAGCCCCACGCAGCAGGCCCGGGCGGCGGCGACGGCGGCCGCCTCGGTGGCGGCCACGGCCGTCGCGCGGATCAGCAACACCGCCGGCAGCGTCCGCTCGCAGACCCAGTCCGCGGCCGACGCCGTGGTCAGCAACGTGCCCGGCGCCGCGGGGATCACCCTGGGCGGCACCCGGGCCAGCGCCGCCGACCCGGGCGGGCACCCCTCCGGTCTGGCGCTGGACTACATGGTGATGTCGAACGCCGCCCTCGGGGACGCCATCGTCGAGTACCACCGCGCGCACTGGGCCGAGCTCGGCGTGGACTACCTCATCTGGCAGCAGCGGATGCTGTCCTCGCCCGGGGGGTCCTGGCAGGCCATGGAGAACCGCGGCAGCGCGACGGCCAACCACATGGACCACGTGCACGTCAACTACAACTGAGCACGCCCGCGGCGGCTCCCACGTGAGCCGGCCGACCACGGAGAGCGGTAGCCCGCGCATGGCCGGCCCGATCGGCACCCACGGCCACGCGGGGACGTAGGCCGTGGTCCGCCGGGCCTCGATGGCCGCCGCCACGGCCCGGACCCCGGTCGGCGTGACCACCACGGAGCGGGTCCGCTGCTGCACGTGCTGGTTCATCTCCGAGCGGATGCAGCCGGGTGGACCACCACACGTCGACATCGGGGACGCGCCCGCTGGGCAGGCCTTCGGCGAGCGAGGCGACGCCGGCCTCGGTGGCGGCGGAGACGGCGGGCACCGCATCGGCGTCCGTGACGTCCGGTGCGGCGGTCTCCACCCGGCGGCCGGTGGCCGAGCGGATCTCCGCGGCCAGGGCGTCGAGCCGGACGAGACCCCCGCGGCGCCGCCGCGAGCGGCACCGCTCATCGCAGCCGATCGGGCCCTGCGGGGTTGAATGCCGGCCCGGGCGGGCACCCCCGGGGCGCACGGGCACGGGACGACGCGCGGGGAGGCCCTCGCGGTACGCACACGAGGAGATCGGGAGTGACCACGGCCGAGACCAGCCGACGCTGCCTGGACGGCCGCTACCAGCTCCACGAGCTCATCGCGGTCGGTGGCATGGGCGAGGTCTGGCGCGCGCGTGACCTGCAGCTCCACCGCACGGTGGCGGTCAAGGTGCTGCGCAGCGAGTTCGCCGACGACCCGGTCTTCGTCGCCCGCTTCCGCTCCGAGGCCCGGCACGCGGCCGGGCTGAGCCACCCCAACATCGCCGCCGTCCTCGACTACGGGGAGACCACCGCCGCCGACACCGGTGAGAGCCTGGCCTACCTGGTGATGGAGCTCGTGGAGGGCTCGTCGCTCTCGGCGCGGCTGGCCGAGGAGGGCGCGCTGGACACCCGCGCCACCCTCTCGCTGCTGCGGCAGGCGGCCGCCGGCCTGGCCGAGGCACACCGGGCGGGTGTGGTGCACCGCGACGTGAAGCCGGCCAACATCCTGCTCGGCCCGGGCGACACGGTGAAGCTCACCGACTTCGGCATCTCGTGGTCGGCGGGGAGCGCACCGATCACGCGCACCGGGCAGGTCGTCGGCACCGCCCAGTACATGTCGCCCGAGCAGGCCCGGGGCGAGCACGTCAGCCCGGCCAGCGACGTCTACGCGCTCGGCCTCGTCGGCTACGAGTCCCTGGCCGGGCACGCGGCCTTCGACGGTGACAACCCGGTGACCGTCGCGCTCAAGCAGGTGCAGGAGACCCCGGAACCGCTCCCGGCCGAGCTGCCCCCCGACGTCCGCGCCCTCATCGACGCCGCCCTGGTGAAGGACCCCCGGGACCGCCCGCGCGACGGCGACGCCTTCCTCTCCGCGATCGAGGAGACCATCCGGCGGCCGTCCGGGGAACCGCCGACCCGGTCCGTGGTGCGCGCGCCGGTGCGGCGGGAACGCCGGGCGGAGCAGCGTCGCCGCGAAGCCGCGAAGCGCCGGGCCGCCCCGGTCACCCGCCCGCAGGCCGCGACGGCGGTCCGCCGGCCGGCGCTCGTGGTGCTGCTGCCGCTGGTGGCGTTCCTCCTCGGCGCCGGTGCGCTCACCCTGGGTCCCGGTCCCGGCACGGAGCCCGGGACCGCTGCCGGCGCCGTCTCCGGCCCGTCGGCCGGGGCGGGTGTGGTGCTGGAGCCCGGGGCCTACCTCGGCCGACCCGCCGCGGAGGTCGCCGGGGAGCTCGGGGCCCTCGGTCTCACGGTGCGGCAGGTGCAGGACCCGACGACGGAGCGCCCCCCGGGGACCGTGACCGGCCTCGAGCCGGCGGGCATCCTGCTGCGTCCGGGCGACGTGGTCCGCCTCGCCGTCGCGGTGCGGCCGGGCGCGACGCTCCCGGAACTGGTCCCCGTCACCGGTGGCGGCGCCACCCCGGTGGGGCGCCCCCGGCCCGTGGCGCCCGCCCCCGCGGTCCCGGCCGACGAGCCGGCGCCGGCCGGCACGACGGCCCCCGCGGTCCCGGCCGATGGCGGCGCGGGCCCGGTCACCGACGACCCCCCGGCGCCCCCGGAGGACGGCGGGACGACCAGCGAGCCGACCACCCCGCCGGAGGACGCCACGGGCACGCCGACCACCCCACCCGGCGACGGCGGCACGACCAGCGAGCCGACCACCCCGCCGGAGGACGCCACGGGCACGCCGACCACCCCACCCGGCGACGGCGGCACGACCAGCGAGCCGACCACCCCACCCGGCGACGCCGGCACGACCAGCGAGCCGACCACCCCATCCGGTGACGGCGGCGGGGGCGAGGTGACCGCACCGCCCGCGGACGAGGACGAGTCCGACGAAGCCGACGAGGACGACGAAGCCGACGAGGACGACGACGAGGTGGCGGTCACCGAGCGCGAGGGGGCCGGTGGGGTGTCACCCGCCGCCCGGGTCTGAGCCCTCTCAGAGCAGCCGATCGAGGTCGTCCGGTCCTGGTCCGGTACCGCCGGAGTCGGGCAGCGGTGAGGACTCGGGGACGTCGTCGTCCGGAGGTTCGGGGGTCACCGGACCCTCGGCGTAGAGGGTGTCGGGGTCCTGGGGATCCATCTCACGCGGCACGGACCGCGACTACCCGGGGTGACCGCGGCGAACCCGGCCGCGGGAGCTCAGGTGCCGCAGAACGTGCGGTACGCCCCGAAGTCCTGCGGGGCGGGCGCCGCGAAGCGCTCGAGCCCGGGCCGCTCGTCGAACGGGGTGGTCACGGCCTCCAGGAGCCGGCCGACGGGTGCGAGGTCGCCGTCGGTCGCCGCGTCGAGGGCCTCCTCGACGAGGTGGTTGCGCGGGATGTAGGCGGGGTTGACGCGGTTCATCGCCGCGGCGTCGGGGTCGAGCGCCCGCCAGCGGTCCAGCCAGCCGTCGATGCCGGCCAGGTCGAGGAAGAGCAGGCGCAGCTGCTCGACGTCGCCCCGGGCGGCCGCCCCCAGCGAGCGGAAGGCCGAGGTGAGGTCGACGTGGTCGCGGGCGAGCAGGCTGAGCAGCTCCTCGGCCAGCTCCCGGACCACCGCGTCGTCGGTGCCGGCGGGCAGGCCGAGCTTCGCGTGCATGCCGGCGGTCCACGCGGCCTGGTAGCGCGGGGCGAACCCGCGCAGCGACTCGACGGCGAGCGACACCGCCTGCTCCTGGTCGGCCGACAGCAGCGGGAGGAGCGCCTCCGCGAGCCGCGCCAGGTTCCACTCGGCGGCCACCGGCTGGTTGCCGTAGGCGTACCGCCCGCTGTGGTCGATCGAGCTGTAGACGGTGGCCGGGTCGTAGGCGTCGAGGAAGGCGCACGGACCGTAGTCGATGGTCTCGCCCGAGATGGTCGTGTTGTCGGTGTTCATGACGCCGTGCACGAACCCGATCAGCATCCAGCGGGCGATCAGTTCGGCCTGGGCGGCCACCACCGCGTCGAACAGGGCGAGGTAGGGGTTCTCGGCGCCGGCGGCGTGCGGGTGGTGGCGGGCGATGGCGTGGTCGGCCAGGCGGCGCAGCAGGTCGGCGTCGCCGAACACGGTGGCGTACTGGAAGCTGCCCACCCGCAGGTGGCTGCTGGCCACGCGCGCGAGGACCGCACCGGGCAACAGCGTCTCGCGGTGCACGGCGCGGCCGGTCGCCACGACGGCCAGGGCGCGGGTCGTCGGGATGCCCAGGGCGTGCATCGCCTCGCTGACCACGTACTCGCGCAGCATCGGGCCGACCGCGGCCAGGCCGTCACCCCCGCGGGCGAAGGGCGTGCGGCCCGAGCCCTTGAGGTGCAGGTCGCGCAGCGATCCGTCGGCGCCGGTGAGCTCGCCGAGCAGCAGCGCGCGGCCGTCGCCCAGGCGCGGGGTGAACCCGCCGAACTGGTGCCCGGCGTAGGCCTGCGCCACCGGGTTGGCCCCGTCGGGGGGCTGGGTGCCGACCAGCAGCCGGACGCCGTCGGGGCCGCGCAGCGCGGCGACGTCGAGGCCCAGCTCCGCGGCCAGCGGCTCGTTGAGCAGCAGCAGCCGGGGGTCGGGCGCCTCGTCGGCCCGCCAGGGGACCGCCAACTCCGGGAGGGCCCGCGCGAAGCGGTCGTCCAGGGACACGGTCCGAGCCGGCGCGGAGGTCACGCCTCCGAGGGTACGAGCCGGCCGGGACACCGGCTGGGGACGATCAGGCGCTGATGATGTCGCGGCGCTGCAGCCGGACCCGGCGGCGCTCGCGCTCCGAGAGGCCGCCCCAGATGCCGAAGCGCTCGTCGTTGGCCAAGGCGAACTCCAGGCACTCGGCGCGCACCGGGCAGCCGGTGCAGACGCGCTTGGCGTCCCGGGTGGAGCCGCCCTTCTCCGGGAAGAACGCCTCCGGGTCGGTCTCGGCGCACAGCGCGTCCAGCCGCCACGAGTCGTCGGACTCCACCGGGGCCGGCCAGGCGGCGGCGTCGAGCGGCGGGAAGGCGGTGAAGGCGTCGACGGGGGCGCGGTGCTCGGCGTCGGTCGCGGAACCGGGGACCAGGGTGAGCAGGGGGCGGGAGAAGGAAGGCACGGGAAGCTCCTCGGAGGACGGTCGTGGCAGGCGCGGTGACGGGCTGGTACGGCCTGCTTGCTGCCTGTGACGTTACGGAGCCGAGGCCGGATCGGCACTGGCAGAACCCGTACGAAACCGTCTCGTCCGATTGGGCAGATGTGTGGCTACCCGACCCGCCGGTGGGTCCCGGACAGGCGGGACCCTTGCACGCTGCCTAGCCTCCGGGGGTGTCCGGAGTGCACCTGACCTTCCCCCTGGCGGGCGAGGACCCCGTCGTCACCGATCCGGTCTCGTGGCAGCAGGGCGTCCAGGCGCTGGTCGTACTCGTCCTGGGCATCGTCCTGGCCGCCGTCGTCCGCCGGGGGATGGTCCGCGCCATCGACCGCGAGGGCAGCCGCCACGTCGGCGTGGTCGTCGGCCGCTTCGCCGGCGTGGTGATCGCCGCGGTGGCCGCCGTCTACGCCCTCGACCTGCTCGGCGTGCGCATCGGCCCGCTGGTGGGCGCCCTCGGCGTCGGCGGGATCGCGATCGCCTTCGCCGCGCAGGACATCCTGCAGAACTTCATCGCCGGCGTCCTCCTGCAGGTCCGCCGTCCCTTCCGGGTGGGGGAGCAGATCGGCAGCGGCGACCACGAGGGGACCGTCGAGGACGTCAACCTGCGCACCACCGTGCTGGCCACCTACGACGGGCTGGTGGTGTACCTGCCGAACGCCGAGGTGCTCAAGCAGCCGATCGTCAACTACACCCGGACGCCGCTGAGCCGCACCTCGCTGACCGTCGGTCTGCCCTACGACGCCGACCTCGAGCGGGCGCGGCAGGTGCTGCTGACCGCCTGCCTGGACACCGCCGAGGTGCAGGCGAGCCCGCCGCCCGAGGTGTGGGTGGAGGAGTTCGCGGACTCCTCGGTCAACGTGGCGGTCCGCTACTGGCACCCGGCCGACATCGCCAGCCGGTGGCGGGTGCGCAGCGCGGTCGCCGTCTCGGTGAAGTCGGCGCTGGACGCGGCCGGCATCTCCATCCCCTTCCCGCAGCGGGTGCTCTGGTTCCCCGAGGGCACGGGTGCAGGAGGACCTGCGGGGGACGGGAGCGGAGGACCCGGCTGATCAGCCGCGGCGGGCGCGTCCGCGGGGACCGCCCTGCCGCCCGCCGAGCGCCCGGCCCGCCGCCCGGCCCGCGGTCCGCCGGCCCCCGCCGACGGGCCGGCGCTCGCGCTCGCTCTCGCGCCGGCCGGCCGGCGCGCTGCAGGGCCGGCAGGTGGTGAACCAGGGTGCGATCGCGTTCCCGCACTCCACGCACTTCCCGGACCGGCCCAGGGCGATGGCGTCGGGGAGCAGTTCGGTGATCATCTCCGCACACTCCTCCTCGACCCACGCGGCGTCCTCGCTGTCCAGGCCGGCGACGCCGGGGAACTGGCGCAGCAGGGTCTGGGCGTCCCGGGCGGCCGCCGCCGCCTGCTCGTACTCCTCGACGGTGCCCCCGCGCGGGACATCGGGCAGCACGGTCTCCGGCGGGACCGGGAGGCCGACGGCGTGCTGCAGGGCGGCCCGCGCGAGCACCAGCCAGCGGGTGCGCCGCGGCGGGTTGTAGTCGATGGCGAGGTTCACCAGCCGCCACACGGTGTTCAGGTCGCCGGCCGCGCCCAGCGGGCCGCGCAGCAGCGGGAGCAGGGCGTGCACCCGGAGGACGAGGCTCGTGACGTCGTCGGCGGTCATCGCCTGGTCACGGGTCGCGGCCCGGGCCCAGGCCATCCAGCGGGTCAGCGCCTCGGGGAGGTCGACCGCCTCGAAGGCACCGAGGTCCTCGAGCTCGGGCCGCAGCCGGGGGGCGCGCTTGGGGAGGTCGCTCATCTCGTCGCCCCGGGCGACGGCGGCACCGGCGCCGACCAGCGCCGCCACCGGCTTGAGCCCGCTGACGCCGATCAGGATGCCGGCGGCGCCGTGGCCGGTGAGGCCGTAGCGTCCGGCCCGCCCGGCGATCTGGGCGGCCTCCCAGGTGCGCAACGGGCGCATCTCCTGGCCGTCGTACTTGGTCGTCTCGGCGAAGAGCACGGTGGTGGCCGGCACGTTGATGCCGTGGCCGATCACGTCGGTGGTGACCAGGACGTCGAGCTCGCCGCTGGTGAACCGCTCGATCACCTCGCGCCGGGTGGCCGGGGGCAGCGCCCCGTAGAGGACGCCCACCTTGCCCGGGCGGTGCTGGTCGAGCTCGGCGGCGACCGCGTAGACGGCCTTGCGGGAGAAGGCGACGACGAGGGTCTGCGGCCGCACGCTCGCCGGCCGCACCGGCGCGCGGAGGACGTCCAGCCGCGACAGCCGCTTGTGGTTGACGACCTCGACGTGCTCGGCGTCGGAGATCAGCGGCTTCAGGACCAGGTACGCCTCGGCCGCGGAGATCAGGTGCATCCGGCGGTATTCGCCGGTGAGCAGGAGCCGCGCCCAGTGGTGCCCGCGGTCGGGGTCGGTGACCCAGTGGGCCTCGTCGAGCACCAGCATCTCGCCGCGGTCGGGGGCCTTCTCCACGGTGCAGCACACGATGGGCGCGAAGGGGTCGATCTCCTCCTCACCCGTCGACAGGCCCACGGTGCCCTCGGGCAGCTGCGCCGAGAGCTTGGCGTAGGCCTCGTGCGCGAGCTGCCGGAGCGGGGCGGCGTAGACGCCGGAGCCGGTCGCGGCCAGGGCCTGGAGGGACTCGTAGGTCTTGCCGGAGTTGGTCGGACCGAGGTGGAAGACGACTCCCTCCGGCCGGGTGGCGCGGGCGGGCAGCTCCGGTGCAGCGCCTTCCACCCAGCTCTGCTGGGCACGCTTCTCCTCGCGGGCGGCGGCGCGGTCGGTCTCGCAGGCGGCGGCCCGCTTCTCCTCGCGGGCGGCGGTGCGGTCGGTGCCGAGCGCGAGGGCGCGGTCGGTCCCGTGGGCGGCGGCGCTGTCGGTTCCGCGCGCCGCGGCCAGGCGGGTGGCGGATCGGTTCCGCCGGCGGGCGGGCGCGGGCTGGTGGTCGTGCTCGGGCAAGCGTGATCCTCGAGGGCTCGGGGGCAGGTGCGCGCCTCTGCCGAGCCGCGTCGTCACCTGAGCCAACACCGAGGGCCACCGATCCATGCCCGCGGGGGTCGTCAGCGGCTCGGGCGAACGGCACGCAGGGACGGACCGGCCCGATGATGCCGGGCATCGCGGGAGCGCCACCTGAGCGAACACGTCTGCTCAGGCACTCACGAGTGCCCGTCCGGTGGCCGACCTGCCGATGCTGCTCAGCCGGCGCGAGAGTTGGCGGGTTGGGCGGTGATGCGGGGGAGGATGAGGATCTCGGTGCCGTCGGGGCGGTAGGTGTGCCATCGGCCGTCGGGTTGGCGTTCGATCCGGAAGCCGTGGTGGATCTTGGTGTGGTGGCGTTCGCACAGGAGCGCGCAGTTGGCGGGGTTGGTCTGGCCGCCGTCGATCCAGTGGACGAGGTGGTGGACGTCGCACCAGTGGGCGGGGGGGTGGCAGCCGGTGCTCTGCACACTCAACGACGCCGCAGCCGCCGTCGCGGGCCTCCAGGGCGCGGCGCAGCGGGGGTGGGGAGAGGCGTTGGCGGCGGCCGTAGTCCAGGACCTCGCCGTCGGGGCCGATGACGATGCGGCTGATGCCGCCGTCGCAGGCCAGCCAGCGGGCGCGGGCGGCGGAGATGATGGTGCCGAAGCCGGTCTGGGCGGCGCCGGGGCCGGCCGCGGCCGGGTCGATGAGATCCTCGAGGTCCACCCGGACCACCACGTGTGGTTTGTGGGTGCGCAGGATCGGCAGACCGCCGGCGGCCAGGGCGTTGTCGCACAGCTGGACGAGGGCGTCGGCGGACTGCTGAGCCCGGGTGCGCGTGTCCCCGGCGGGCCGGGAGGCCTGCACGATCGACTCGATCGCGGTCTGCAGCTTCTCCCCGCCCACGGCGTCGAGCTCGAACCGGCCGCTCACGCTGCCGTCGGCGTGCTTGACCAGGGTGAACGACCGGCCCTCGGTGGGGTCGGGTTCGGGCCCGTCGGGGTCCAGCCGGGCCAGGTAGTGGGCCACGACCTGCCGTAGCTCCTCGTGCGGGCGGGTGGCGGCGACCTCGGCCAACGCGGCGTCGACGCCGGCGAGGTCGACCTCCTGGGCTGCGGCGGCGGCCAGCTTGCCCGGTGCGGCCACCGGGGCGATCACGGCCAGCGCCTCGGCGGGCACCGCCCCGGTCGCGGCCGCTGCGGCGACCGCGGGCAGGGCTTCCAGGGCGCGCCCGGCGGCGACCAGCCGCTTGGCGGCGGGGTCCGGCAGCCGGGCGTGCCCGCGCAGCCAGGAGGCCATCGTCTTCTGCCCGTCGTGCTCGGCGGCGCCGGTCAACTCGCCCTGGCGGACGGTGCGGGCGATCTCGGCGGTCAACCGGTTCCCGGCCACCAGCAGGAGGCCCAGGCGGTCGATCAGCTGCGGCCCGAACGCAGCGGTCAGGTCCTGGGCGGCCAGGTCGTCCAAGGCGGCGGCCAACCGGTCGATCGCATCGGCCGCACCTGTCGAACACATGTGCGAATACTACCGCCGGTCGGCGACACCCGCAGCACGAATCCGCAGGTCAATGTCCTTGTCCACAGATCGTGGGCGCGACTTGACAGCAGGCCCGCGTCGTCCGCCGCCAGGCTGGATCGGCGGACCGGATCGCGCGGAAGAGGTCGGCCTGCCCGACCGGTCCGGGGGAGCGCAACAGGCCTGCAGGTTCCGGACGCCGGTCGGTGGCGCAACCTGCACGTTCCGGACGCCGGTCGGTGGCGCACCTGCACGTTCCGGACGACGGTCGGTGGCGCACCTGCACGTTCCGGACGACGGTCGGTGGGGCGCCTGCCGTCCGGACGCGGAGCGCCCCGCCTGCTTCCCGGACGCGGAACGGCCCGCCTGCACGAGCAGGCGGGCCGTCCGGCGGTGCGTGGTGCGGATCAACGCGGTGCGGCGCCGACCGCCTCCCGGTCGTGCGCGGGGCCCGACTTCTCCAGCGCTGCGCCCTCGACATCGAGCACCGGCAGCCACTGCAACCAGCGCGGCAGCCACCAGGCCCGGTGACCCAGCAGCGCGAGGGCGGCGGGCACGAGCACCATGCGCACCACGAAGGCGTCGAACAGGATGCCCGCGGCCAGGGCGAACGCGATCGACTTGATCGTGGGCTCGCCCGCCGGCACGAAGCCGGCGAAGACCGAGAACATGATCAGCGCGGCCGCGACGACGACCGGTGCCGCCTGGCGGAACCCGGTGCGGATCGCCTCCAGCGGCGCGGCGCCGTGGCTGTGCGCCTCGTGCATCCGGGAGACCAGGAAGATCTGGTAGTCCATCGCCAGGCCGAACAGGATGCCGATCACCAGGATCGGCGTCAGGCTGATCAGCGGTCCCGTCACCTCCAGGGCGACCAGGTCGGCCAGCCAGCCCCACTGGAACACCGCGACGGCGGCGCCGAGCGACGCGCCGACGGTGAGCACGAAGCCGAGGACGCCGACCAGCGGCACCAGCAGCGAGCGGAAGACCAGGACCAGCAGCACCAGCGCCAGGCCGACGACGAGCAGGAGGTACACCGGCAGCGCCTCGTTGAGGCTCTCCGCCACGTCGACGCTGACCGCGGTGGCGCCGGTGACCGAGGCCTCGACCCCGTCGAGGTCGGCGAGTTGCGCGCGCAGGTCCTCGACGAGCTGCTCGGTCTCGGCCGTGGCCGGGCCCGACCCGGGGATGACGTTGAGCAGCGCCGCGGTGCCGTCGGCGTTGGGCATCGGCGGGGTCACCAGGGCGACGTCGTCCACCTCGGCGATCGTGGCGCTGGCCGAGGCCGCGGCCTCGGGTGCCCCGTCGCCCTCGAACAGGATGGTCAGCGGCCCGAGGAAGCCCTCGCCGAAGCCCTCGGCGAGCAGCTGGTCGGCCCGGGCGGCCGTGGAGTCCTCGGCCGGCTCCTGCACCAGCGTCGTCCGCATGGAGAAGAACGGGATGGCGATGACGCCGAGCACCACCACGGTCAGCAGCAGGGAGACCACGCGGTGGCGGGTCACCGTGGCGGCCCAGCCGGCGAGGAAGCCGCGGCGACCGGCGTCCCCCGGCTCCATCCAGGGGGAGGAAGCGGCGTCCGTGACGGCGCGCTGGCGGCGGGGCAGCGCCCGGCGTCCCAGGTAGCTCAGCGCCGCCGGCACGAGGGTGATCGCCACCAGGACGGCGACGACGATCGTCGCGGCCGCGGCGATGCCCATCTGGGTGAGGAAGGGGATGCCGACGACCGAGAGCCCGAGCAGGGCGATGACCACGGTCAGCCCCGCGGTGACCACCGCCGACCCGGCGGTGCCGACGGCGGTGGCGATCGCGGTGCCCACGGGCGACCCGTGCCGCAGCTCCTGCCGGAACCGGGTCACGATGAACAGCGCGTAGTCGATGCCGACGGCGAGGCCGAGCATCGCCGCGAGGATCGGGGTGGTCGAGGAGAGCTCGGCGAAGCCGGTGGCGACGGTGACGCCGAGGACACCGATGCCGACGCCGACGACGGCGGTCAGCAGGTTCATGCCGGCCGTGACGAGCGAGCCGTAGGTCACCGCGAGGACGACGAGCGCGACGACGACGCCGATGACCTCCGAGGGGCCGCCGACGTGCGGCGGCTCCTGGATCGCCTGGCCGGTCACCTCGACGGTCAGCGCGCCGTCGCCGGCCGCCTCGACCGCCTCCAGCAGCGCGTCCCGCTGCTCCGGGGTGACCTCGCCCAGCCCGCCGGCGAAGGTCACCGTGCTGTAGGCGGTGGTCTGGTCGGCGTTGACCGCGGGTGCCGCGGGGTCCAGCGGGTTGCTCGCCCCGGCGACCCCGGGCAGTCCGTCCAGCTCCGCAACCAGCTGCTGGATCGCGGCCGCGTTCTCCGGCGTGGTCAGCGTTCCGCCGTCGGGTGCGGCGACCACGACCCGGGCCGAGGCCCCGCCGGCGCTGCCGAACTCCTCGTCGATCCGCTCCAGGGCGGTGGTCGACTCCTGGCCGGGGATGTTGAAGGCGTCGGACGTCTCACCGGCGAGGGTGGCCGCGCCCGCTCCGCCGGCGACGAGGACCACCAGCCAGACCAGGAGCACCGGGAGCCGGCGCCGGTGCGCGAGGGCCCCGAGTCGGGACAACAAGACAGCCATGCGGGATCAGGCCTCCACCTGGTGGTGATCGGGAAGAGCGACGCCGGGCCGGGAGTGGCCGAGGGCGTCGAAGCAGGTCGCGATGATCGAGGCGCGCCACCTCGTCGTGTCGTCCTCCTGGTGGGCGGTGAGGCTGAGGACCGCCAGCGCGGCGAGCGCGCCCAGCACCCGGATCGCCCGCTCGGAGGCGGGCGCCCCGGGATCGACGCCGAACGCCTGCAACGCCGCTGCTCCGACGGCCTCGAGCTCCGGGGCCTGGCGGTTCTGGTCGCCCTGCGTGATCGGCGCCAGGAGCAGCGCCACCATCCCCGGGTGGGCGAGCGCCACGTCGACGAGCACCTCGAGGGCGCGCCGGTCGCGCTCAGGCCCCGGCGGCAGCTCGCCGACGGAGCCGAGCACACGCTGCCCGAGGACACCGGCCTGGGTCAGCACGGAGCGGTACAGCGTCTCCTTGCTCGCGTAGTGGTGCAGCAGCCCCGCCTTGGACAGGCCGACCGCGTCCGCGACGTCCTGGACCGAGGTCTTGGTGAAGCCGCGGCGCGCGAAGAGAGCGGCAGCCTGGTCGAGGATGCCCTCGTCGATCTGCTGCCGGAAGGGAGGTGCCACGCGCCCAGCGTACGGATGACCGACCAGATCGGTAGGTGTACCGACCAGATTGGTAGGTAACCTTCCTCACGATACGAGCCCGACGCCGTCCGACGTCGACGACGAGCCCCACGGCGCAGCGGACATGGCCTCTCTCCACGTGCTGCTCGACGTCATGGCTCACCGAGAATCCGCGGCTCGTGGTGAGCGGCGTCCGGCCGCTTCGTCCTGGAAGCCAGGCGCCAGGGCGGGTAGCCCTCCGCCGGCCCGGGCTTGCGCCCGCCCCGCATGAGGGCTAGGACGAGTCTTGCGGCACGACCCGCAGGGGGTGCGCAGTGCACGAGCTCGCGATCAGCCAGGCCGTGGTGGACGCCGTCCGGGAGCGGACCGGCGACCAGCGCGTGCGGTCCCTCCGGCTGGTCGTGGGCAGGTTGTCGGGTGTCGTGCCCGATGCGCTGCGGTTCTCCTTCGAGCTGGTCGCCGAGGGGACGCCGCTCGAAGGTGCCGACCTGGTGATCGAGGAACCCGGGGGCCGGGCGCGGTGCAGGAGCTGCGGTACGGAGTTCGGTACCGAGGACCTGGTCGTGCTCTGCCCGTGCGGCAGCGCCGACGTCGCCGTGACCGCCGGCTCCGAACTGCTCGTCCGCTCGGTGGAGGTGGCCTGAGATGTGCGGCACGTGTGGCTGTGAGGACGATGCCGGCGTCCGGCTGACGACGTTGCCCGACGACGCAGCTCACCCCCATCCGCACGGTCCGTCGGGGGACACCGGTCGCACCGTCGTCCTCGAGGCGCGTGTGCTGGCCAAGAACGAGGACCTCGCCGTGCGGAATCGTCGCTCGCTCGCCGGGCGGGGGATCGTCGTGGTCAACCTGATGAGCTCTCCCGGCTCGGGGAAGACCACGCTGCTCGAGCGCACGGTGCGGGAACTGGGCGTCCAGTGGCCGGTCGCCGTCATCGAGGGGGACCAGGAGACGCACCTGGACGCCGAACGCATCCGGGCGACCGGCTGCCCCGTGGTGCAGATCAACACCGGGGCGGGCTGCCACCTCGACGCGGACATGGTCCGCCGCGGCCTGGAGGCGCTCGATCCGCCGGACTCCTCGCTCGTCCTCGTCGAGAACGTCGGCAACCTGGTCTGCCCGGCCTTGTTCGACCTCGGGGAGACCGCCCGGGTGGTGGTGATGTCGGTGCCGGAGGGCGACGACAAGCCGGTGAAGTACCCGCACATGTTCCGCACCGCCGACCTGGTCCTGATCAACAAGGCCGACCTGCTGCCCTACGTCGACTTCGACCCCGAGCGCTGCGCCCGACAGGTCCGGTCGCTCCATCCCGCGGCGGAGGTCCTGCAGATCTCGGCTACCCACGGTGACGGGATGCCCGCCTGGTACGACTGGCTCCGTGCCCTCCGGCCGGGCCTGCTCCCTCCCGGTTGACAGACCTCGACGGTCGGGTGTGTGCTCGACGTCACATCCACGAATCGAGCGGCAGCCCACAGGGGTGAAGCGGATGCGGGACGTCGGTCTTCACGCTCCGCGGTGCCTGCGGCCCCGGCCACCCGACCCGGTCGCTGGGGAACATCTGATCGCGGAAGCCGTCGCGCGGTGAGCGCGGCGGCCCGGCAGGACGGCCTGCCGCCGGAGGGCGGCCAGGCTCCCGTGACCCTGCTGCGGTCGTCCATCGCTCCCGGCGCCGCAGTGGTCGCGCCGTCGGGGCTGGAGCACGCCGTGGCCGTCGCCGACGCCGTCCTCTACGAGGGCTACCTCCTCTACCCGTACCGGCGGTCCTCGCCGAAGAACCGGGTGCGCTGGCAGTTCGGCGTGCTGGCCCCGCGTGACTTCGTGGCGGCGGCGGGCGCGGCCGACACCAGCGTCGCCGGCTCCGCCGACGCCTGGTACCAGCAGACCGACTGCCTGCTGGAGCCGCGGTCCGGTTCCGAGGTCCGCTCGGTGCGGGTCCTGCTGCGCTTCCTGCAGGTGCAGCACCGTGCGGTCGAGGCGCCGACGCCGGACGGCGGCTGGGCGGAGGTCGATGCGCTCGACGTCGACGGGCAGCGGCACCTCACCTTCGACGAGGCCGTGCCCCGCGAGTTCGAGGTCGACTGCGGGCTGGACGAACTGCGCGATGCGCCGCGGACGTGGCCGGCGACCGCTCCCGGCGGCGAGGAGATCGAGGAGCTGCGCAGCGGGTCCGGCGTCACGGTCGGCCGGATCGTGCGGCGCCGCCGGCCGGTGCAGGCGGCGATGCGCCTCGAGCTGTCGCCGGCGGAGGCACCGTTCCCTCTGCACCGGCTGCGGCTGGTCGTCGAGAACACCGCGGAGGCGCGGGAGATCGCCTCGCGACCGGATGCGCTGCGGGTCTCGCTGGTGGCCGCGCACAGCCTGCTGGCGCTCCGGGGGAGCCGCTTCGTCTCGCTGCTCGAACCGCCGGTGTGGGCCGCCGTCGCCGCAGGGGAGTGCCACAACGTGCACACCTATCCGGTCCTGGCCGGCCGGGACGGCGGGCGGGACGTCGTCCTCTCCTCGCCGATCATCCTCTACGACCACCCGCAGATCGCCCCGGAGAGCCCCGGCCCGCTGTTCGACTCCGGCGAGATCGACGAGATCCTGTCGCTGCGCACGATGACGCTGACCGACGAGGAGAAGCGCGAGGTCCGCGCGACCGACCCGCAGGCGGCGGCGCTGCTGGATCGCGTCGACCACCTCCCGGAGGAGATCCTCGCCCGGCTGCACGGGGCGGTGCGGTCGCTGCGGCCGGTCCGACGAACGGCGCCCGCGGTCCGGCCGGAGGAGCGGGCCTGGTGGGAGCCCGGGGCGGATGACGACGTCCGCCCGGAGACCGACGACGTCCTCGTCGACGGCGTGCGCGTGTCCCGAGGATCGCGTGTGCGGCTGCGCCCCCGCCCGCACGGCACCGACGCGCACGACGTCTTCCTCGCCGGGCGCACGGCCCGGGTCGAGGCCGTCCTGCTCGACGTCGACGGCACCCGGTTCGTGGCGGTCGTGCTGGAGGACGACCCGGGCGCCGACCTGTTCGACTGGTACGGCCGGCACTACCAGTTCGCGCCCGAGGAGATCGAACCGCTGCCCGGGGACGGCCCCCGATGAGCGCGGGCCGCGTGCTGATCGCCGGCATCGGCAACGTCTTCCTGGGGGACGACGGCTTCGGCGTCGAGGTGGCCACCCGCATCGACCGCGCCGACCTGCCGGACGGCGTCGACGTCGTCGACTACGGGATCCGCGGCGTGCACCTGGCCTACGAGCTGCTCGACGGCCGGTACTCGACGGTCGTCCTGGTCGACGCCGTCCCGCTCACCGAGCCGCCCGGCACCCTCGCCGTCCTCGAGGTCCCGCTCGGCGACGGCGGCCGGCGACCCGACGTCCTCGCGGTGCCGGCGGTCGACGCGCACGGGATGAGCCCGCTGGCGGTCATCGACCTGCTGCGCGGTCTGGGCGGGACCGCCGGCCAGGGCGGTCCGGTCGAGCGGGTGCTCGTGGTCGGCTGCCGCCCCGGCGTGCTCGAGGAGCGCATGGAGCTGTCCGAGCAGGTGCGGGCCGCGGTCGAGCCCGCGTGCCGGCTGGCCGTCGACGTCGTCCGGGACCTGCTGCCGCGACCGCACGACCGGGAAGGAGCCGCCGCCGAGGTCGCCTGACCGACGTCCGCGACGCACGAGGGAAGGACGGCGATGGACGCCATCGAACTGCTCAGCCACGACCACCGGATGGTCGAGCAGCTGTTCCGCGACTACTCCGCCGCGGCCTCCGACGCCCAGCGCCGCGGCGTGGTCGAAGTGCTCGTGCGGGAGCTGTCCAAGCATGCAGCCCTGGAGGAGCTGATGTTCTACCCGCTGGCGAAGCGGGTGCTGCCCGACGGGGACGCCGTGATCAGCCGGCGCCTGGACCGGCACGCCGCGGTCAAGCGCCAGCTGATCGACCTCGACCGGCAGGGCGAGGGCGACGAGCGGACCGACGGGGCCATGGCGACGCTGCGGGAGATCGTCACCGCGCACGTCCGGGAGGACGAGGACGAGCTCATGCCGAGGCTGCGCCGGGAGCTCGACGAGCAGGCGCTGGCCGAACTGGGGGCCGAGCTCGACGCGGCCAAGCAGAAGGCGCCGACCCGGCCGCACCCGGCCGCCCCGGACGAGCCGCCGCTGCTGACTATCGCCGCGCCGGTCGCGGCGATCTACGACCGGTTGCGGGACCGGCTGCAAGGCAGGCCCCGCACGTGAACGCGCACCCAGGGACGACAGGGAACCGGCGAGGGAGGAGCACGCGATGAGCGAGATGGCCACAGCGACCCGGCCGGCGGCGGAGGGCTTCGACGAGGTGCACATCCTCTGGATCTCCGAGGGGATGAGCTGCGACGGCGACACCGTGTCGATCACCGCGTCGAGCCAGCCGTCGATCGAGGACGTCGTCACCGGCATGATCCCCGGCCTGCCGACGGTCCACCTGCACAACAAGGTGCTGTCCCCGACCGTCGGTGGCGAGGAGTTCCTGGCCCCCTTCCGGGCGGCGGCCCGCGGCGAGCTCGACGCACCGTTCATCCTGGTCATCGAGGGATCGATCCCGAACGAGAAGATCAACGGCGAGGGCTACTGGACCTCGTTCGGCAACGACCTCGAGACCGGTCAGCCGCTGACCCTCAACTGGTGGATCGACCAGCTGGCGCCCAAGGCGTGGGCGGTCGTCGCGATCGGCACCTGCGCCGCCTACGGCGGCATCCACGCCATGGCCGGCAACCCGACCGGCTCCATGGGGCTGGCCGACTACCTGGGCTGGGACTTCAAGTCCGCCGGGGCGCTGCCGATCGTCAACATCCCCGGCTGCCCGGTGCAGCCGGAGAACTTCATGGAGACGCTGACCTGGGTGCTCTACCACGCTGCGGGGTCGGCGCCACCGCCACCGCTGGACTCGTTGCTGCGACCGCAGTGGCTGTTCGGGAAGACCGTGCACGAGGGGTGCGACCGCGGCTCGTACTACGAGCAGGCCGACTTCGCCAAGGACTACAACTCGCCCAAGTGCCAGGTGAAGATCGGCTGCTGGGGACCGGTCGTCAACTGCAACGTGCCCAAGCGCGGCTGGATGAACGGCGTCGGCGGGTGCCCCAACGTGGGCGGGATCTGCATCGCCTGCACCATGCCCGGCTTTCCCGACAAGTTCATGCCGTTCATGGACATGCCGCCCGGCGGCAGCCTGAGCTCGATGCTCGGCAAGCCCTACGGCGCCTTCGTCCGCCGGATGCGCGGCATCACCAACGCGACCGCCAACCGCGAGCCGAAGTGGCGGCACAACGGAGACGTCCTCACCACCGGCTACGACCCGCGGTACCGCCCGTGAGAACCGAACTCGACCGGACAGCCCACGACCCGAGGAGCAGGACATGACGACGACGGAGCGACGCCCCGCCGCAGCAGAGCCCGGGCAACTCGTCGAGATGTCCTGGGACCCGATCACCCGGATCATCGGCAACCTCGGCATCTACACGAAGATCGACTTCGCCAACCAGCGGGTGGCCGAGTGCCACAGCACCTCGTCGCTGTTCCGCGGCTACTCGGTCTTCATGAAGGGCAAGGACCCGCGGGACGCCGGATTCATCACCAGCCGGATCTGCGGCATCTGCGGCGACAACCACACCACCTGCTCCGTGTACGCCCAGAACATGGCCTACGGGATCAAGACGCCACCGATGGCCGAGTGGATCATGAACCTCGGCGAGGCGGCCGAGTACCTGTTCGACCACACGATCTTCCAGGACAACCTCGTCTTCGTGGACTTCTGCGAGGCGATGGTCAAGGACACCAACCCCAGCGTGCTGGCGCGGGCGGAGAACACCGAGGCACCGCACGCCGGCATGCACGGCTACCGGACGATCGCCGACATCATGCGCGCGTTCAACCCGTTCGAAGGCGACGTGTACAAGGAGGCGCTGAAGGTCAGCCGGACCACCCGGGAGATGTTCTGCCTGATGGAGGGCCGGCACGTGCACCCCTCCACGGTCTATCCCGGCGGGGTGGGCACGATGCCCGAGCCGACGCTGTTCACCGACTACCTGAGCAAGCTGATCTCGATCCTGGACTTCTGCAAGAAGGCGGTCGCGCTCAACGACGACGTCTTCGACTTCTGGTATGAGGCCCTGCCCGGCTACGAGGAGGTCGGTCGGCGGCGCGTACTGCTCGGCTGCTGGGGCGCCTTCCAGGATCCGGAGGTCGTCGACTACTCGTACGAGAACATGAACGAGTGGGGCAAGGCGATGTACGTGACCCCGGGCATCGTCATCGACGGGAAGCTGCTCACCACCGACCTGGTCGACATCAACCTGGGGATGCGGATCCTGCTCGGCAGCTCCTACTACCAGGACTGGGTCAACGAGGAGCCGTTCGTCACGCACGACCCGCTCGGCAACCCGGTGGACATGCGCCACCCGTGGAACCAGACGACGCTCCCCGCCCCCGGCAAGCGGGACTTCGGCGACAAGTACAGCTGGGTGATGAGCCCACGCTGGCTGCACCCGGACACCGGCGAGCACCTCGCGCTGGACACCGGCGGTGGCCCGTTCGCCCGCCTGTACACGACGGCGCTGGCCGGGCTCGTGGACACCCCGTACGTCAAGTCCACCGGGCACAGCGTGCAGATCAGCCTGCCCAAGAGCCACGAGCTGCCCGAGCAGACGATCGAGTGGACGATCCCGAAGTGGTCCAACGCGCTCGAGCGGGACCGGGCCCGCGTCTACTACATCGCCTACACCGCGGCCATGGCGATCTACTTCCTCGAGCAGGGCATGGCGCGGATGCGCGCTGGCGACACCAAGGTCTTCCAGGACTTCGAGGTGCCCGACGAGGCGATCGGCGTCGGCTTCCACGAGGCCGTCCGCGGCGTGCTGTCCCACCACCTGGTGATCAAGGACGGCAAGATCGCCAACTACCACCCCTATCCGCCCACCCCGTGGAACGCCAGCCCCCGCGACATGTACGGCACGCCGGGCCCGTACGAGGAGGCGGTGCAGGACATGCCGATCTTCGAGGAGAACGGGCCGGACGACTTCCGCGGCATCGACATCATGCGCGCGGTGCGCAGCTTCGACCCGTGCCTGCCGTGCGGCGTGCACATGTACCTCGGCGAGGGACGCACGCTGCAGAAGCTGCACTCGCCGATGTTCGGAGCCGGCAATGGTGGCTGAGCCCGCTCTGACCGATCACGCCGCGACCGATCATGCCGTGGCCGGCGCGGCGGACGCGGCGGTCGCCGGGCTGTTCGCCGCTGCCGGCGTGCCGCCGCCGGACGAACAGTCACCGGCAGGGCACCCGCTCGGCGACGCGGAGGTCGAGCAGCGCCTCGCCGACCTCGACGAGCTGCTCGGTCGGGTGGAGGAGATCCCGGGCCCGGCCGGCGAGCTGGCCCTCGAAGCCGTCGCCGCGCTGGCGGAGGTCTACGGTGCGGCGCTCACCCGGGCGATGGCCTACGCATCCGGCGCAACGAGTTCCACGGGGACGCCGCTCGTCGAGGCCTTCACCGGAGACGACCTGCTCGGACACCTGCTGGCGCTGCACGGCATCCACCCGGCCCCCGTCGAGGAGCGGATCGCCCGGGCGCTCGACGAGGTCCGGGCCGAGGTCGGATCGAAGGGCGAGATCACGCTCCTCCGCATCGGCGCCGGCGTGGCGGAGGTGCAGGTCGTCGAGGAGGGCGGGAGCGGGTGTGGCTGTTCGTCGGCGGCCGCCCCGTTGGGCGACGTCGTCCGGGACGCGGTGCTGGCGGCCGCGCCGGAGCTGTCGGAGGTCCGGGCGGTGACGATCGAAGCGCCCCGCCCGGCCACCTTCATCCCGCTCGATGCGCTGCTGCGCTCGCCACCTCAGCGGGTGCCGTGACGAGCGCCGGAGCACTGGAGCGGGTCGTCCGCCGGTCGTCGAGCACACCGGCCGAGAACACCGAATGCTGCGACATGTGCGGGCTCGCCGTGCCGGAGCAGCACCGGCACGTCCTCGACCAGCAGGCCGGGGAGCTGATGTGCACCTGCCAGGCCTGCACGTTGCTGTTCCAGCGCGATGCCGCCGGCCGTGGGCACTACCAGCTCGTCCCGGAGACCCGGCTCCGGCTGGCCGACCTGTCGCCGAAGGAGCTCGGCGTGCCGGTGGGTCTGGTCTTCTTCGTCGTGCAGTGCGACGGATCGGTGCTCGCGAACTATCCCAGTCCCATGGGTCCGACCCGGTCGGAGGTCGACGCCGGCACGTGGCAGGCCCTGCAACAGCGCTGCCCGGAGCTGGCCGGCTTGGCTCCCGGTGTGCAGGCGCTGCTGCTCGACACCGCCCGCGGCGCCGACGAGCACTGGCTGGTCCCGATCGACGACTGCTACCGGCTGGTCGCCGTGATCAAGCGGGAGTGGAGGGGGCTCTCCGGCGGCAGCACGGTCTGGCCGGCGATCCGGGAGTTCTTCGACGGGCTGGCCGAGCCGCGGCGCAGCACCTACTGACAGGAGAAGCCGATGACGACCGAGAACAGGCCGGCCGGGATCCGGGTCGGCAAACCCGATGCCCGGCCCGACACGGGGTCCCACACCAAGGGGGTGAAGCAGGGCAACCACGGCCCCTACGAGGGTCAGACCGGGCACCATCCGGACGGCACGGCCGACGCGCGCCGCTCCACCGGGATCAACCCGAAGAAGCACGACGCGATCCTGCCGATCATGCCCAACCTGCCGCCCGGTTGATCGCGGCACGAGCCCGGACGGGGGCGGCACCGAGGTCAGGAGGAGACCATGTACATACCGAAGTGGGTGCTGCTGTTCCCGCTGGTGGTGGCCGTCGGGTTGCTGTGGAAGGAGTTCCCTGCGCTGGTCCGCTACGTGAAGATCGAGCGGATGTGAGCCGTGGTCCGTCGCCCGCGTCCGCGGCGGCGTGCGGCGGTGCTGTCGACCGGGACAGCGGGGTGGTCACCGGCGTGCGGATCGGGCCGTCCGGTCCGGCGCCGGTGCCCGGTCCCGCCCGGTCGCGCCGCAGGTTCGTCGTCCACGGCATCGTCCAGGGCGTGGGTTTCCGGCCTTTCGTGCATGCGCTGGCCACCGAGCTCGGGCTGGCCGGAGCGGTGCACAACGACAGCGGCGGGGTCGTGGCCGAGGTCGAGGGCACGCCGACCGCGGTGGCCGCCTTCGCCGCACGATTGCGCACCGAGCCGCCACCGCTGGCCGTCGTGGAACGGGTGCTGGAGACACCGGTGCCGCCGTGCGGCGACAGCGGCTTCCGGATCGACGCCTCGGCGCATTCGTCGGCAGGCCGCACCCTGGCGTCCCCCGACGTGGCCACCTGCGACGACTGCCTCGCCGAGCTGGGCGACCCGGCCGACCGGCGCTACCGGCACCCGTTCCTCACCTGCACCCACTGCGGCCCGCGGTTCACGATCACCACTGATCTGCCGTACGACCGGGCGAACACCACCATGGCCGGTTTCCCGATGTGCGCAGCCTGCGCCCGGGAGTACCGCGATCCGACCGACCGCCGCTTCCACGCCCAGCCGATCGCCTGCCCGGACTGCGGGCCCCGCCTGGAGTTCGTGGCGCCGGCGGGCGAGCCGGTGACCGGCACCGAACCCGCGTTGGCCGCGGCCCGCCGGTTGCTCGCCGGAGGCGGCGTGCTCGCCGTCAAGGGGCTCGGCGGGTACCACCTGGCGTGCCGTGCCGGGGACGACGCCGCCGTCGCCGCCCTGCGGGCGCGCAAGCACCGGGGGGCCAAGCCGTTCGCCGTGCTGGTGCGGGACCTCGCCACCGCCGAGCGGCTGACCGTCGTCGACGAGCCGGCCGCACGGCTGCTCACCGACCGCGCCCGGCCGATCGTGCTGCTCCCGCGCCGTACCGGCGCGGGCGAGGTCGCCGACGCGGTCGCCCCCGGCAATCCCGACCTCGGTGTGCTGCTGCCCTACACGCCACTGCACCACCTGCTGCTCGGCGACGGCCCGGACGGCCCCGGCCCGGCCGCGCTCGTGCTCACCTCGGGCAACCTCGGCGGGGAGCCGATCGTCGCCGACGACGACGAGGCGCTGACCCGGCTGGCCGGGCTGGCCGACGGATGGCTGCGGCACGACCGGCCGATCCACGTGCCCTGCGACGACTCCGTGCTGCGGGTGGTGGACGGCGAGGTCGTCCCCGTCCGCCGATCCCGTGGCTACGCACCGCTCCCGGTGGCGCTGCCGGTCTCCGTGCCGCCGACGCTCGCCGTCGGCGCCGACCTGAAGAACGCCTGCGCCGTCGGCAGCGGGCGGCGGGCCTGGCTGTCCGGCCACATCGGCGACATGGACGACCTGGCCACCTGGCAGGCCGCCACCGCGGCCGAGCGCCACCTGGAGGAGCTGACCGGCGTCCGGCCGCAGCGGCTGGTCGCCGATGCCCACCCCGGCTACCGGAGCCGGGCCTGGGCGCACGAGCACGCGGCCGGACGGCCGGTGGACACGGTGCAGCACCACCACGCCCACGTCGCCGCGCTGATGGCCGAGCACGGGTACGACGGCAGTGCGGCGGTCGTCGGGATGGCCTTCGACGGCACCGGCTACGGGACCGACGGTGCGGTGTGGGGGGGTGAGGTGCTGGTCGCCGACTACGCGGGGTTCGACCGGTTCGCCCACCTGGGCTACGTACCGCTGGCCGGCGGCGACGCCAGCGTGCAGCGCCCGTACCGGATGGCGCTGGCGCACCTGGCCGCCGCCGGGGTGCCCTGGGACGACGACCTCCCCCCGGTGGCGGCCTGCCCGGGCCGCGAACGTCTCGCGCTGGCGCACCAGCTGCGGACCGGGCTCGGCTGCGTGCCCACCTCCAGCATGGGCCGGCTCTTCGACGCCGTCGCCTCTCTGGCCGGGGTCCGCCACGTCGTGGACTTCGAGGCGCAGGCAGCCATCGAGCTCGAGGCGCAGGCCCGTTGCGTCCCCCCGGGTGAGCAGGGTTACCGGTTCGGCGTCGTCGACGGCGAACCGGTCGTCGCGGACCCGGGGCCGGTCGTCCGTGCGGTCGTCGAGGACGTGCGGGCCGGGGTGCCGGCCGGGGTGATCGGGGCCCGTTTCCACGCCGCGGTCGCCGGCCTGGTCGTCGTCCTCGCCCGCCGGCTGCGTGCCGAGCGGGGCCTGCCCGCCGTCGGGCTGACCGGCGGTGTCTTCCAGAACGCGCTGCTGCTCTCGGCGACCGGCCGGGCGCTGGCGGCGGACGGTTTCACCGTGCTGCGGCACCGCCTGGTGCCTCCGAACGACGGCGGGCTGGCCCTGGGGCAGCTGCTCGTCGCATCCCGTGCATCCGAGACAGCCCCCGGGACGAGGTGAGGATCGTGTGTCTTGCGGTACCGGGGCGGGTCGTCGCCCGGCACGAGAGGGACGACACCCTGATGGCCGACGTCGACTTCGGCGGCGTCCGCAAGGAGGTCTGCCTGGAGTACGTGCCCCACGTGGCGGTGGACGACTGGGTGATCGTCCACGTGGGCTTCGCGATCCAGCAGCTCGACGAGGCATCGGCGCGGGAGACGCTGGCCGCCTTCGAGCAGCTCGGCATCCTCGAGGAGGAGTTCGGCGACGGCTTCACCGCCGCCGCGCGGCAAGCCGGCGTGCCGGCCGATGAGGAGGTACGGCCGTGAAGTATCTGGAGGAGTTCAGCAACCCCGAGCTGGCCGCCCGGCTGCTCGACCAGATCCGGGCGGTGACCACCCGGCGCTGGGCGCTCATGGAGGTCTGCGGGGGGCAGACGCACTCGATCATCCGGCACGGCATCGACCAGTTGCTGCCCGACCAGATCGAGATGATCCACGGCCCCGGGTGCCCCGTCTGCGTCACGCCGCTGGAGGTGATCGACAAGGCTCTGGACATCGCCGCCCGCCCGGATGTCACCTTCTGCTCGTTCGGTGACATGCTGCGGGTGCCCGGCAGCAGCTCGGACCTCTTCCGCGTCAAGAGCGCCGGTGGCGACGTGCGGGTCGTCTACTCGCCGCTGGACGCGTTGCAGCTGGCCCGGGACAACCCCGACCGCCAGGTGGTCTTCTTCGGCATCGGTTTCGAGACGACGGCGCCGGCGAACGCCATGACGGTGTACCAGGCCAAGCGGCTCGGCGTGACCAACTTCTCGCTGCTGGTGAGCCACGTGCTGGTCCCGCCGGCGATCGCCGCGATCATGGAGTCCCCGTCCTGCCGGGTGCAGGGCTTCCTGGGCGCCGGGCACGTGTGCAGCGTCATGGGCACGGCGGAGTACCCGCCGCTGGTGGAGAAGTACCGGGTGCCGATCGTGGTGACCGGCTTCGAGCCGCTGGACCTGCTCGAAGGGATCCGCCTCGCGGTCCTGCAGTTGGAGAGCGGCCGCTACGAGCTGGAGAACGCCTACCGGCGGGCGGTGCCGGCGGAGGGCAACCCGGCCGCGATGGCGATGCTGCGCGACGTCTTCGAGGTCACCGACCGTGCCTGGCGGGGGATCGGGGTCATCCCGGCCAGCGGCTGGCGGCTGTCGGACGCCTACCGGGAGTACGACGCCGAGGCGCGCTTCGACGTCGGCGGCATCCACACCGACGAATCGGCGATCTGCCGCTCCGGCGAGGTGCTGCAGGGCCTGATCAAGCCGCACGAGTGCGCTGCCTTCGGCAAGGAGTGCACCCCGCGCAACCCTCTGGGTGCCACGATGGTCTCCTCCGAGGGGGCCTGCGCGGCCTACTACCAGTACCGGCGGCTGGAACTGGTGGACAACCGTGGGTGAGCCGGCCGTCGACGCGCGTCCGGACCTGGCTGCGTGGTCCTGCCCGCTGCCGCTGGTCGACTCTCCGAACATCGTCATGGGCCACGGCGGCGGGGGAGCGATGTCGGCCGAACTGGTCGAGCATCTGTTCCTGCCGGCGTTCGGCGCGACGGGGGATCTCACCGACTCCGCCGTCCTCGACGTCGCCGGCATCCGGGTGGCGTTCTCCACCGACTCCTTCGTCGTCCGCCCGCTGTTCTTCCCCGGCGGCTCGATCGGGGACCTCGCCGTCAACGGCACGGTGAACGACCTGGCGATGTCCGGTGCCCGGCCGCTCTTCCTGTCGACCGCCTTCATCCTCGAGGAGGGGACGGCGCTGGCCGAACTCGGTCAGGTGGCGCAAGCGCTCGGAAAGGCGGCCGAGCTGGCCGGGGTCCGGCTGGTCACCGGTGACACGAAGGTCGTCGACGCCGGTCACGGCGACGGCGTCTACATCAACACCGCGGGGATCGGGCTGGTGCCCGAGGGGGTGGACATCCGACCCGGTCGCGCCCGGGTCGGCGACGCGATCCTGGTCAGCGGTGACATCGGGGTGCACGGGGTGGCCGTGCTCAGCTGCCGGGAGGGGCTGGAGTTCGGCACCACGGTCACCAGCGACACCGCGGCGTTGCACGGTCTGGTGGCGGCGATGCTGGAGACGGGCGCGGACGTGCACGTGCTGCGGGACCCGACCCGCGGCGGGCTGGCTGCCTCGCTCAACGAGATCGCCCGGACGGCCGGCGTGGGGGTGGAGATCGTCGAGCGGCAGGTGCCGGTGCCGGCGGAGGTCGCCGACGCCTGCAGCATCCTCGGGCTCGATCCGTTCTACGTCGCCAACGAGGGCAAGCTGGTCGCCTTCGTGCCGCCGCAGGACGCCGAGCAGGTCCTGGCCGCGATGCGCGCCCACCCACTGGGTGCCGGAGCGGCCGTCATCGGTTCGGTGGTCGAGCCGCACCCTGGGATGGTCGTCGCGCGAACCGGGCTCGGAGGTACCCGCGTGGTGGACCTGCCGGTCGGTGAGCAGCTGCCGCGGATCTGCTGACGGCCCTCCTGCGCGCACCATGGCCGGGTGCGTGCCCGGCGAGCACAGCCCGTGCCGCTCGATGGCCTGCGCGGTGGCCGGGCCCCCCGAGCGGCGTGGGACCGGCCGAAGAGCCGGGTCGGGGCAGGCGATCGAACGATCACCCCGAGGGCAGGCGCGGAGGAGAACGCGCGGGCGCAGCCCGGGAACGCGCGCAGCCGCGTGATCAGCCGGCTCCTGCCGCCGGGTCGATGAGCGCGAGCCCGGATGCGGGATCGTGCCGGCGCTGCAGGTGGGCGGCGCCGGCCGTGACCACGACCTCCAGGGTCGGGCGGACGACGGCGCGCAGCAGGTGGCCGCCGACCGTGGAACCGTCCCGCCGCCCGCAGACCACGTGCCCGTGCACCTGCCACCCGCCCTGCCCGTCGAGCGTGATGTCCCCGGCCAGGGTCAGCACCTCGACCTGGCCGTCGACGGGGATCTCGGCGTACTCCTGCCCGTCGAGGTCGTAGTAGCCCAGCGTCGCCTCGGAGAAGGCGCCGATGGCGGTGAACGAGCTGCCCGGCAGCTCGTGCCCGGTCGCCCACTCGGTCAGGCCGGACACGACCTCCTCGCCCGTCTCGAAGACGAGTGCGTGCTGCACGGGTGGGCCGTCGGTCAGCGTGGTGGCCTTCATGGCGGGGGGATCCCTCCTGCTGCGGGTGTGCGTGCTGTCGGATCGGACGGGGCGTCGGCGTCGCTGGTCATGCGGACCGGTAGCGCTCCGCATCGGGCCGCAGCCGCAGCCCGTTCCCCGGACGGTCGGTCTGCGAGCGCATGCGTCCGCCACGCACCTCCGGGACCCCGTCGAAGAGCATCGGCTCCAGACGGGCGTGGTCGACGAAGTGCTCGACGTGGCGCAGGTTCGGCACGCTCGCGGCGACGTGCGCGTGCAGCGCCGGCGCGCAGTGCGCGCTGACCTCCAGGCCGGCGCCGGCCGCCACCGCGGCCGCTCGCCGGAACTCGGTGATCCCGGCGACGCGGGTGACGTCGAGCTGCATGCAGTCGACGGCTCGGGCGACGCACATCCGCTGGACGTAGGCGAGGTCGTAGGCGTACTCGCCCGCGGCGACGTCGGTGTCCAGCACAGCACGCAGCCCGGCCAGCCCGTCGAGGTCGTCGCTGGACACCGGTTCCTCGAACCAGGTGACGCCGAGGTCGTCCAGAGCACGGCCGACCCGGCGGGCCTGGCCGGGCGTGTATCCGCCGTTGGCGTCGACGAACACCTCGACGCCGGAGCCGACCACATCCCGCGCCCGGCGCACCCGATCCAGGTCCCGGCCGGTCTGCTGCCCCCACGACTCGCCGATCTTGATCTTCACGGCGGACATGCCCAGGTCGCCGACCCAGTGCTCGAGGTGCCGGGCCGACGTGGCCTCGTCCCAGGTGGGGAAGCCCCCGCTGCCGTAGACGGCGACGTCGTCGTGCACCTGGCCGAGGAGCACGACGAGCGGAACGTCCAGCAGCCGGGCGGCGAGGTCCCAGAGGGCGGTGTCGACCGCGGCGACCGCCATGGACACCAGGCCGGGGCGGCCGGCGTTGCGGCACCGGCGCACCATCGCCTCCCAGGCTGCCGGGACGGCCGGCGCCGGCCGTCCGCGGACCACGTCGGCGAGGACGTCGGTGATCAGCGTCGCGCACGCCGCCGGTCCGTACGTCCAGCCCAGTCCGGTCCGGCCGCCACCGGAGACCTGGACCAGCACGCAGGTCGTCGAGTCCCACGTCAGGGTGCCGTCGGCCTCCGGCCCCTCGGTGGGCACGACGAAGACCGAGACGTCGACGGCGTCGACCGTCGGGGTGGACGACGGACCGGTCATCGCCGCAGCGCCCGGATCGCCACCCCGGCCGTGCCGAGGCCGACCGCGGTCACCGTGCCCAGGGCCGCCCACGAGGCCGCCCGTGGGGTCGACGGCCGGTCGGCCCACGTCCGCTCGGGCCGCTCGCCGGGCTGCGCGGCATCCCCGCGCAGCGCCGCGGCCAGCACCTCGGCCAGGTGCACACCCTCCCGGCCCCCGGCGTCCCCCTGCTCGATCTGGATCCGGCAGCTGAACCCGTCGGCGAGCACGACGTCCTCGGGGCCGGCCTTGCGGAGCTCGGGCAGCAGCACCCGTTCGGCGCAGGCCGTCGAGACGTCGTAGTGGCCGCGCTCGAACCCGAAGTTCCCGGCCAGCCCGCAGCAGCCGGAGTCGAGGACGTCGACGTCCATCCCCATCTGCTGCATGAGCTCGACGTCGCGGTCGAACCCCATGACCGCGTGCTGGTGGCAGTGCGTCTGCACGACCGCGCGCCGGCGCAGCTGTGGCGGCTCCCAGCCGGGGGTGTGCTCGGTGAGCAGCTCGGCCAGCGTCACGGTCTGCTGCCGCAGCCGCTGGACGTCGGGATCGTCCGGGTACAGCTCGGCGGCGTCGGAGCGGAACACCGCGGTGCACGACGGCTCGAGCCCGAGCACCAGGGTCCCTGCCTGCACGTGCGGGCGCAGCACGTCGATCGTGCGACGCAGCACCCGCTTGGCGACGTCCAGCTGACCGGTCGAGATCCAGGTGAGGCCGCAGCAGACGGCGTCGGTCGGGACGACGACCCGCCAGCCGGCGTCCTCGAGCACCTCGACGGCGGCCTTCGCCAGCCCCGGCTGGAACGAGTTGCTGAACGTGTCGGGCCACAGCACCACCTCGCCGCGCTGCCCCGTGCCGCGCGGCTCGCGGGCCGCGTACCAGGCCTGGAACGTCTGGTCGGCGAACTGCGGGATCTCCCGCTCCGGCGCGACACCGCCGATGGCCGTGGCGATCCGACGGAGCCCCGGCGCCTGGGTGAGGGCGTTGAGCACCCGAGGGGCCGTGCCGGCCACCCTCGCCACCAGCGGCAGCCAGCCCAGCGTGTAGTGGGCGATCGGACGCAGCCGGCCGGCGTAGTGGTGGGACAGGAACTCGGCCTTGTAGGTGGCCATGTCCACGTTCACCGGGCAGTCGGTCTTGCAGCCCTTGCAGGCCAGGCAGAGATCGAGGGAGTCACGGACGGCTGTCGAGCGCCAGCCGTCGCCGATGGGCGAGTCCGCGTGGCCCTGCAGCATCTCGAACAGCAGCCGGGCCCGGCCGCGCGTGGAGTGCTCCTCCTCGCGGGTGACCATGTACGAGGGGCACATCACCCCGCCCTCGTCGCGCCGGCACCGGCCCACCCCGACGCAGCGCAGCACGGCCCGGTCGAAACTGCCGTCGTCGTGCGGGTAGGCGAAGTGCGTGTCCACCTGCGCGGGCGAGTAGTCGGTGCCCAGCCGCAGGTGCTCGTCGAGCCGGTAGGGGGCCACGACCTTGCCGGGGTTCATCCGGTTGCCGGGGTCGAAGACCGCCTTGAGCCGGCCGAACGCCTCGACCAGCTCGTCGCCGAACATCCTCGGCAGCAGCTCGCCGCGGGCCTGCCCGTCCCCGTGCTCCCCCGAGAAGGACCCGCCGTAGGAGACCACCAGGTCGGCGGCCCGTTCGATGAACTCGCGGAAACGCCGTACTCCGCCGGCGGTCTGCAGGTCGAAGGGGATGCGGGTGTGCACGCAGCCCTGCCCGAAGTGGCCGTAGAGCGAGACCGGGCCGAACTCGAACTCGTCGTACAGCCGCTGCAGGTCGGTCAGGTAGTCGGCGAGGTCGGCCGGGTCGACGGCGGAGTCCTCCCAGCCGGGCCAGGCGTCGGGCAGCCCGGGCACGCGGGCGGTGGCCCCCAGCCCCGCCTCCCGCACCTTCCAGATGTCGGCCTGGTGCACGCCCTGGTCGAACACGGTCGCCGTGGGCCCGCTCTCCCAGCCGCCGGCGAGCTCGGCGAACTCCCGGGCCCGCCCGCCGGCCTCGTCGGGGGTCTCGCCGCCGAACTGGACCAGCAGCCAGGCGCGCGGCCCCTCGGGCAGCAGTGCCAGCGTGTCGGGGTTCAGGTCCTTGGTCTGCTGGAAGCCGATCAGGTGCCGGTCCAGACCCTCCAGGGCGATCGGCTGGTGCTCGACGATCGCCGGCACGTCGCGGGCCGAGGCGGCGACGTCGGGGTAGCCCAGCAGCACCAGCGCGCGGTGCTCGACGACGGGCACCAGCCGCAGCTCGGCGCGCAGCACCGTCACGAGGGTGTTCTCGGAGCCGATCAGCGCCCGCGCGAGGTCGAAGCCCTTCTCGGGCAGCAGCGCCTGCAGGTTGTAGCCCGAGACGCGGCGGGGGATGTCGGGGTAGCGCCGCCGGACCTGCTCGCCGTACCGGTCGGCCAGCTCGCGCAGCTGCCGGTACACCTCGCCCCGCCGCCCGCCGGCCTGCACGATCGCGGCGTACTCCGCGTCGGAGGTGGCGCCGACGGTCATCCGGGTGCCGTCGTAGAGCAGCACGTCCAGCGACACGATGTTGTCGACGACCTTGCCCGTGCGCTGCGCCGTCGCACCGCAGGCGTTGTTGCCGATCATCCCGCCGATCGTGCAGTGGTTGTGCGTCGCCGGCTCCGGGCCGAACTCCAGCCCGTGCTCCTCCAGTTGCGCGTTGAGCCGGTCGAGCACGATGCCCGGCTCCACCACGCAGGTGCGCGCCTCGGGATCCACCGACACCAGCCGGGTGCAGTACTTGGAGAAGTCCAGGACGACGGCGGTGTTGGTGCACTCCCCGGCCAGGCTCGTCCCGCCGCCCCGCGAGAGCACCGGGGCACCGTGGTCCCGGCAGACCGCCACCGCCTCCGCGGCCGCGTCCACCGAGCTCGGGACCACCACCCCGATCGGCACCTGGCGGTAGTTGGAGGCGTCGGTGCTGTACGCGCCGCGGGATCCGGCGTCGAACCGCACCTCGCCGTCCACCCGGGCACGCAGGTCGCGCTCCAGGGCGGTGACGTCGACGCCGGCCGCGGGACCGGCGCCCTCCGGTGGCCGGACGACGGGCGCGGGCAGGTCGACCGAGGTCACCGGCCGCTCCTCAGCCGTCGCCCTTGGAGCCGGGCAGGAACTCCTGCACCTTCTGCTTGACCCCCTGCTTGATGAAGCCGGCGGCGTCCTCGTCGCCCTTGAGCGCCGACTTGGCGGTGGCCATCGCCTGCTCGAAGGTGGCGTGCGGCGGGATCGGCGGGACGTCGGGGTCGCACCGGATGTCGAGCACCGTCGGGCGGTCGGCCGACAGCGCCGCCTCCCACGCCGGTCCGACGTCCTCGGGCTTGTCGACGTTGATGGCCTGCAGGCCGAGCCCGCGGGCGAACGCGGCGTAGTCGATGTCGGGGATGGTCTGCGACTCGGCGAACTTCGGCGCGCCCTCCATCGCCCGCATCTCCCAGGTGACCTGGTTGAGGTCGTCGTTGTGGAAGACGGCGGTGACCAGCCGCGGGTCGGACCACTCCTTGTAGTACCGGGCGATGGTGATCTGCTCGGCCAGCCCGTTCATCTGCATGGCGCCGTCGCCGACCAGGGCGATGGCCGGCCGGTCCGGGTGCGCCCACTTGGCGCCGATGGCATAGGGCACGCCCGGGCCCATCGTGGCCAGCGTGCCCGACAGCGAGCACTTGACCTCGCCGCGGACCTTCAGGTGCCGGGCGTACCAGTTGGCGGCGCTGCCGGAGTCGCTGGTGACGATCGCGTTGGCCGGCAGCCGCTCGGAGAGCTCGTGCACGATCCGCATCGGGTTGACCGGGTCGGCGTCGGTCAGCGCCCGCCGCTCCATGGTCTGCCACCAGTCGGCGACGCCGTCCTCGATGCCCTGCCGCCAGGAGCGGTCGGACTTGCGCTGGAGCAGCGGGATGAGCGCCTGCAGCGTCGCCTTCGAATCGCCCACGACGTTGAGCTCGTACGGGTAGCGCATGCCGATCCAGCTGCCGGACCGGTCGATCTGGATGGCTCGCGCCTGGTCGAGCTCCGGCATGAACTGGGTGTACGGGAAGTTCGACCCGACCGTCAGCAGCGTGTCGCAGCCCATCATCATGTCGTAGCTGGGCTTGGTGCCGAGCAGCCCGATGGCACCGGTGACCCACGGTTCGGTGTCCGGCAGCACGTCCTTGCCGAGCAGCGCCTTGGCCGCACCGGCGCCGAGCAGGTCGGCGACCTGCGTCAGCTCCTCCTGGCAGTCGCGGGCACCCTGGCCGACGAGGAGGGCGACCTTCTCCCCGGCGTTGAGGATGTCGGCGGCCTGGCGGACGGCGGCCGGGTCGGGCTGCGGCTTCGAGGGGGCGATGCCCAGGCTGGAGGGCACCTCCTTGAACTGGTGGCCGGGCGGCTCGTAGTCCAGTTCGAGGACGTCGGAGGGGAAGATCAGCGCCGTCGGAGCCCGCTCGCTGACGGCGATGCGGATGGCCCGGTCGATCAGGTTGGGCAGCTGCTCGGGCACGGTGCACATCTGCACGTAGTCGCTGCAGACGTCCTTGTAGAGGCTGAGCAGGTCGACCTCCTGCTGGTAGCCGCCGCCCATGGCCGAGCGCTCGGTCTGCCCGACGATCGCGACCACCGGGACGTGGTCGAGCTTGGCGTCGTAGAGGCCGTTCAGCAGGTGGATGGCCCCCGGTCCGCTGGTTGCCGCGCAGACCCCGAAGCCGCCGCTGAACTTCGCGAAGCCGACCGCCTCGAACGCCGCCATCTCCTCGTGCCGGGCCTGCACGAACTGCGGGTCGTTGTCCGCGCGCCCCCAGGCCGCGAGCAGGCCGTTGATCCCGTCCCCGGGGTAGCCGAAGACCTGGCGCACGCCCCATTCCCGCAGGCGGGCGAGCAGGTAGTCGGCGACGGTCTGGGCCATGGTGACCTCCACGGTTACGGGTCGAGCGCGGCAACGTCTCGTCGCGCCCTAGCCACCTCGGGGGGGCGGCTAAACAGGGCCTCCAGGCGTGTCACGGGTTCGTCACAGTCACTGTCCGGGGCCGGCCGAGCCCTCCTCCGCGGCGGGGGTGCCGCTGAGGTGCCGTGCCGCGTTGACCAGGCCGACGTGGCTGAACGCCTGCGGGGTGTTGCCCACCTGCCGGCCGGTGCGGGTGTCGTACTCCTCGCCGAGCAGCCCCAGGTCGTTGCGCAGCCCGAGCAGCCGCTCGAACAGCCGCTCGGCCTCCGCGGGACGGCCGATGCCGGCCAGCGCGTCGACCAGCCAGAAGCTGCAGGCCAGGAAGGTGCCCTCGCGCCCGGGCAGGCCGTCCACCGACCCGTCGTCGGCGTCCGTCCGGTAGCGCAGCAGCAGACCGTCCTCGGTCAGCTCCCGCTGGACGGCCTCGACGGTGCCGACGACCCGCTCGTCCCGCCAGTCGAGGAACCCGAACCGCGGGATCAGCAGCAGGGCCGCGTCCAGGCCCGGGGAGCCGTAGCACTGGGTGAAGGTCCGGCGGGCGGCGTCGTACCCCCGGGTGCAGACGTCGGTGTGGATCTCCGCGCGCAGGGCCTTCCACCGGTCCACCGGCCCCTCGAGGCCGTGCCGCTCGACGGCCTGGACGGCGCTGTGGACACCGGCCCAGGCCATGACCTTGCTGTGCACGAAGTGCCGGCGCGGGCCGCGGACCTCCCACAGCCCGTTGTCCGGCCGGTCCCAGTTGCCTTCGAGGAAGTCCAGGAGCCCGCGCTGCAGCCGCCAGGCGTCGTCGATGGTGCTCAGGCCGGCCTCGCGGGACAGGTGCAGCCCGTCGAGGACCTCGCCCCACACGTCGAGCTGGAACTGGCCGGCCGCGGCGTTGCCGATGCGGACCGGCGCCGATCCCTCGTACCCGTCCAGCCACGGCAGCTCCTGCTCGGGAATCCGCCGGGCCCCGTCGAGGGTGTACATGATCCGCAGGTCGGCCGGGTCCCCGGCGACCGCGCGCAGCAGCCAGTCCCGCCAGGCGCGGGCCTCGCGCACGTACCCGGTGCCGAGCAGGGCCTGGAGGGTGAACGTGGCGTCGCGCAGCCAGGTGTAGCGGTAGTCCCAGTTGCGCACGCCACCGAGGTCCTCCGGCAGCGAGGTCGTCGGCGCAGCGACGATGCCGCCGGTGGGTGCGTAGGTCAGCGCCTTCAACGTCAGCAGCGAGCGGCGGACGGCGCCCGGCCAGCGGCCGGTGTAGTCGCAGCGGCCGATCCAGTCGGCCCAGAAGGTCTCGGTGTCCGCCAGCGCCCGGTCGGCCTCCACCGGCCGCGGCCGTGCGGCGTAGGACGGGGCGTGCGTGAGCACGAACGGCACCCGCTCGCCGGCGCTGACCTCGAACTCCGCCCTGCAGGCGCCTCCGGAGTCCTCGAGCGGCACCGGCGTGCGCAGCCACGCGGCGTCCGGGCCGGCGATCGCGACCAGGTCACCGTCCTGCCTGCGCAGCCACGGGGGTACGTGCCCGTAGTCGAACCGCAGCCGCAGCTCGGTGCGCATCCGCACCCGGCCGGTGACGCCCTCGACCACGCGCACGACGTCGGCGGCCTCGCCGCGCACGGGCATGAGGTCGATGACCCGGACGGTGCCGGTGGCCGTCGTCCACTCGGTCTCGAGGACGAGCGAGTCCCCGCGGTACCGGCGCCGGTGGCAGGTGCCCTCGCCGGTCGGGGCGAGCAGCCACCGGCCGGCCCGTTCGTCGTGGAGCAGGGCGGCGAAGCAGGCCGCCGAGTCGAAGCGCGGCAGGCACAACCAGTCGATGGAGCCGTCCCGTCCGACCAGTGCGGCGGTCTGCAGGTCGCCGATCAGGCCGTAGTCCTCGATGCGGCCGCGCGCCGCCGTCCGAAGCATCAACCGGCCGGCCGGTGTCTCACGCCCGCCACCGGAGGGCGGCACCTGCCGCCGCCAGACCGGCGCCGACGGCGGCGAGCACGCCGTGGTGCCGACCCGCCCAGACCTGCGGATCGGAGCTCCAGGCCCGCCCGCTGAAGCTGCCGCGCGCGCCGAAGTCGTGCCCGCCGGGGCCGTCGGCCGGTTCCCACAGGTTGACCGGGTCGTCCGGTCGGGCGTCCTCACCGCGCTGCTGGCCCTGGTAGGCGGTGCGGGCGAGATAGCGGTCGAGGAGCTGCGGGGCGAACCTGCTGCCGAGGATCGTGTAGACGGTCGGGATGCCGATCCACCACGCCCGGCGGCCCGGGTGCTCGCTCGCGTGCACGAGGGTCTGCGCCATGAACTCGGGCTGGTACACCGGCGCCACCGGTTGCGGCCGCTTCGGCAGCCTGTTGAGCACCCAGTCGAACTGCGGGGTGTTCACCCCGGGCAGGTTGACCAGGGTGACGTGCACGTTGCTGCCGTCGTGCCGCAGCTCGGTCTGCACCGCCTCGGTGAAGCCCTTGATGGCGTGCTTCGCACCGCAGTACACGCTCTGCAGCGGGATGCCGCGGTAGCCCAGCGCCGACCCCGTCTGGACGACGGCGCCCCGGTCGCGGGCGCGCATCCGGCGCAGCGCAGCCATCGTGCCGTGCACGAAGCCGAGGTAGGTGACCTCGGTGACCCGCCGCCACTCGTCGGCCGTGATCTCGGCGAACGGTGCGAACGCCGTGCTGAAGGCGACGTTGCACCAGACGTCGATCGGGCCGAGCTCGGCCTCCACGCGGTCGGCGGCCGCCTCGACGGCGCCGGCATCGCTGACGTCCACGGAGATCGTCAGGGGCGTGCCACCGGCGGTGCGGACGTCGTCGGCGGCGGCGGCCAGCCCCGTCTCGCCCCGGGCCAGCAGTGCGACCGCGTCGCCCCGGCGGGCGAAGGCCACCGCGGTGGCCCGGCCGATCCCCCCGCTGGCACCGGTCACCACGACGACCTTCCGGTGGGTGGCGGCTTCTCCGGCGGGCTCGGGCATGTACCTGCTCCTCGTGGACGGGCGGCCGGTGAGGCGCGGCCGAGGCCGTGCCACGGCCTCGGTCCGCACCACGGCAGGGACGTCGAGATCATCCACACCCTCCCGGATGCCGTACGGGCACGCGACCGCAGACCCCGCGCTGCCGGCGGCCCGCCGGGGACCTGGAGGCGTCGACACCGGTTGAGGTCGCTCCCACGGCCTGCGCCCGATACGGTCGAGCGGCTCCGATCTTGGTGGAGGCGGCATGACCTGTGTTCCGTCGGCCGGCGTGCTGCGTGGCTCGCCGCCGTCCTCGGTCCGCGCATCGCCCTCCGGGCGCGCCGGCCGGTCTGCTGGTGCGGCAGGCCGCCGGTGAACGGGGACAGCAGCGGCAGCCTCGATCCGAAAGGCCCTCGGGCGGAGTCGATCGCCGACACCTGGTGGCTGATGCTCGGGCTGGGCGTCGCCGTGTTCGTCCTCTTCGCCGTCCTGCTGGCGATCGGGCTGTTCCGCCACCGGCGCGAGGGGGAGGCGCCGCCCTCGGAGCGGCGCTGGATCGTGGGCGGTGGCGTGGTCCTGCCGGTGCTCGTCCTGGTCGTCGTGTTCGGCGCGACGATCGCCGCGATGCGGACGCTCGCCGAGGACGCCCCGCCCGGAGCGCTGGTCATCGAGGTCACCGGTAACCAGTGGTACTTCGAGGTCGCCTACCCGGACGCCGGGGTCACCACGGTCGACGAGCTGCACCTGCCGGTCGGCCGGCCGGTCGAGTTCCACCTGACGTCGGCGGACGTGATCCACGGCTTCTGGGTGCCGGAGCTCGGCGGCAAGATGGACATGCTGCCCGACGGCGTGAACGTCCTCGTGCTCCAGGCGGACGAGCCGGGGGAGTGGGGCGCCCCCTGCGCGGAGTTCTGCGGGTTGGAGCACGCGAGGATGCAGGTGCACGTCGTCGCGGAGAGCCCCGAGGACTTCGCGGCGTGGATCGAGAGCCAGCAGTGAGCGCAGGCACCGGAGCCAGGGACCCGGGGCGGTACACCCCCGAGGTCACCGACCCCGCGACGGCCGAGGAGCTCGACCGGCTGTGGGACGACCCCCCGGGGTTGCGCGGCCAGCTGACCGGCGTCCAGAACGACCTGGTCGGCAAACGCCTGCTGCTGACCGGGTTCTTCTTCCTGCTCCTCGGCGGCAGCTTCGACTCGCTGGTCATGCGGCTGCAGCTCGCGTTCCCCGAGCAGGAGCTGGTCAGCCCGCAGTTCTACAACGAGCTGTTCACCAACCACGGCTCGGTGACTATGTTCCTCGTCATCCTGCCGATCTTCGAGGGTTTCGCCATCCTCATCCTGCCGTCGATGCTCGGCAGCCGGGAGATGCCCTTTCCGCGTCTGGGCGCCTTCTCCTACTGGACCTTCCTGTTCGGCGGGCTGCTCTACTACAGCAGCGCGCTGTTCCAGCTGGTGCCCGACGTCGGCTGGTTCGCCTACGTGCCGCTCTCCGGGCCGGAGTACTCGCCGGACCTCGCGGTGGACTTCTGGATCCTCGGGCTCGGTGTCGCGGAGGTCGGCGCCATCGCCGCCGGCGTCGAGATCATCATCGGCATCCTGAAGATGCGGGCGCCGGGCATGACCCTCACCCGGATGCCGCTGTTCGCGTGGGCGTTCCTGGTGATGGCGTTCATGATCCTCTTCGCCTTCACCCCGCTGATCATCGGCAGCCTCCTGCTGGAGCTCGACCGCGGGTTCGGCACCCAGTTCTTCGATCCGCAGCAGGGCGGCAGCTCGCTGCTGTGGCAGCACCTCTTCTGGATCTTCGGGCACCCCGAGGTCTACATCCAGTTCATCCCCGCGGTCGGCGTCGTGGCGATGATCATCCCCGTCTTCGTCCGGCACCGTCCGGTCGGCTACCTCTGGTTCGTCGCCTCGCTGGTCGGCATCGGGTTCCTGTCGTTCGCGCTGTGGGCGCACCACATGTTCGCCGTCGGGCTGCCGCCGCTGGTGCTCAGCTTCTTCGCCGCGGCGAGCATGGCGATCTCCATCCCCGCGGGCGTCCAGATCTTCTCCTGGCTGGCCACCATCTGGGCCGGCCGGCCGGTGTGGAAGACGCCGTTCCTCTTCACCATCGGCTTCCTCATCATCTTCGTGATCGGCGGGATCACCGGCGTGATGGTCGCCTCGGTGCCCTTCGACCTGCAGGCGCACGACACCTACTTCGTGGTCGGCCACCTGCACTACGTGCTGATCGGCGGTGTGGCCTTCCCGATCTTCGCCGGCGTCTACTACTGGTTCCCCAAGTTCACCGGCAAGCTGCTGGACGAACGGCTGGGCAAGTGGAACTTCTGGCTGCTGTTCACCGGTGTCAACGTCGCCTTCCTCCCCATGCACCAGGTCGGTCTGATGGGGATGCCGCGCCGCGTCTACACCTACGCGTCGGGTCAGGGCTGGGACATCTTCAACCTGATCTCGACGATCGGGGTGCTCATCATCGTGCCCGGCATCGGGATCTTCGTGTGGAACGTGGTCCGCACGATCCGGCGCGGGGAGCCGGCCGAGGCCAACCCGTGGGGCGCCGACACCCTGGAGTGGGCGCTGCCGTCACCCGGCAAGCAGCACAGCTGGACGGAGTTGCCGATCGTGCGCAGCCGGCACCCGCTGTGGGATCAGGAGCGGCTCGACCGGGGCGACCCGCAGCTGATGCACTTCGTGCGCGGGCTCGGGCAGTGGCCGCTGAAGTGGCGGGCGGCGGTGGTGGTGGGCACGGCGGACGCGCGCCCCGTGGAGGTGTTCCGGGTCTCCAACCCCTCGATCTGGCCGCTGGTCACCGCGATGGGCGTGGTCCTGATCTTCCTGAGCGAGCTGGTGAAGCTGCGGTGGGGGGCCGGCGTCGGTGCGCTCATCATCATCGCCGCCGTCATCGCCTGGAACTGGCCGCAGCCCCCGCCGATGACCCCGGACGAGGAGGACGAGTTCGAGCGCGAGTACGGCGTCCCGGTGAACGCCCACGGCAGCGTGATCGTCGCGCGGACCGGGACCCTGCTCGCCATCCTCTTCGTTGCGGTGGCCTTCTCCGCCCTGCTGCTCAGCTACTTCTACCTCCGGCTGGAGAACCCGCAGTGGCCGGCGGCGGGCGTCGGCGACCCGCCGCTGCTCCAGGCGTCGATCGCCGCGGCGCTCGTCGTGGTGAGCGCGGCAGGTGTGCCGTTCGCGCGCCGGCAGATCGCCGGAGGGGACATGCGCGGTTTCCGGGGCGGGCTGTACGGCGCGCTGGTCCTCGCCGGTGGTGGGGTGGCGCTCCAGGTCACCGACCTGGTGCAGCTCGAGGTGGGGTGGACGGCCCACGCCTACGGCTCGATCTTCTACACCCTGGCCGGCTTCGTGCTCGTGGTCGCGGCGGCCGCGCTCATCATGCTGACGATGGTGGTCTTCTGGGCGTCCCGGGGCACCTACACCTATCGACGGCACGCCCCGATCGCGAACGTGGCCCGCTTCTGGGTGGCCATGGCCGTGATCTGGGTGGTCGGCTTCGGCACCCTCTACCTCGGGCCGGTGCTGACGTGACCACCCCGGATCCCGGGCGGGCCCGACCCCTCGCCCCGGAGGAGACGGCCACGGCCGGCGGCGGCACGCCCGCCCCGGTCGACGTCTCGGTCGACACCCGGGCGGTGACGGCGGTCGTCGTCTTCCTCGCCGGCCCGGTGATCAGCTCCGTCCACTTCATGCTGGTCTACCTGGTGACGGAGGCCGGCTGCACCGGCGACGGACCGGGGCTGGACGCCTTCGACCCGCCGGTACCGACCGTCGTCACGCTCGTGGCGACGGTGGTGGCCGCGCTGGCCTGCGTGGCCACCGCGTGGTGGGCCTACGCCCGGTGGCGGGCGCTGCGGCGCGCCCGCCCCGAGGCGGACGTCGAGGAGCTCGTCGACCGGCGGCCGCTCGCCTTCGGCGGCTTCCTCCTCTCCCTGCTGGGCCTGGCCACCGTGCTGTTCGTAGGACTGCCCGCACTGTTCCTGGGGGCGTGCGCGTGATCCTGGCCCATGCCGACGAACCGCTGGCACCCCACGACCTGTGGTGGGCGTGGCACGCCGACCCGCTGACCCTCGGGGGTCTCCTGGTGGCGGCCGTGGTCTACCAGCGCGGCCGGTCCTCGAACAGGGCGGCCGAGGCCTGGCGGCCGAGGTGCTTCGGTGCCGGGCTCGTCGCGCTCGCCGTCGCGCTACTGTCACCGGTCGACGCGCTGGGGGGCGTGCTGGCGTCGGCGCACATGGTCCAGCACCTGCTGCTCACCCTGGTCGCCGCACCGTTGCTCGCCATGAGCGCACCGGGCGGCACGCTCCTGCGCGGCAGCCCGGACGTCGTGCGCCAGGCGATCCTGCGGTGGCGCCGACGCCGGGGGCTGGCCGCCGGGGTGCACGCACTCCGGCACCCGGTCCCGGCCTGGCTGCTGCACGTCGGGGCCCTCTGGGCCTGGCACGCCGGCGTGCTCTACGACGCGGCGCTGGAGAACCCGGTGATCCATGCTGCCGAGCACGGGACCTTCCTCGTCACCGGGGTGCTGTTCTGGCGGACCGTCGTCGGCGTCCGGGCGGCGCGGGTCCCGGCCGGGCTGGGCGTGCTGCTGCTCTTCGGGATGTCGATGTCGAGCGCGCTGCTCTCGCTGCTGCTCGTCTTCGCCCGGACCCCGTGGTACTCCGGCTACGCGACGACGACCCAGGTGTGGGGCCTCGAGCCGCTGGCCGACCAGCAGCTGGCCGGCGCGATCATGTGGGTCCCCGCCGGCATCGTCTACGTCGTCGCGGCCCTCGCGCTGCTCGTCGCCTGGATCCGCGGCACCGAGGACGGCGGGACGCCGCCACCGCTGCGGTCCACCGGACCCGTTCCCGCGTCACGGCCGGGAGGGATCACCGCCGGAGGTGCTCCCGCAGCGTCTCGGTGACCATCCGGTGGTCCTCCAGCTGGGGGAGGCCGGAGACGGCGACGACGCCCACCGCCCCGACGTCCCGGACCAGCATCGGGAAGGCGCCGCCGTGCGCCGCGTAGAGCTGCGGGTCCAGCCCGAACTCTGCCTCGAAGGTGGTGCCCCGCTCGATGCTGTCCTGGCGCACGTGGAGCGAGCTGTGCCCGAACCGGTGCACGACCCGCGACTTCCGCTCGATCCAGGAGGCGTTGTCCGGCGTGGCCCCGGGGAGCGCCACGGAGAAGAGCCGGTGGCCGTTGCGGGTGATCTCGACGGCGACCGGTGCGGCGTCGCGGCGCGCGGCGGCCACCAGCGCGCAGCCGAGCACCCAGGCGTCCTCGTTGGTGAACGAGGTGAGCTGGAGCTCCTGCTCCTCCGCGGCGAGCTCGGCGAGGGTGGGGAAGGGCTGCGTCATGGGTCCTTCCTACCGTCCGGCGGGTTCCGCCGGACGGCCCCGTGAGCCGTTCGCACGGGCGAGGCCCACGGAGGGTCCGGCCTCCGCGACGTCGTGGAAGGACATGACCGGTTCACCGGTCACCAGGCCGGGCGCCACCCGGAGGAACTCCCGCGTGTGGTCGTGGGTCATGTGCTCGTCCAGAGCGGCCCGGTCCGCCCACACCTCGATGCTGAGGATCCGATCGTCGTCCTCCAGGTCCGCGGCGAAGGAGTACGCCAGGCAACCGCCGTCGGTACGGGTGGCGGCGGCCATCGTCCTGGCGGCGTCGAGCAGCTCGGCGCGACGTCCGGGCGCGGCCGTGGCGCTGCCGATCACGATCAGCACGGTTCAGCCCTCGATCAGCGCGAGCTGCTCGTTGATCTCGCGGGGGTTCGAGTCGCCGGCCATCCTCTGCAGGAACGACGTGTGGTCGAACACGAAGTCGCGGACCGGCCGCAGTGGGGCCGGGGCGTGGTGGAAGACCTTCCCCAGCACGTAGGCCATCTGTACCTGCTTGGCGGTGTGCGGCTTGCGCGGGTCCTCGTAGGACTGCAGCGCCTGCCGCACGACCGCGAGGTCGGTGAGGTCCACGCCGCGGAGGGCGACGCCGAGGAAGTAGCCGTCCTCGATCGACATGCCGGCCCCGTAGGCGGCGTAGGGCGACGTGGGGTGCGCGGCGTCGCCCACCAGCGTGGCGCGCCCCTTCGACCACTGCCTCAGCGCCGGCCGGTCGCGCAGCACCCAGCGCTGGACGTTCTCCGGCTCGGTCGCGGCGATCAGCCCCGGGAGCGGCGCGGGAAAGCCGGCGGCCAGCTCCGTCGCCGCCGCCTTGAGGTCGGCCGGTGCCGGGGCGTCCGGGTCGGTGGACGTGAGGACCCACCACTGGTGGCCGTCGCGGCCCTTGTGGCGGATGGAGGTCCAGCTGCCCTGGACGGTCCGGCTGTGGGTGAGGACGCACCTGTTCGGCACGGTGCCGGCGACGTCGTCGAACGTGAACCCGCCGAAGATGTGGAGGCGGTGCTCGCGCTTGGGGGCGTCGCCCCAGAGCGTGCGGCGGACGAGGGAGTCGATGCCGTCCGCGCCCACCAGGACGTCGTGCTCGGCGGTCGTGCCGTCGGCGAAGTGCAGGGTCACCGCGCGGCCGTCCTGCTCGATCCGGTCGACCTGCTGTCCGAACCGGAGGACACCCGGCGGGATGGCGGCGAGCATGCGCTCGTACAGCTCGGGTCGGAGCAGTCCGATGAAACCCCCGCCGAACGCCTGCTCCACGTCCTCGTCGAGCTTCACGTCCACGCGGACCTTGCCCTGCATGTTGCGGAACTCGGAGTGGGTGGGCGCCCCGAGGTCGGTGGTGTTCACCCCGAGCGCGCGCAGCGCCTTCAGCGGCGGCGGCCACAGGTTGAGGATGTTGCCGGCCGGCCGGGCCTCGCGGTAGCGCTCGTAGACGACGGCGTCGTGGCCGGCCGTGAGCGCGCCGAGGGCAGCGGCCATGCCGGCGGGGCCTGCGCCCAGGACGGCGACGCGTCCGGCGGGGGAACGGGTCATCGGGCACCTCGACGGGGGGATGCGGAAACCGTAGTGGGCACTACAGTCAGTCCGGGACTGTAGTGCCCGTCACGTTCCTGTCAAGGGGCGTCACGGGGAGCCGGGAGGGGGAAGGATCACGCCGTGACCGACGCCGTCCTGCCTGCCGACCTCGAGGTGCGCCCGCCCAAGCAGCAGCGCAGCCGCGAGGCCTGGAACCGCGTGCTCGACGCGGGGGTCGCGATCCTCGAGGACGCCGGGTACGAGGCCTTCACGATCGCGGCACTCTGCGAGCGCGCCGCCGTCGCGCCCACGGCGATCTACGCCCGCACCACGAGCAAGGACGCGCTGTTCCTGGCCGTGTACGAGCACGGGATCGGCCGGTTGCGCGCCGAGCAGGGCGTCTTCGCCGACGGGGACCGGTGGGCCGGCCTGGCGCCCGCCGACCTGGTCCGTGCCGCGGTCGGCGAGATGGTCGGCATCTCCCTCCGCCACCAGCGGTTCCTGAAGGCGATCGTCCTGCTGTCCGCGGCGCACGAGGAGGTGCAGCGGCGGGGCGACCGGTACGCGCGGGAGCTCGGCGACGGCTTCACCGCCGTGGTCCTCCGGGCGGGGGAGGCCATCGCGCACCCGGAACCGGAGGCCGCGGTCCGGTCCTGCTTCGGCACGGTGTTCGCCGCGACGATGATCCGCGTCGCGTACGGCCCGGCCTTCGCGACGCCGTCCCCGCTGGACGACGACGCGTTCGTGGCCCACCTGGGCGAGACGGCGGTCCGCTACCTCCTGGCCCACGCGCCGGGCTGATCGACTCGGATGGTGTGCCGACCAGGCCGTCGGGATCGCCGGTGTGGTCGTCGTCGACGACGACGCGGCCGAGCGGGACCACCCGCCGCAGGAGCGGCGCGGTCAGCGCTTCAGCTCGGCGAAGGTGTCGGCCACCCAGTCGGCGATGAAGGTGCTGACGTACGGCAGGTGGTCGAGACCGATGTGCTCGGTGGCGCCCTCCTGCGGGGTGAAGACCCGCAGCTCGCGCTTGGGGGAGTTGACGGCCTGGTCGTAGGAGCGGTGCGCCATCTCCAGCGGGATCTGCCGGTCGTTCGCGCCGTGCGCGATGAGGAACGGCACGGTGATCTGCTCGACCACACCGTCCAGGTTCACCGCGTCGGCGAAGTCGAGGAACGCGTCGAGGTGGTGCTCGTCGCCGTCCTTGCCCCAGACCCACAGGACGTGCTCCCAGTAGTGGGGGACCGGCCGCTCGCCCTCGCGCTCCTTGCGACGGCGCTGCACCGCGCCCCAGTCGTGGTTGGCGCCCCAGGCCACGCAGAGGGCGAGCCGCTTCTCGAAGGCGGCCGCCCGGGGGGCGTAGTAGCCGCCCAGCGACCAGCCGACGATGCCGATCCGGGCGGCATCGACGTCGTCCCGCTGCTCCAGCCAGTCCACCGCCGCACCCGCCCAGACCTCGGTGTCGATCCGCGCGGTCAGCCCCTGCAGCCGCAGCGCCTCGCCGGTGCCGGGCTGGTCGAGCATCAGGCAGGAGATGCCGCGGGCGGCCAGCTCCTCCCAGTGGTTGGAGGCGTACATGTGCTCCTTGGTGGAGTCCAGCCCGTTGACCAGCACGATCACCGGAGCCGGGCCGTCGTCGGTGGCCGGAGCGGCGCTGAAGTACGCCGGCAGGGTGGTGCCCTCGTACGGGATCTCGACGCGGGAGACCCGTGGGCTGTGCAGCTCGAACGCCTTCTGCGCGATCTCCAGCATGCGTCGGTAGGTGGGCACCCGGTTGGGGTCGGAGTGGGCCAGCATCCGCTCGGCCTGGGCGAGGTAGTTGCTGGCGCGGAACCACAGCTGCCCGGCGGTGCGGGTGTGCCCGGCCTTCTCGGCGTCCTCCGCCTGGGCCACCAGCTGGTCGGTCAGCGCACGCCAGGCGCGCAGGAACTCCGGTGTCCCGGCGTCCTCGCCGGCGTTCGCGGCGTCCTTGATCGGCCGGCAGGCCCGGTCCATCTCGTCGATGAGGCCACCGGAGTTCAGCGTCGCGACGACACCGAGGTTCCAGGTGTAGGGGCCGGTGGGGAAGTACTCGAACACGTGCGTTCCTCTCGGAGTGGTTCAGGAGGCGGTGCGGACGGCGTCGCTGATCGACTTCACGCCGCCGTGGGCGGTCATCCCGCCGTCGACGGGGATCTCCGCACCGGAGATGAAGGTGGACTCGTCGCTGACGAGGAAGAGCACGAGCGGCGCGACCTCGTCGACGGTCCCGGTGCGGCCGAGGGGGGTCTCGGCGACGTTGGCGGCACGGAAGGCGGGTGCCGCCGAGGCGGTCATCGGCGTCTCGATGTAGCCGGGGTGCACGGTGTTGACCCGGATGCCGCGCGGGCCGAGCTCCAGGCACGCGGCCTTGGCCAGCCCGCGCAGCGCCCACTTCGACGCTGTGTAGGCCACCGGATAGTGACCGGTCAGGGCGGCGACCGAGCCGACGACGACCACCGAGCCGCCGGCGGTCATCAGCGGGGTGAGCGCCTGGACACCCAGGAGCGTGCCGGTGACGTTGACCTCCGACACCCGGGCGAGGTCGGCCGGGTCGAGGTCGGCCAGCCGTGCCCGCCAGGTGATGCCGGCGTTGGCGACCAACCCGTCCACCCGGGCGAGGCCGGCGGCCAGGGCTGCCCATGCCGCGGCGTCGGTGACGTCGAGCTGCCGGTACTCGACCCCCGGCAGCTCCTCGACCGGCTCCGGACCGAGGTCGCAACCGATCACCGTCGCGCCCTCGGCGGCGAGCAGCCGCGCCTCGGCGGCGCCCTGGCCCTGCCCGGCGCCGGTGACGACGACGACCTTCCCCGCGACCCTCACGACGCGCGCATGCGGGCCCGCGACCGGGGCCGGGCCGGGGCCACCGGTGGCAGGTCCAGGCCCTCGACGACGCGGTTGCGGATCGTGCCGAGGCCCTCGACGGTCATCTCGACGACGTCGCCGGGCCGCAGCGGCGGGGGAGCGGCGGCGCCGTGCCGCCCCCACAGCTCGGCCAGGCAGCCGCCGTTGCCGCAGGTGCCCGAGCCGAGGACGTCGCCCGCGCGCACCTCCGTGCCGCGGGAGGCGTAGGAGATCAGCTCCTCGAACGGCCAGCCCATGTTGGACAGCAGGTCCTGGCCGAGCTGCTCGCCGTTGACCGACACCCGCATGTCCAGCGCCAGGAAGCCGTCGGCGTCGCGGTAGGGCTCCAGCTCGTCGGCGGTGACCAGCCACGGGCCGAGGGTGGTGGCGGAGTCCTTGCCCTTGGCCGGCCCGAGCTTGACGGCCATCTCGCGGAACTGCAGGTCGCGCGCGGACCAGTCGTTGAAGATCGTGTACCCGAACACGTGCTCGCGGGCCGTCTCGGGGGTCAGCGAGGCGCCGTCCCGGCCCACGACCACCGCGACCTCGAGCTCGAAGTCGAAGCGCTGCGACCCCGGCGGCACCGCGACGTCGTCGTGCGCTCCGATGAGCGCGTACGGGTTGGTGAAGTAGAACGTCGGCGCCTGGTACCACTCGGGTGGGACGGTCTCGCCGCTCGGCAGCACCATCCCCTCGACGTGCTCCTCGAAGGCGACGAAGTCGCGGACGGTCGGGGGCGTCAGCGGCGGCAGCAGGCGGACCGACTCCAGCGGCACGGCGGGGCGGTCGAGAGCAGCGGCGCCCGCCTCGAGGGCCGCCGGCAGGCCGGCCCGGACGAGGTCGAGGATGCTGCGGCCGTCGGGAAGGGCGTGCAGGCCGGCGGCTTCCACCACGCCGGCCTGCACGCGGCCTTCCGCCTCCCAGGTGGCGAACCGCATCAGACGGGAGGAGCGACGAAGAGACCCTTGTCGGGGTCGTTGAAGGACTTCTGCGCGACGAACTCGTTCATGGCGTTCGCCGTGCCCCACTGGTCGCTGACCTCGGGGTTGCTGATGTCGTAGAGGTGCGGGTGCCAGGTGTCCTCGTCGAGGGTCTCCAGCTCGGTCGTGTACTCGACGGTATTGCCGTGCGGGTCGAGGAAGTAGCTGAAGGTGTTGTTGCCGGCCAGGTGCCGGCCCGGGCCCCAGATCTTCTCCACGCCGGCGCGCAGCAGCCTCCCCGTTCCGCGCATGTACTCGTCGATGCCGCGCATCTCGAAGGAGGCGTGGTGCAGCGACGGGTGCGGCCCGCGGGCGATGGCCATGCTGTGGTGCCAGGCGTTGGTGCGCAGGAACCACATCATGTTGCCCATGCGGGGGTGCATGAGCGTGTCCGACAGGGAGAAGCTCAGGTGCTTGTCGTAGAACGCGACGGTGCCCTCGGGGTCGGTGGAGTTGAGGACGACGTGGGAGAGGCGGACGGGGATCGACTCGCCCTCCTCGATCGCGCGGTGCTGCCGCACCGCGACGTCGGAGCTCACCTCGATCGTGCGGCCCTCGTTGTCGAAGAACCGGAAGCCGTAGCCGCCGCCGGGGGTCTGCAGGTCGGTCGGCTCGTGCACGAGCTGCACCCCGTCCGCGGCGAGCTGACCGGCCAGGGTGTCGACGTCGGCCCGGTTCGCGGCGCCGAACGAGATCAGGTCGATCCGCTTGTCGGTGGCCTCGCGCAGCCGCACGATGTACTGCTCCGGGGACCCCTCGGCGGCCAGGAAGGCCAGGCCGGTGTCGGTGTGCTCGGGCGTCAGGCCCCAGATGCCGGAGTAGAAGTCGAGCTGCGTGGCGAAGTCGGGCACGGCCAGGTCGACGTGCCGCAGGTGGGTGATCAGGCGCTGGGTCATGGATCCGGTCTTCCTACGCGGGCTGGCTGGTGAGCATGGCGATCGAGCGCATCAGCGACGGGATGTCGCCCTGCACGTGGTCGAGCTGCCACTGGGCGAGCTGGTCGGACGCCTCGACCACCGTCTTCGCGCGTCCGAAGCGGCGGGCCATGAAGGCGTCCCAGAGGTCCTGGTCCAGCACGTCGCGCTCGACCAGCAGCTCGGCGAGGACGACGGCGTCCTCCAGGGCCATGGCGCCGCCCTGCGCGATGGTGGGCGGGCAGGTGTGCGCGGCGTCGCCGATCAGGACGACCCGCCCGCGGTTCCACGGCTCGTCGAGGACGTGGGTCTCGAACCAGGTGTAGTTCAGCCGGGACGGGTCGGTCAGCGTCTCGCGGATCTCGTCCCAGGGCCCGTGGTAGGCCTCCGAGAGCTGCTTCATGGTGGCCAGCTGCTCGTCGGGGGAGAGGGCGCTGCGGTCCTGGGCGTCCTCGACGATGTAGGCGTAGAGGGTTTCGTCGCCGGTGGGGCAGTAGCCGGCGATGTAGGACGGACCGCCGTAGTAGAGATCGGTCCGGGTCACGCTGGCCGGGCGCGGCCCGAAGGCGCGCCAGATCCCCATGCCGACCGACTTCGTCTCCAGGTTGACGCCGAGCGCGCGGCGGGTCCAGGAACGGACCCCGTCCGCGCCCACGACGAGGTCGTACCGACCGGTCGAGTGGTCGGCGAAGGAGACGTCGACGCCGGCCTCGTCCTGGGCCAGCCCGGTGTGGGTCGTGCCGTACCGCAGCTTCACGCCGACCTCGGTGGCCCGCTCGCACAGGATGCGGGCCAGCTCGGGCCGGGGCATGCCCATGGCGGCGGGCAGGTCCGGGCCCCCGGTCCTGGCGTCGGGGATCTCGGCGACCACCGTGCCGTGCGGGTCCGGGGCACGGATGCCGGTGACGTCGAAGGCGTAGCCGGCGGCCTGCACCTGGTCCCACACGCCGAGGGAGCGCAGCTCGCGCAGGGCGTTGCCCTGGAGCGTGATCCCGGAGCCGATCGTGGCGATGTCCGGCTTGATCTCGAGGAGGTCCACGGCGACACCGGCCTCCGCCAGGTGGATCGCGGTCGCGGCGCCGGCCAACCCGGCTCCGACGACGAGGACGTTGTTCACGGCAGGCATGTGGTCTCCTACGTCGGTCTACTTGACGGCGATCGGGTTGACCGGGGCGCCGACGGCGCCGGTCACGCGCAAAGGGGCCGCGGTGAGCCAGAAGTCGTACCGGCCGTCCTCGGCGCAGTCGGTGGCGAGCGCGTCGAGGTCCCACATCTCGCCGATGAACAGGCCCATGTTGGGGATCGCGACCTGGTGCAGCGGCTGGAAGGCGACGTCGAACTCGATGGGCCGGACCTCGAAGCCCCAGGTGTCGGTGGCGATGCCGGCGATCTCGCTGCCGTGCAACCAGTCGGCGGTGGTGAACGACAGGCCGGGCGCGGCGCCGCCGGCGTAGTCCCCCCAGCCGCGTCCCTCGGCGATGTCCCGCCGGGCCCGGGTCAGCCGCCCGGTGCGCACCAGGAGCAGGTCGCCCCGGCCGACGCGGGACGACCCGCCCTGCGCAGCGATGGTGGCCTCGAGGTGCTCGGCGGTGATGGCGAAGCCGTCTGGCAGCTCGCCGTCGGTACCGATCGTGCGGCCGACGTCGAGCAGCACGCCGCGGCCGGCGATCAGCGCAGCGGTGGTCTCGATGCCGGTCACCGAGTCGCCGAGGCTGGTGACGACGTCGCCGGCGCGACGGCCGTTCCAGGCGAAGCCGTGGTCGAAGATGTGCCCCAGGCCGTCCCACTGGGTGGAGCACTGCAGGGGCATCGAGATGACGTCGTCGGCGCCGCCGATGCCGTGCGGGAAGCCCTGCACGCCGCGCTCGGCGTCGGTGCCGGTGTCGGTCATCGTGTGCACGGGGTTGGTCCGGCGCCGCCAGCCCTTCTGCGGGCCGTCGGTGTCGAAGGGCTGCGACAGCGAGAAGCTCGCACCCCGGCGGACCAGGGATGCGCCCTCGACGCGCTTGTCCTCGGTGAGGAAGTTCAGCGTGCCCAGGACGTCGTCGGCGCCCCACCGGCCCCAGTTCGAGCAGCGCTTCGCGGCCGCGGCGATGGCGCCCTCGGGGTCGCTGCGGTCGAGGCTGTCGGAGTTCGGCTGCACGGTCCTGACGGTGGCGCAGCCCACACGGGTGAGGGAAGACGAGATGTCTGATGACATGCATCAGCGCCGTCGATAGCGTGGCCGGCGTGAACCTGGCGAGCCTGGACCTCAACCTGCTCGTCTCGCTCGACGCGTTGCTCCAGCAGCGCAGCGTCACGCGGGCCGCAGCCCAGATGGGGCTGAGCCAGCCGGCCCTCTCGGCCTCCCTGGCCCGCCTCCGCCGCCACTTCGACGACGAGCTGCTCACCCGCGTCGGCAACGAGTACCGGCTGACGCCGCTCGCGGTGCAGCTCAGGGAGCTGGCGCGGATCGCCCTGTCGGGTGTCGAGCGGGTGTTCTCGGCCCAGCCGGAGTTCGACCCGGCGTCCTCGACCCGGGAGTTCACCCTGCTGGTCAGCGACTACGTCGTCGCGGTGCTCGGCGACACCGTGGCCCGGCTGCTGGCCGAGGAGGCGCCGCACACCCGGCTGCGGCTCAGCACGCACTCCCCGGCGGTCGTGGACCGGGCCGAGCAGGCCCTGCTGTCCGCGGACCTCATCCTCCTCCCGCCCGGCTTCCTCACCGATCTGTCCCGCCGGGACCTGTACCGCGACCAGTGGGTCTGCGTGGTGGCCGCCGACAACCCCGTCGCGGACGTGGGCCTGACCGTGCAGGACCTGGAGACCCTCCCGTGGGTGGCCACCTACCACGGGCCGACGGCGTCGACGCCGGCCGCGCGGCAGATGCGCATGCTGGGGATCGAGCCGCAGGTCCAGGTCGTCGTCGAGAACTTCCTGACCGTGCCGGCGCTGATCGCCGGCACCGACCGGATCGCGCTGCTGCAGCGCAGGCTGGTCGACCTGCTGCCGCTCGACATCGGCATCCGGGCGCTGCCCTGCCCCTTCGACGCCGGCCCGCTCATCGAGTCGATGTGGTGGCACCCCGTCTTCGACGACGACCCCGAGCACGTCTACCTCCGGGACCTTGTCGTCCGGGCAGCCGACCTGGCGGCGGGAGGGTGGTCGACCGGTATCGATCAGGCTGATGCCGGTCAGCACGAGAAGTGATTTCCGCTCGGGGCCCGGCGTGCTGACACTTCACCGCCAGTGATGCCGGTCACCCGGACCGGCACGCCCGTCGATGGAGACGCCCGTGTCGGAGAACGTCCTGAGCCCTGAACGGCCGGCCGAGGAGCCGCTCGCCGGTGAGGTCGCCGTCGACCCCGCCACCGGCCGCCCGGCCGGCCGCGCGCAGGCGCTGGTCCTGCTGCTGTCCAGCTGCCTGGCCGTCCTGGGTGCCGTGCTGCTCGCCCCCGTGCTGCCCCGCATCCAGGACGCCTTCGCCGACACCCCCGGGGTCGAGGCGCTGGCGCCGATCGTGCTGACCGCGCCGGCGCTGGTCATCGGCCTCACGGCCATGGTCGCCGGCCGGATCGTCGACCGGGTCGGCCGCAAGCGGCTGCTCGTCAGCTCGCTGGTCGTCTACGCCATCGTCGGGACGGCGCCGCTCTGGCTGCCCTCGCTGGAGCTCGTCGTCGCCAGCCGCGTGCTCCTCGGTCTCACCGAAGCGGCGATCATGACCTGCTGCACGACCCTGCTGGCCGACTACTTCCACGGCTCCCAGCGGGAGAAGTACTTCGGGCTCCAGGTGGTCTTCACGACCGTCGCCGCGACCATCTTCTTCGGGGTCGGCGGCGCGCTGGGCGCGGCGGACTGGCGGACGCCGTTCTGGCTGTACGCGGTCAGCCTGCCGCTCGCGGTCGCGGCCGCCACGCTGATCTGGCAGCCGGTTCCGCGGACGCAGGCGGCCGCACGTGCCGAGAAGCTGCCGGCCCTGCCGTGGCGCCGGCTCGCCGCGCCGCTGGGTGTGTCCCTGCTCGGTGGGCTGGTCTTCTACGTGCTGATCGTCCAGCTGTCCTTCAAGCTCGACAGCATCGGCGTGGTCTCGACGGCGGTCATCGGCGCCGCCAGCGCGATCGCCTCGCTCGGCACCGCGGTCGGTGGGATCCTCTTCGGCCGGCTGGCCAGGCGGGGTCCGGTGGCCCTGGTGCCGCTCGCCTTCGCCCTCTCCGGCGTCGGCATCGTCGGGCTCGGCCTTTCCTCGACGGTTCCTGCGGTGATCGCGTTCGCCGTGATCACCGGCTTCGGCAACGGGCTGATCCTGCCGTCGCTGCTCACCTGGGCGCTCAGTTCGCTGGGCTTCGAGCAGCGCGGCCGCGGCACCGGTGCCTGGACGTCGGTCTTCTTCATCGGCCAGTTCGTCTGCCCGCTGGTCGTCCTGTCGCTCACCGGCGCCCTCGGAGGCCTCGGTGCCGCTCTCGCCGTGCTCGGTGCGCTGTCCCTGGTGGCGGCCGTCGGCGTGCGGCTGCTGCGGCCGGTGGCAGGAGCCGGCAGCCCGGTCGCCGCGCACTGACCGATCCCGTCCGGCGGCCCCGCAGTCCACCTGCGGGGCCGCCGTGCGTGCGCGCACCGGTTCCGGGTAGCCGCGGACGAGGGAGGAGGTGCGCACATGGGTGTCGCCGCACGGCTGGACGCGTTCCAGACCAGGCATCCCGCGGCGGGGTTCCCGCTGGCGGTGGTCTACAAGTTCGTCGACGACCGGGGGCCGCACCTGGCCGCGCTGATCACCTACTACGGGTTCGTCTCGCTCTTCCCGCTGCTGCTGGTGCTCACCTCGGCGCTGGGCTTCCTGCTGGAGGACGACCCGGCGCTCCAGCAGCGGATCCTGGAGTCGGCGCTCTCGGACTTCCCGCTGCTGGGCCCGGCGCTGGTCGAGAACATCGGCACCTTCCGCGGCAGCGGCGCGGCGCTGGCGATCGGCGTGCTGGGCAGCCTCTACGGCGGGCTGGGCGTGATGCAGGCGGCGCAGGCGGCCCTCAACCGGATCTACGCCGTCCCCCGGTTCGCCCAGCCCAACCCGCTCCTCTCGCGGCTGCGCAGCCTGCTGCTGGTGCTGGTCCTCGGCGTGGCCGCGATCCTCTCGACCGGGCTCACCGCCTTCGTGTCGGCCTTCTCCGACACCCTGCCCGTGCCGGGGCCCCTGGTCACCGCCGTGGGCACGCTGACCGGCCTGGCGATCAACGTCGGGATCTTCCTGGTGCTCTACCAGGTGCTCACCGCCCGCCGGCTGGACTGGCGCAACGTCGCCGTGGGGGCCGCCATCGCCGCGGTGCTCTGGGAGCTGCTGCACGTGCTGGGCGCGTACTACTTCGGCACGTACGTGATGCGGTCGAGCGACGTCTACGGCGTCTTCGGCGTGATCCTCGGCCTGGTCGTCTGGATCTACCTGCAGGCGCTCGTCGTCGTGCTGGCCGCGGAGATCAACGTCGTCCGGCACCGGCGGCTGTACCCGCGGTCGCTGCTCACCCCCTTCACCGACGACGTGGAGCTGACCCGGGCCGACGTCCGTGCCTATACCGGGTACGCGCGCAGCGAGCGCTACAAGGGGTTCCAGCGGGTGGAGGCCACCTTTCGCAAGGACGCTCCGCCGCGTCCCGGCGACGTCGAGGGCTTTCCCGGCGACGTCCCGCGGGACGGGGCGCGCGACCAGCGGTAGCCGGCGTCCACGCTGCCGAGGGCGCCCGCGGCGTGGGCGGCGAGCACCCCTCTGGGATCAGGCCTTGGCCGGGACCCGGATCAGGTTGACGTAGCGGTCGGTGCGGGACTGCTTGTCGGCGTACATCCGCTCGTCGGCGCGGCGCACCAGGTCCTCCACCGAGCACGGCCGGTGGGGGTCCCAGGGCTCGGCGCCGATGGAGAACCGGAGCTCGAAGGCGGCGCTGGACCCGGCGTTGAACTCCTCGAGGGCCGCCGCCAGCCGCCGCCGGACCTCCGCCTCGTCCGTGCCGTCGCCCAGCAGGACGACGAACTCGTCACCGCCGAGCCGTCCGACCACGTCGCCCGACCGGCACGCCGCCCGCAGGACCGAGGCGGCGGACGCGATGGCGCGGTCGCCCTCCTCGTGCCCGAGGACGTCGTTGACCTGCTTGAGGCCGTCGAGGTCGACGAACACGGCCAGGCGGCGCTCGCCGCCCCGGGCGGCCCGGGCCAGCTCCTGCTCGGCCAGCTGGAACCAGCCCCGCCGGTTGTGGATCCTGGTCAGCTCGTCGGTCGAGGCGATCACGGCCATGGCCTGCTCGCGGCGCCGGCTCATGACGACGAGGGCGGTGCCGGTGATGAGGAGCATGGCCAGGACCAGGACCTCGGTGCGCAGGGCGGCGCGGTCGAGGTGCCCCTGGAAAGCCTCCCTGGTCTGGACGTTCACGGCCAGCCACGTGGTCCCGGGGATCCGCTGCCAGCTGACGACGTGGTCGGTGCCGTCATCGGTGGTGTCCGCGATGCCGTTCTCGCCGCCGGACCGCACCGCCGCGAGTGCCCGCGGGTACGGGAACGGTGAGCCGATCGCCTGCATGTCGGCGGAGCCGACCACGAGCCCGGCCTCGTCGACGATCCAGCCCTCGCCCTCACCGCTGATGACACGGTCGCCGGAGTCGTCCCGGGCGGCCCAGGCGCACAGGAAGAGCCCGGTGGACCCGTCGGACAGCGTCACGGGAGCACCGAGCGCGAGGGCGGGCTCGTCGCCGATCCGGATGATGCCGGACACCGGGAGGCGGTCCGCGCCGGCGTCGGTGAGCGCCGCGAGCAGGGGGCTGAACCCCGGGTCGGAGGGCGAGGCCGTCTCTCCCGTCGGCGCGTAGGACGCCACGACCTGGCCGAGCGGGTTGACGACGGCCGCACCGCGGTTCATCGCGTCGCCCGCGCTCACGACGAAGTCCCGGATCCGCGCGTCGTCCCGCTCGGCGGCGTCCGTCCCCGGCGTGGCGCTGAACGCAGGCACGCCCGCGCTCTCCTGCACCGCGAGGACGGAGGCCAGCTGGCCGAAACCGTCGCGGACGGCCTGCGCGGTCAGCTGGCCGACGACGCTCGTGTTCTGGACGCGGTCCGCCCGGTGCTGGTCGACGGCCAGCTCGCCGGCCTGCTGCGTGGAGAGCAGCCCCAGCGCACCCATGACGGCGACGAGCACGCCGGAGACCACGAGGGGCCCCCACCGCCGCCGCCCCGCCGTGGTCCTGCTCCGCACACCGATCGCCACCGTGCCTCCTCTGGCCGTCCCCCCTCCATCGACAGCCGGAGGCGGAGCTTGATGAGTCGGCCGCGCGGGATCCGCGCGATCTCACCCGGGGGGATGGGCTGCGCGCCCCGGAGCACGTCCGGACCGCAGCGGGCCGGGAGCCGCGGCCCCTCGGCGGCGGACCGCTCAGCGGTAGACGACGTCCACGCTGCGGAAGGCGCCGAGGGCGTGGTCGGCCGTGAAGTACGCGTGGTCCCGGCGCACCCGGTCGGCCGCCTCCTCGGCGTAGCGCAGCACGTCGTCGACGAACAGGTCGTGGCTGCCGATGGCATCGAGGATCGCAGGCTCCACGTCGTAGTCGACGTTGCCGGTCTCGTCCGACATGGCGTGGGTGTGCGCCAGCACACGGCCGCAGATCTCGGCGTACCGCTTCCACTCCCCGGTCGAGAGGGAGCCCAGGCTGATGTCGTCCCGGTAGGGCGCCCGCTCCCGCACCATGAAGCTCTGGCCGTCGACGTCGACGCTGCCGTAGAAGACGTCTCCGCTGACCAGGTGCACCCGCTGGGCGTGCCGGATCCGGTCGGCCTGACCGTCCACCTCGTAGCCCGACGGCGGCACCAGGCCGGACAGCGCCGAGCGGCGGGCGCGCTTGAACTCCAGGAGGAGATCGTCGGTGCCGTCGTCGCGCACGCCGGCGATCAGCACGTAGTAGCGGGTCAGGCCGAGCGAGGCGGTGCCGGCACCGTGCCGCTCGGCGACGTCCTTCACCCGCATCGCGCCGGCCCGCTCGGGCACCGGCACCTCGTTGTCGGCGACGAAACGGTCGACGACCTCCTGGAACTCCTCCCGGCGGCTGCTGACCGGCACCAGCTCCTCGTCGGTTCGGAAGCCGCGCCGGGTGCCGTCCAGCAGCCCGGCCAGCCAGTCGGCCCGGCCGGTCTCCAGCGTGGTGGCGATCAGCTCCCTGATCAGCTTCGGCGCGTTGTCCAGCCGGAGCTGCTCGGTCTCCTCCCTCCCGTCGGAGGCGTAGGAGGCGATCCCGGCGACGTAGCCGCGCACGAACCGTTCCGCGATGGCGCGCTGCTTCTTCCGGCCGTGGCCGGACTTCTCGGCCGCACCCAGCAGGAACCCGACGGCGCCGCGCTTGAGGTCCCACGTGAAGGGTGCGTAGTAGGCGTCGTCGAAGTCGTTGACGCCGAAGACCGGCACGTTGTCGGCGCTGGGCATCACCCCGAAGTTGCCGGGGTGGACGTCGCCGAGCGCGAGCACCGTGGGCAGCCGGGCGTCCTCGCCGACCAGGTCGCGGTAGAAGAGCAGGTTCGTGCCGCGGAAGAAGTGGAAGACCGAGCCGGCGAGCTTGTCGAACTTCGCGCGCGCCTCCAGGTCGCCGGTCGCGATCCGCGTCTCGTGGTCCTCGCGCACGGTCTCGCGCACGTGCACCCGGCGGTCGTTCCCGGTGAGCATGCGGGGGATGAGCACCATCTCGCCGGCCGCGCGGGCCTCGGCGAGCCGGCGGAAGGCCTCGACCCGGGAGCTGATCTGCCGGCGGCCCGCCGCGGGGTGGTCGGTGTCGTGCAGCGGATCGGGCTCGTGCTCGCGCAGCGCGGCGACCAGCTCGTCCTTGGACATGCGGCTGCGGCCGGGGATCCCGCGCTCGCGGGCCAGCCGCAGCAACTCGTCGCGGGCGGCGGTCGTCAGCTGCGTGTCGGAGGGCATGCCGCACGCCTACCCGCCGGTGACCGCGGCAGGCACGACGATCGTGTGACAGGTCGGCCGCCGATCAGCGGGCGGCGGCGTCCTCGGCCTCGATGGCGGCGTTCCACTCGCGCTTGCCCGACTGCCAGCGGTCCTCGGTGTCGCCCTGCCGCCAGTAGCCGGAGATCGACGTCCACGCCGGGTCCAGGCCCCGCTCCGCGCGCAGGTGGCGGCGGAGCTCCCGGATGGCATGGGCCTCGCCGTGCACGAACACGTGCCCGTCGCCGGGCGGCAGTGCGGCGGCGCGGACGGCGTCGACCAGCAGCGCGCCGGGCCCGGTGCCCTCCCGGTGCAGCCAGCGCAGCTCGACGCCGGGGCCCACGGCCAGGTCGCCCTGCTCCTCCTCGGGGCCGGCCACCTCGACGAAGACCAGCGCGCGGGCGCCGGGGGGCAGCCGGTCGAGGGCGGCGGCGATGGCGGGCAGCGCGCTCTCGTCGCCGGCGAGCAGGTGCCAGTCGGCGTCGGGCCGGGGCGCGTAGGCGCCGCCGGGCCCCATGAACTGGATGCGGTCACCGGGGCGCGCCGCGGCGGCCCACGGTCCGGCGAGCCCCTCGTCGCCGTGGTGCACGAAGTCGATGGTCAGCTCCCCGGCGGTCGCATCCCAGGCGCGCACCGTGTACGTGCGGGTGACCGGCCACTGGTCCGCGGGCAGCTCGGCGCGCACCTCCTCGACGTCGTAGGGCACGGTGTACGAGGCGTCCGCGGGCGGGAAGAGCAGCTTGACGTACCGGTCGGTGAACTCGCCGTCGGGGAAGCCGGCCAGGCCGTCGCCGCCCAGCACGACGCGGACCATGTGCGGGGTGACCCAGGAGGTGTGCACGACCTCGCCGATCCGCGGCGTCCGCTTGCGGGGCGGCCGCCCGTCGCCGGTGGGTCGTGGCTCGCTCATCGCTGCTCCGCTCCCGGTCGTCGCCGGGCGACCGCTGTACCGACCGTGCCGCCCGTCCCCGGTGCGCGGGGAGGGCGGGGACGAACGTACCGAGCGCGGCGGCGGCCGCTCCCGGCCGGGGCGGGGCCACCGGGTGCCGCGCGGGCCTGCGGCTATGTTCCCGGGGTGGGAACCGGAGCCGACGCCGTCCAGCCAGGTCCGACCGTGCTGGACGTGCTGGCGCTCGAGGAGATCGACCGCGACCTCTACCGCAGCACGCTGCTGTTCACCGATCCCTTCCCGCTCTACGGCGGGCAGGTGGCGGCGCAGGCGCTGCTCGCGGCGGGGCGCACGGTCGACGCCGATCGGCTGCCGCACTCGCTGCACGGCTACTTCCTGCGCAGCGGGGACGCGGCCCGCCCCACCGTGTTCCGCGTCGACCGCGACCGCGACGGGGGCTCGTTCTCGGCCCGGCGGGTCGTCGCGATCCAGGGCGGTGAGGTCGTCTTCAGCATGTCGGCGTCCTTCCACCTGCCCGGCCCCGGCCCGGACCAGCAGGTGCAGGAGGTGCCCGCGGTCGACCTCCCCGACGGGTTGCCGGTCTTCGAGCTGCCCCGGCTGTTCTCCGTGGAGGGCCGCCGGCCGCCGCAGCCGTTCCCGGACGGGCACTGGCCGACCCGCTTCTGGGCCCGGTCGACGGCGCCGCTCCCCGGGGACCGGCTGGTGCACGCGTGCGTGCTCACCTACCTGTCCGACATCGGCACCGGGCTCTCGGCGCTCCCGGACGACGAGGCCGCGCCCGGCCCGAGCCTGGACCACGCCGTCTGGTTCCACCGGCACGCCCCGCTGGACGACTGGGTGCTCATGGACATGGTCCCGCGGACCGTCGCCGGCGGCCGGGGCTGGTACACGGGGTCGATCACCACGGCCGGCGGGCTGCTCGCCGCCAGCTTCACGCAGGAGACCCTCTTCCGGCCCGGCCGGAACCCCTTCCGCCCGGGTCGGTGACTGCCGGGCACGCCGCGCCGACGGCGTCCCGGAACCTGCGCCGCACCCCGCGTCCTCCGCGGTCGTCTAGACGTCATGACGTATGGTCGGGCGAACCCGGTCCACGAGCGCGAGGAGCCAGCCGGTGCGCATCGGAGTGCTGACCGGAGGCGGGGACTGCCCCGGCCTCAACGCCGTCATCCGATCGGTGGTGCGCACCGCCGGCGCCCACTACGGCAGCGAGGTGGTGGGCTTCCGCGACGGCTGGCGGGGGCTGCTGGAGAACCGCTCGACCCCGCTGGACGTGGCCGCGGTCGACGGGCTGCTCACCCGGGGCGGCACGACCCTGGGGTCGGCCCGGGTGGCGCCGGAGAAGCTGCACGCGGGCATCGACGAGATGAAGTGCACGCTCGACGAGCACGGGATCGACGTGCTGATCCCCATCGGTGGTGAGGGCACGCTCACCGCGGCGCACCTGCTGTCAGAGGCCGGCGTGCCGGTGGTCGGCATCCCCAAGACGATCGACAACGACATCGACGGCACCGACCTCACGTTCGGGTTCGACACCGCGGTGAGCATCGCCACCGAGCTCATCGACCGGCTGCACACGACCGCCGAGTCGCACCAGCGCGTGCTGCTGGTCGAGGTGATGGGCCGGCACGCCGGCTGGATCGCGCTGCACGCCGGGCTGGCCGCCGGCGCCCACCTCACCCTGGTGCCCGAGGAGCCCTTCGACGTCGACGAGGTCGTCCGGCTCGTGTGCGAGCGCTTCGCCCGGGGCGACTCCCACGTCATCGGCGTGGTCGCCGAGGGGGCTGAGCCGCTGCCCGGCCAGATGGCCTTCCGGCGCGGCGGTGTCGACGAGTTCGGCCACCGCCGGTTCACCGGCGTCACCCAGCAGCTGGGCGAGGAGCTCGAGCGGCGCACCGGCAAGGAGGTGCGGGCGACCGTCCTGGGTCACGTGCAGCGCGGGGGGACGCCGACCTCCTTCGACCGCGTGCTGGCCACCCGCTTCGGGCTGCACGCGACGATCGCCGCGCACGAGGGCCGCACCGGTCAGATGGTGGCGCTACGCGGGACGGAGATCGAGCTGGTCCCGCTGGCGCATGCGGTCGCCCGGCTCAAGACGGTCACCGCCGAGCGGCTCGCCGAGACCCGGGCCTTCACCGGCTGAGCCCCGTGCCCGGCCGGGCCCAGGGCGGGTCCAGCAGCGCCAGGGCCCGGTCGACGGCGGGCCGGACCGCCTCCGGCGCGGCGGCGGTCACGACCACCCCGAGGGTCATCCGGAGCGCCAGCAGCACGTCGTCGGCGACGACCTCCTGCGGAACCACGCCGGCCCGGCGGGCGGGGTTCAGGGTGGCCTCGACCAGGCCGAGCAGCCGGTCGGCGAAGTCGCGCGCGGGGAGCGTGCGGCGGGCGTCGACGACCATCTCGACGAAGGCCGTGGAGCTGATCGCCTGGTCCACCAGGCAGCGCCACAGTCGGCCGATCGCCGCGGGGTCCGGGTCGGCGGCGATGACCTCGAGCTCGGTGACGTTCTCCTCGAAGACGGCGAACGCGAGGTCCAGCCGCGTGGGGAAGTGCCGGTAGAGCACGCCCTGGCCGACGCCCGCCTCGCGGGCGATCGTGCTCAGCGGCACCCGGTAGCCGCGCTCGGCCATGACCCGGCGGGCCGCCCGGAGGATCGCCCGCCGGTTGTCCGAGGCCGCGGCCGGACCGCGGTTGACCCGCCCGCCCGATGTGGCCATGCTCGCAGCCTAGCGATCCGGACATCGTTGTCCGGTTCGACGTGAGGAGGAATGCATGACCACCAGCACGTCCGGCCGGCTCGCCGGCAAGGTCGCCTACATCACCGGTGCCGCCCGCGGCCAGGGCCGCGCCCACGCCGTCCGGCTCGCCGCCGAGGGCGCCGACGTCATCGCCATCGACAACTGCGCGACGGCGGCGACCACCTCGTACGCCGGGCCCACCGAGGAGGACCTGGCCGAGACCGCCCGGCTGGTCGAGGCCCAGGGCCGCCGGGTCCTCGCCCGCACGGTCGACGTCCGCGACCTCGACGGGCAGGTCGCGGTGGTGGCCGACGGCGTCGCGGAGCTCGGCCGGCTCGACGTCGTCGTCGCCAACGCCGGCATCTGCTCGGGCGCCCTGTCGTGGGAGATCCCCGTCGAGAAGTGGCAGGAGACCATCGACGTCAACCTGACCGGGACCTTCTACACGGCCAAGGCCACCGTGCCGGTCCTGCTCGAGCAGGGCACCGGTGGGTCGATCATCATCATCAGCTCCGTCGCCGGGCTGCGCGGCCTGCCGTTCCTCGCCGACTACGCCGCCAGCAAGCACGGCGTCACCGGCCTGGCCAGGACCATGGCCAACGAGCTCGGCCAGCACAACATCCGGGTGAACACCGTGCACCCGCACGGCGTCGCCACCGGCATGCAACCGGCGGAGATGTTCGAGCTGTCGCAGAGGTTCGCCACCACGCTGGGGCCGATCCTGATGCAGGCGCTGCCCGACCCGATCTCCCAGCCGGAGGACATCGCCAACGCCGTCGCCTGGCTCGCCTCCGACGAGGCCCGGCACGTCACCGGGATCCAGCTCCCGGTGGACCTGGGCACGCTGGCGCGCTGACGTGGCGAGGCTCGACCTGCGGGTCCGGCTGCTGGGGCGGGCGCTGCGGCTCAGCTCGATCGCCACGCTGGACGCCGAGCGGATCGCCCGCGTCCAGGACCGCTCGCCCGGCCACAACCCCGTGACCGACCTGCTGCTCGGCGGGGTGGCGCCGGGGGTGGCCCTCGAGGACGGGGTCGCCGCCGGCGCCGAGGGCCCGCTGGGCATGCGGGTCTACCGCCCGCGCGGACCGGTCGCCGGCCCGCTGCCGCTGGTGGTCAACCTCCACGGCGGCGGCTGGGTGCTCGGCTCGCTGGACCAGGCCGACTGGCTGTGCAGCAACGTGGCGGCCACCGTGGGCGCCGTCGTCGTGTCGGTGGACTACCGGCTGGCGCCGGCGCACCCGTGGCCGGCGGCACCGGAGGACTGCTACGCGGCGCTGGCCGACATCGCCGGCCGCGCCGGCGACCTGGGAGGCGACCCGCGACGGCTGGCGGTCATGGGCGACAGCGCCGGTGGCAACCTCGCCGCGGTCGTCGCACTCATGGCCCGCGACCGGTCCGGGCCCGCGATCGGCTTCCAGGCGCTGCTGTACCCGGCGACCGACCTGACCTTCGGCAGCGCCTCGATCGCCGAGAACGCCGAGGCGCCGATCCTCACCCGACGGGACATGGAGGCCTACCGGGCGCACTACCTCGGCGACCGCGACCGCACCGACCCGTACGCCTCACCGCTGCTGGCCGGCGACCACGCCGGCCTCCCGCCGGCGCTGGTGCAGGTCGCCGAGCACGATCCCATCCGGGACGACGGGCTGCGCTACGCCGGGGTGCTGCGGGCCGCCGGGGTGCCGGTGCGGGCCACCACCTACGTGGGGATGCCGCACGGCTACCTGGCCTTCCCGCGGTTGTGCCGGAGCGCCCCGCAGGCGCTGGCGGAGCTGTGCGCCGAGCTCTCCTCGGCGCTGGCGGGTCCCAGCTGAGCCCACCGGCTGGACGGCACCGGCCGGCGCCGCGCATCCTCGACCGCGTGCCCGCCCGCTCCGCGACCGAGGACCGGTCGGTGCTCACCCGGCCGGCCGCGCCCCCCGACGAGGTGCTCCGGTACGGCCCGGCCGCTGAGCAGGTCGCGGACGTCCGGCTCGCCGTCGGCGCGCCGGACGGGCACCCGCTCCTCGTGGTGGTGCACGGCGGCTTCTGGCGGCCGGCCTACGACCGCGCGCACCTGGGGCCGATGACCGAGGCCCTGGCCCTCGCCGGGTGGTCGACCGTCGCCCCGGAGTACCGACGGGTCCCCGGCCGGCCGGACCTGGCGGTGGAGGACGTGCACGCGGCGCTGCGCGCGGTAGCGGGGCGGGCGGACCTCACCGGCGGCCGGGGCGTGCTGCTCGCCGGGCACTCGGCCGGCGGGCACCTCGCCCTGCAGGTGGCCGCGACCACCGCGGCCGCGTGGGCTCCGGCCGGCGTGCTCGCCCTGGCGCCGGTGGCCGACCTCCGGCTGGGGCAGGCGCTCGGCCTCGACGGCGACGCGGTGGCGTCCTTCCTGGGGGAGGACGCCGCCGCGCGGCCCGACCTGGACCCCGCCCGGCTGGCGGCACCGGCCGCGCCGGTCCGGATCGTGCACGGGACCGGTGACGCCGTGGTGCCCGTGGCGCTGAGCGAGTCCTACGTGCGGCGCCACCCCGCGGCCGTGCTCGTCCCGGTGCCGGCCGGGCACTTCGCCGTCATCGACCCGCGCGCCGCCGCCTGGCCGGCGGTGCTCGCCGTCCTCGAGGACCTCGGCCGCCCCGGGTGACCGGTCAGGACCACGCGTCCAGCCGCGCCAGCAGCGTCGGCCCGTCCCAGGTGGGCGGCGGCATGATCCGTCGGACCGTCAGCAGCGGGTACGCCGGGTCCTGAGGGTCGGCCAGCTGGAACGCCGCCCGGTAACCCGCCGCCGCGACCCGGGGCAGCGCCTCCGGTGACCACATGCCGTGCGGGTAGGCCATGGTCTCCACCGGGTGGCCGAGGATCCCGGCGAGCTCGGCCCGGGGCCGGTCCAGCTGCTCCACCCACTGGTCCCCGGCCAGCCGGTCGACCCGCTGGTGGTCCCAGCTGTGCGCGCCGATGGTCATGCCGGCCGCGTCGAGCTCCCGCAGCTGGTCGGGGCTCAGCCAGTCCGGCTTGCCGAGGACGACGGTCATCGGGAAGAACGCCGCCGGGAACCCGAACTCGCGCAGCACCGGGAGGGCCACCGAGTGGTGGGTCGCCGAGCCGTCGTCGAAGGTCAGCAGCACCGGCCGGTCGGGCAGCGGCGCGCCGAACTGCAGGTGGCCCAGCAGGTCCGGGACGCTGATCGGCGTCCGCCCGCCGTCGCGCAGCGCCTGCAGCTGGGCCCGGAACATCGCCGTCGGGGTGATGATCGTGCGGGCGTAGGCGCTGTCCTCGGCGCGGAACTCGCGCAGCTGGTGGAAGCAGAGCACCGGCACGGTCGAGCGGGCGAGCACCTCCTCGGCGGTCGCGGGGGTCGGCGGTGCGCTGGAGGGCGCCGGCTCGGCCGTCGGCGACGGCGCGGCCGTGCGGGGGCGGGACGTCCGCTCGGCGGTCGAGCGCTCCGCGACCGGGCTCGAGCAGGCGCCGAGCAGGGCTGCCCCGGCCGCGGCGAGGAGTGTCCGTCTGCGCACGCCCCCACCCTCGCCGCCGGCGGCCCCCGGGGCAAGCACCCCCACCCGCCCGCCGGGCCCCCGGGCCGGGGTCCTACCGTGCTCGGGGTGCGCCCGGGGCCGGGTGCGCGACGAGGAGGTCGTGGCGGGGGTGGGGGACGTCTTCCCGGTCGACCTGCTGCCCGAGGGGATCTCCGGCAGCGTGCTGCTGCTCCTGCTGGTGGCCGCGCTGGCCGCCGGCTGGATCGACGCCGTCGTCGGCGGCGGCGGGCTCGTGCAGCTGCCGGCGCTGCTGCTCGTCCCGGGGATCAGCCCGGTGGAGGCGCTGGCCACCAACAAGCTGGCGTCGATCTTCGGCACCACGACCAGCGCCGTCACCTACCACCGCCGGGTCCACCCCGACCTGCGCACGGCCCTCCCCATGGCCCTGGTGGCGCTGGTGGGGAGCTTCGCCGGGGCATCGGTGGCCGCGGCGCTGCCGGCGGCGGTGTTCAAGCCGGTCATCGTCGTCGCGCTCGTCGCCATCGCGGCCTTCACGCTGCTGCGCCCCTCGCTGGGGGAGGTGACCGCGCTGCGGCACACCGGACGCCGGCACCACGGGGTCGCCGCCGCGCTCGGGGTGGGCATCGGGTTCTACGACGGCATCCTCGGCCCCGGGACCGGGTCGTTCCTCGTGTTCGCGATGGTGTCGCTGCTGGGCTACGACTTCCTGCACGCCAGCGCCAAGGCCAAGATCGTCAACGTCGCCACGAACCTCGGGGCGCTGCTCTTCTTCGCCCCGATCGGTGCGGTGTTCTGGGGCCTGGGCATCCTGATGGGCGCGGCGAACATGCTCGGCGGCTACCTCGGCTCCCGGACGGCGACGACCCGGGGGAGCGGGTTCATCCGCGTCGTCTTCCTGGTGATCGTCACGGCGCTCATCGGCCGCCTCGGCTGGGACGTGTGGACGGAGAACGTGCGCCCGCTGCTGGGCTGACGTGCACCGGCGCGGAGCCGCCGGTGGACAGCGCGGTCGTCCGCCGACAGACTGCCGGGACGACGCGGACGACGAGGTCAGCGGCCGGTCAGCGGGAGGTCGTGGATGCCCAGCCCCTTCGACCGCAGCGGCACGGAGGTGGGGCCGGACGGCATCCGGCGCTACACCGGCCTGCCGCAGAACCTGGTGCAGCTGCTCCGCGCCGCCGTCGACGCGCACCCGGAGGCCGAGGCGCTGGCCGAGCTGGGCGGTGAGCGGCTCAGCTACCGGCAGCTGTGGGCCCGCGCCACCCGGGTCGCCGGCGGGCTGCGGGCGGCCGGTGTGCAGCCGGGTGACCGGGTCGCCAACCGGCTGGGCAACGGGAGCGACTGGGTGCTCGCCTTCTGGGGGACGCTGCTCGCGGGTGCCGTCGTCGTCCCGGTGAACACCCGCTTCGCCGAGCCCGAGGTGCGCTACGTCGTCGAGGACTCCGGCGCCGCCGTCGTCGTGGAGCCCGGCGCGCCGCTGCCGGACGGCGAGCCGCTCGCGGTGACCGACCAGGGGCACACCGACCTGGCCGGGATCTTCTACACCAGCGGCACGACCGGCTTCCCCAAGGGGGCGATGACCACCCACGAGAACTTCCTGTCCAACGTCGAGACGTGCCTGCGCTGCCTCGGGCTGCCGCGCGACGAGCCGCTGTCGACGCTGATCTCGGTGCCGCTCTTCCACGTCACCGGCTGCAACTCCCAGCTGCTGGTCGTCACCGCGGTCGCCGGCCGCGCGGTGGTCATGCCGGTGTTCGAGGTCGGCGCCTTCCTGCGGGCGATCGAGGAGGAGCGCATCTCGGTGCTCACCACGGTGCCGGCGATCTACTGGCTGGCGCTGCAGCAGCCCGGCTTCGCCGACGTCGACACCTCGTCGGTCCGGGCGCTGAGCTACGGGGGCGCGCCGATCGCCCCGGACCTCGTGCACCGCATCAAGGCCGCCTTCCCGACCGCCCGGGTGGGCAACGGCTTCGGCCTGACCGAGACCTCGTCGGTGTCGACCTACCTGCCCGACGAGCACGCCGCCGAGCACGCCGACTCGGTCGGGTTCGCCGCTCCCGTCGTCGACCTGGACCTCGCCGACCCCGACCCGGCCACCGGCGTGGGCGAGCTGCTGATCCGCGGCCCGAACGTGGTCGCCGGCTACTGGCGCAAGCCGGAGCAGACGGCGGAGACCTTCGTCCACGGGTGGCTGCACAGCGGCGACCTGGCCCGCATCGACGACGAGGGCCTCGTCCACGTCGTCGACCGCAAGAAGGACATGATCAACCGCGGCGGCGAGAACGTGTACTGCGTCGAGGTCGAGAACGCCCTGGCGGCGCACCCCGCCGTCGGCGAGGTCGCCGTGCTCGGGGTGCCGGACCCGATGATGGGCGAGAAGGTCGGTGCCGTCGTCGTCCCGCTGCCCGGGCACGACCTGGACCCGGAGGACCTGCTGGCCTTCGCCCGCGAGCGGCTGGCCGACTTCAAGGTGCCGCAGTTCGTCGCCGTGCGCACCGACCCCCTGCCGCGCAACCCCGGCGGCAAGGTGCTCAAGCCCCCGTTGCGCGAGCAGACCGACTGGCAGACCACCCGCTGAACCCGACCCCTGGAGGCAACGCAGTGCCCACCGTCGAGACCGTCCGTGGCCCGATCGACACCGCCGAGCTCGGCGCGACCCTGATGCACGAGCACGTGTTCGTCGTCTCCACCGAGCACCTGCAGAACTACGGCACCGGGGACTGGTGGGACGAGGACGAGCGGGTCGCCGACGCCGTCCGCCAGCTGAACGAGCTCAAGGCGCTCGGCATCGACACGATCGTCGACCCCACCGTGTGGGGCCTCGGCCGCTACATCCCGCGCGTCCAGCGGGTCGCCGAGCAGACCGACATCAACATCATCGTGGCCACGGGCCTGTACACCTACGACGAGATCCCGCACCAGTACGAGCACCGCGGCCCCGGCCTGGCCCTGGACCTGCCGACCGACCCGATGGTCGACGACTTCACCCGGGACATCCGCGCCGGCATCGCCGACACCGGGGTCAAGGCCGCCTTCCTCAAGTGCGTCGTCGAGGCCAAGGGCCTCACCCCCGGCGTCGAGCGCAACCTGCGCGCCTGCGCCGCCACGCACCGCGCGACCGGGGCACCGATCACCGTGCACACGTCCTCGCACAACGAAGCGGGCCGACTGGCCGTGCAGGTGTTCCGCGAGGAGGGCGTGGACCTCACCAAGGTCGTCATCGGGCACGCCGGCGACAGCAACGACCTCGCGTACCTGACCTGGCTGGCCGACGCCGGCTGCCTGCTCGGCATGGACCGGTTCGGGCTGGACATCTACAACCCCACGGCGGCCCGGGTCGACACGATCGTCGCCCTGGCCGAGCGGGGTTACGCCGACCGGATGGTGCTGGCGCACGACGCCAGCTGCTTCATCGACTACTTCCCCGACCCGGCGGCGCGGGCCGCCTTCCAGCAGGTCCAGCCGAACTGGAACTTCACGCACATCAGCACGGAGGTCCTGCCGGCGCTGCGCGAGCGGGGGATGACCGAGGAGCAGCTCCGGCAGATGCTCGTCGACACACCGCGGCGCTACTTCGAGTAGCGCGGGGGCCGCGGTCGGCTCGGACGTGGGTCGCGCACGTCCGGACCGATGGGGGACGCCCGCCGCGCGGGAGGAGCCGGGATCGCCCCGACTGCCTGACCGGGCTGCCAGGCTGAGGGTTCCCGACCCAGGAGGTGGTGGCCCGATGGCCTTCAAGAAACTCATGGCCCGGCTCGGCGCCGGCAACGCCCAGGTCGAGACCGTGCTGGTCTCGCCCGACACGACGCCCGGCGGCACGGTCGCGGGGACGGTGACCGTGACCGGCGGCTCGGTGGCGCAGCAGTTCGACCGGATCCGGGTGGAGCTCGTCGCGACGGTCGAGGTGGAGAGCGGGGACGCCTCGTGGCGCGAGGACGTCACCTTCGGCGCCGCGGTGGTCGCCGAGGGCTCGACGATCGAGGCGGGGGAGCAGCGCAGCATCCCGTTCGGCTTCGACGTGCCGTGGCAGTGCCCGTTCACGACCGTGGGCCAGTGGCACCTGCGCGGCATGCGCGTCGGGCTGCGCACCCGCGTGGACATCCCCGGCGGGGTGGACCCCGGCGACCTGGACGCGGTGCACGTGCGGCCGCTGCCGGTCCAGGTCGCGGTGCTGGAGGCCCTGGAGCGGCTCGGGTTCTCCTTCCGCGGTGCCGACGTGGAGAAGGGACGGCTGCGCGGGAGCGAGCTGCCGTTCTACCAGGAGGTGGAGTTCTGGCCGCCGCGGGAGCTGCGGGGCCGGATCAACGAGCTCGAGGTCACCTTCCTGACCGACCGGCAGGGCGCCGACGTCGTCCTGGAGGTGGACCGTCGCGGGGGTCTGCTCAGCGAGGGGCGGGACGTCGCCGGCCGGCTCCGGCTGTCCCACGACGACACCGACGTCGCCGCCGTCGCCGCCGGGCTGGACGCGGCGGTGCGGCAGTGGGGCGCGCGCGGGGGCGGCCGCGCCCCCCCCCCGCCCCCCCGGCCCGGCGGGGGGCCACGGGTCCGGTCAGGCGCTGACCGGCGCCTCGCGGCGCTCGTCGGCGGGACGGGGCCGGCGTGCCGGGTCCCCGTCCGGCGTGCCTAGGCTGCGGTGCCCCGCCGCCCACGGAAGGACCGCCCGTGCCCGAGGAGCTCACCGGCCGGCCCGCGCCCCGCGGCCCGGCGCGCCTGCCGCTGCTGCACCCCGCGCAGCTGGACGGCGAGCGCGCCCGGCTGCACGCCGAGATCACGCGGGGCCCCCGGCAGGCCCAGTCGTCGGTCGTCCCGCTCACCGACGACGCCGGCCGCCTGATGGGGCCCTTCGCCGCGATGCTGCTCGAGCCCCGCATCGGCTCGGCGGTGCAGGCCGTGGGCGCGGCGCTGCGCGGTGAGCAGCTCCTGGGCCCGCGGGCGCGGGAGCTCGCGATCCTCGCCGTCGCGGTTCGGCGCCGGTCGCACTTCGAGTGGCTGGCGCACGAGCAGGCCGCCCGTGCGGCGGGCGTTCCCACGGCGCAGCTGCAGGCCCTGCTGGACGGCCGGGTCCCCGACGGGCTGGACCCGGTCGACGAGGCCGTGGTCGTGGCGACGTGGCGGCTGCTCGACGACGGCGAGCTGGACGACGCGGGGTACGCCGAGGCGACGTCGGTGCTGGGGCTCGAGGCGCTGGCGGCGCTGGTGTGGCTGGTCGGGTACTACGCGATGCTCGCCACCGCCCTGGCCACCTTCCGGCCGGACGGGGCCACGCCCTCCGCCGGCTGAGCCGGCCGGGGTCAGACGAGGATGCGCCGGCCGTGCAGGCGGTCGGCGGCCTCGGCCGCGAGCAGGATCCGGCGGGCGGGGCGGTACCGGCCCTCGCGCAGGGTGCGCGCCTTGTCCGGGTCGGTGCCGGCCAGCGCCTCGCTGGCGGCGAGGTCCAGCGCGTTGCCGACCAGCATGACCAGCCGTCCCAGGGGGTCGGCGGCGGCGCGGCGGACCGAGCCGCCCATGTAGGGCTCGCCGGGCCGCGGGGTCACCGCGTCCACGGCGGCCACCACCGCCTCCGGCACGCCCAGGGCACGCAGCCGGTCGACGTCGTAGCGCCGGGCCGGATCCGGGTGGTCACGGGTGAGGGCCAGGACGTCGCGGAGCACGCCGGCCATCTCCGCCTCGGGGCCGTGGGGGCGCAGCATCTCGGCGAGCGGCCGCAGGGAGGCGAGGTAGTGGTCGTGGCCGTCCCGGTCCACCTGCCCCTCGTGCGCGGCCAGCGCCAGCAGGTGCGCGTCGGGGACGGTGAAGGCCACGTCCCGAGGCTAGGCGGTGCCGGCGCGCGGGGGGCGGGGGCGGCGGAGGCGGTCGAGGAGCCGGCCGGTGGTCGCGGCCGGCGGGTCGGCGGGCCCGGCCGGGACCGTGTGGGCCACGCGCTCGACCTCCGCCGCGAGCTCCTCCCGGCGGCGCTCCAGGGCAGCCACGTCCGCGAGCAGCGCCGCCCGGCGCTCGGTGGCCTGCCGGTCCAGCCGGTCGCGGTGCGCCGCCGCCTCGGCGTCCGCCCGGCGCCGCTCCTCCCGGCCGGTCGCGAGCATGCCGAGGATCTCCGCGCGTCCCTGCAGCCGGCCCCGGGCCACCTCGGCCGCGGCCTGCTCCACGAGCTCGGCGGCCCGCTCCGCCGCACGCCGCTCCACCGCCCGCGCTCCGGCCGCGCGGCGTTCCGCCTCGGCGACGGCGTCGGTGCGGATCTGCTCGGCGGCGTCGAGGGTGCGCCCGACCACGACGAGCAACGTCTCGGCCCGCGCCGTGGCGGCTGCGGCGGTCTCGCGGGCGCCGGCCCGGGCACGGGCCAGTTCGTCGGCGGCGCGGGCCCGTAGCTCCTCGGCCTCCGCCCGTGCGGCGGCGCGCAGCTCCTCGGCCTCGGCCGTCATGCCCTGGGCCTGGTCGGCCGCGGCGGAGAGCATCGAGCCGATGCGCTCCGACAGCCGCAGCAGCTCACCGCCGCCGGCGGAGTGGTCGAGCAGCTGCCGGGCCTCGTCCAGGGCGGTCCGCGTCTGCAGGCAGCGGTCCAGCAGGTGCTCCCGCTCGCGCTCCGCCGTCGCCAGCTCGTCCTCCGCCCACTGGACGTAGGTGTCGACCTGGAAACGGTCGTAGCCGGCCAGCACCCGGCGGAACATCGGCGCGGCCCGGAACAGCGTGGGCAGGTCGCCGGAGACGTTCGGGTGCGGGTGCGGGTGCGGGCGCGGGGCGCCGTCGGTGACCTCGGCAGCGCCCTCGAGCTGCGTCGCGGTGCTCATCCGGCTACCTCCTCCCGTGCGTGTCCGGCTCCCATCGCGCCGACGTTAGGGCGGCGGACCGAGGGTCCGCGCGCCGAGACGGGCCCGGTCACCCGGCCGGGTGGGGTGCCCACCCGGTGCGGTCGGGCGCCCCGGACGCCGTCGCGCTGCGTCACGTCGCCCGCACGGGTGAGGCTCCCGCGGCAGGAGTTCCCCGTCTCCCGGGGCGGGGCACACCGTGGCCCATGGCAGCGCCCAGCCCCGCGCCGGTTCCCGGCAACATGACCGTCCCCCCGCTGTTCGAGTGGGAGGTCGTGGCGACCGTCGTCCTGCTCGCGGCCGTCCTCGCGGTCGTCGCGGTGATCGCGCTCTCGGCCGCGCCGGGGGCGGGTGACCGCGCGGAGTGGCAGCGGTGGCTGGCCGGCCGGTCGCACCGGGAGCCGGACGAGCCGCGCGCGGACGGCTGACGGCCGCGCGCTCAGGCGCCGCCCCGGAACCGGAGGACCGCATCGACCCGGTTGCGGGCGTCGAGCTTGGTGAGCAGGCGGGACACGTGGTTCTGCACCGTCTTGACCGACACCCCGAGCCGGCGGGCGATGCCGGCGTTGTCGAGGCCCTCGGCCATCAACCGGAGGACCTCGTTCTCGCGGTCGCTCAGTCCGGGTGCCGAGGTCGGCGCGGCCTCGCGCACCTGGCTGAGCCGGGCGAGCAGCCTCGGGGCCAGGGAGCGTCCGAAGACGGCGGAGCCGTGGTGCACCGCCCGCACCGCCGCCAGGAGCTCCTCCTGGCCGGCACCCTTGAGCACGTAGCCGCGTGCTCCCGCGTCGAGGGCGGTGATGATCGCGTCGTCGTCCTCGACCATCGTGATCACCAGCACGGCGGTCGCCGGGCTGGCGCGCAGCACCCGCTGGGTCGCCTCGGCACCGGACATCCCCGGCAGGTTCAGGTCCATGAGGACGACGTCCGGCCGGTGGACGGTCGCCAGCCGGACGGCGTCCTCACCGGTGCCCGCCTCGCCGAGGACCTCGGTGTCCGCGACCGACTCGAGCAGTCCGCGCAGCCCCCGGCGGAACATCGGGTGGTCGTCGACCAGGACGATCCCGATCCGGCCGCTCACCGGGGTCCTCCGGCCGAGGCTCCCGTCGGCAGCGCGGCTCTGACCACCGTGCCGCCACCGGCGCGGTCCGTGACGACGAGCTCGCCGCCCAGTTCCTCCGCCCACTCGCGCATGGTCAGGAGACCGTTGCCGGGGCGGGGTGAGGCGAGCGCCGCGTCCCGGCCGTGCCCGTCGTCCTCGACCGAGACCGTCAGGCTCCGCCCGGCCTCCGCGCGGAGCACCACGCGCACGCACGTTGCGCACGGCCCCGCGTGCCGGACGGCGTTGGTCACCGCCTCCTGGGCGATCCGGTAGGCGGCCACCTCGGTGGCGGCGGGCAGCGGCGGAACGGTGGGGCAGCCCTCGACGACCACCGGGAGTCGGCCGGTGCTCATCCGCCGGGCGAGCGCGTGCAGTGCGCCGGGCAACCCGAGGTCGTCGAGCGCGGCCGGACGCAGGTCCTCCACCACCCGGCGCACGTCGGCGACCGCCTCCTGGACGTCGTCGCGCAGCTCGAGCAGCACCCGGTCGACGGCCGGGTCGCCGCCCACGGTGTTCCGCGCGGTGTCCACCCGCAGCGTCAGCCCGGCGAGCGCCGGACCGAGCCCGTCGTGGAGGTCCCGGCGCAGGCGGCGCCGCTCCTCCTCGCGGGAGAGGACGAGCCGCTCGCGGGACGCCTGGAGCTGGCGGGACAGCTCCAGCGCCCGCACGACCGGAGCCAGCTGGTGCGCCAGCGCCGTCAGCACCGGGACCGTGGAGGTGCCCCTCCGGACGCCGGCGAGGCGCAGGGCGCCGACCTCGACCCGCTCGTGCACCAGCGGGACCTGCTGCTCGGGCGGCCCGGGGCGGCCACGGGACGCCAGGACGGCACCGTCTGCCCCCAGGACGGCCACGTACGGCAGCCGCAGCGACTCGGCGAGCGCGTCGACCACGGCCGGGAGCGTGTGCTCCGGTGCCGCGGCATCGGCGAGCCGGTCACCGAGGCGCCGGACGACCTCCACCGGCTCGTCCCACACGCCGAGGGTCAGCCGGTTCACCGCCCGCTGCACGCGCTCCCGGACCGGCTGGAAGGCCACCGCGACGACGGCTGCGGCGACGACCGGCGCCCATCCGGGATCACCGGAGCGGAGCACCGCGCCCACGCCGCCGACCACCACGACGTACACGGCGACGACCCCAGCGGTGAGCACGCCGTAGACGAGCGTGCGGTTGACCGCGAGGCGCAGGTCGTAGAGGCCGTGCTGCAGGACCGCCACGCCGACGGCGACAGGGATGGCCGCGACCGCGAGGGGGAAGGCGATCGCGCCCCGGCTGAGGTCCACCACGATCCAGAGGCCGACCACCAGGGACACCGCGGCGGCCACCAGCAGAGCGCCGACCTGCTGCCGCACGAGCGGGTCCCCCCTGCGCCGGCGCACGGCGACCGCGCACAGCCCGACCAGCGCGCTGACCACCACCAGCGCGAGGCCGGTGAGCGGCAGGAGGTCCACGGCCGGTCGCCAGTCGAGGGGGAGCCCGAGCGGGTTGCGGATCCCGGCCAGGCGGTAGTCGAGCGGTTCGGGGGCGGTGAGCACCGCGCCGGTGAAGAGCACCAGCGAGCCCAGGGCCAGGGCGACCGCGGGGCGCCAGCGTGCCGACGGCAGCCGCCCGTCGGGGAAGAGCAGCGGGAGCAGGACGACGACGAGGATCCACCCGGCGCCCCGCACGGCCAGCGCCACCACCGCGACCACCGTCCACCCAGGCTGGTCGGCGCCCGCGACCAGCCGGGCGGCGGCCACCTCCAGGGGCAGGGAGGACAGACCCCAGAGGGCGCCTCCGGCCCACAGGAGGAGGCCGATCGGGTGGCCGGGGCGGTGGACCAGCACCACCGCCCCGGAGACGACGAACAGCGTGACGACGACGGCGTCCGCCACCCGGGCGCCGGCCTGGGGCAGGCCGCTGCCGTGCGCGACCGCAGCCGCGCCGGCCGCCGATGCCACGGCCGCGGACGTCGCGAGCCACAGCCCGGCGGCGCCCGCCCGTCCCATGGCGGTCATGGTGCGGCTCCCGTGCTCCGTGCGGGGGGTTCCCGGTCGCGGCGGGTCGGCGCCGCTACCGGACGAACCGGGTCGCCTCCTCGGGGACGGACCGCCGGGAGAGGACGACGGCCGCCACCAGGACCCAGAGGGGGAGGACGAGCGCGAGCAGGAAGGACAGCGGCGTCACGAGGCCGACCGCGGCCAGACCCGCGCTCGCCCAGCCGAACCACCGGGGGAACGCCGTGGTGCGGAGGACGCACGCCGCCGTGCCGGCCAGCAGCACGGTCATCCCCACCGGCGCGGCCAGGCCGGAGAGCGCCAGCCCGCCGTCGTAGAAGACGACGGCGGACTCCGGTGCCAGGCCGGCGGGGCTGCCCGCCCGCAGGGCGCCGGCCGAGACGAGCGCGAACCCGCCGGCGAGCAGGCCGGTGGCCACGGCACCGCCGAGGCCCGCCATCCGGGCGGGCCACGGGTCAGCGGTCCGCGCGTCCTCCAGCGCGCGGACGAGCGCCGCCAGGAAGACGGCGAGCGGGACCAGCGCCAGCAGCGACAGCATCATCGCGACGGCGATGCGGTCCGGTGCCGCGGCGTAGAAACGCAGGACCTCCCCGGGCTCCGCGTGCGGCGCGGGGGTGGTGCCCTGCAGGGCGTTACCTGCGACGGCGAGCGCGGCGAAGCCGCCGGCGGCGGCGAGGAGAGCGTGTCGGGACGTGGAGAGGGGCATGGTCGACCTCGTCGGCTACGGGAGAGCGCCCGCCCGCGGGCCGGTCGGCGCGACCTGGGCCCCGGCGGTGCGTGGACGTGGCAACGGTCGCGCCCGGCGGTTCCCGCCGTCGTCGGGCACCTTCCCCGCCGGCCGGGAAGTTCTCCCGGGTCCCGGGTGCCGCCGACGGCCTGACCGGCCGCCCTCCGGTCAGGCCGTGTCGAGCACGATCTTGTACTGGCCGGCCCGCGGCTGGATCGCGGCGGCGAAGGCGGTCTGGACGTCGTCGACGGGGTGGACGTCGCTGACGTAGACGTCGGGCAACCCGGGGTGGGCCGCGAGGTAAGCGCCCGCGTCCCGCAGCACCCGGGCGCGCTCGAGCGTGACCCCGGCGCGCAACGTCAGGTTCTTCCGCAGGAACGTGATCATGTCCAGCGGGTAGACCGGGTCGTCGGGGATGCCGAAGTAGAGGATCTCGCCCCCGGGGGCAGCGGCGGCCAGGCAGTCCTGCAGCGTGGTCACCTGGTGCCCCACCGCCTCGACGACGACGGACGGGCGGTCGGCGTCCGGGAGGGTCGCGGCCCAGCGGCTCGCGCTCGCGGTGACGGTCTCGTCCACCCCGAAGGCGCCGGCCGCGGCGCTGCGGTCCACCCGGTCGATGCCGACGACGTGGCGGGCGCCGCGCTGCTTGAGCACGTGGCTGAACAGCAGCCCGATGGGGCCCTGCCCGACGACGGCGACCGCCTTCCCGCGCACGTCGCCGAGCTGCTCCGCGGCGTAGAGGACGCAGGCCAGCGGCTGGAGCATGACGGCGGTGGTGGGTGGCAGCGCGGTGTCGTAGCCGGCCAGCCCGTCGCCGTCGGTGACCAGCAGTTCGGCGATCCCGTCGAACGCGGCCGCCCAGCCGACCACCAGGTCGCCGGGGAAGTGGGCCGGGTGCCGGCTGGCGACCACCTCGCCGACCACCTCGTGCAGCGGGAAGCCGGGGACCGGCGTCACCGTCCGGTCCGCCGGGTTCGGGGCGTGGAGGAAGGGCGCGCCCTTGAAGAAGGGCAGGTCGCTGCCGCAGATCCCCCCGGCCCTCGTCGCGAGCAGCACCTGGCCGGCCGCCAGGTCCTCCGCGCGCGGGGCGGCGACCTCCACCCGCTCGAAGGCGAACGGTCCGCTCAGCCGCTGAGCCCACACGTCGCACCGCCTCCCCCCGCGGCCGCCGGGTGCGGCCGCCCGGGAAGTAGACCAGCGCCGCGTGCCGGGCGCAGCAGGACCGGTCGCAGGGCGTCCCGGCGCCGCCGGGATACTGGTCGGCGTCGCGCACGCCCGGCGACGCGCCGGCGCACCGGCCGGCGGTCCCACGGTCGAGGAGGTCCTGGACGTGCCCAGAGCGCTGCTGCTGGAGAACATCGACCCGGTCGCGACCGAGATCCTCGGTTCCGCCGGCTACGAGGTCGAGTCCATGCGCGGGGCACTGGACGAGGCGGACCTGATCGCCGCGCTCGACGGCGTCGACCTGCTGGGCATCCGGTCGAAGACGCAGGTGACCGCCGAGGTGCTGCGCAACCGCCCCGACCTCGCGGCGGTGGGGGCCTTCTGCATCGGCACCAACCAGATCGACCTGACGGCGGCCGCGGCCGCGGGCGTGGCGGTGTTCAACGCGCCGTTCTCCAACACCCGCAGCGTCGTCGAGATGGCGATCGCCGACATCATCATCCTGGCCCGGCGGCTGGTCGACCGCGACCGGTCGCTGCACGCCGGCACCTGGGACAAGTCGGCCGCCGGCAGCCACGAGATCCGCGGGCGGACCCTCGGCATCATCGGCTACGGCAACATCGGCAGCCAGCTCTCGGTCCTGGCCGAGGCCCTCGGCATGCGGGTCCTGTTCTACGACCTCGAGGACAAGCTCGCGCTCGGCAACGCGGAGCGCTGCGACAGCCTCGACGAGCTCCTCGAGCGGGCGGAGACCGTCACGCTGCACGTGGACGGGCGGGCGGGCAACGCCGGCCTGTTCGGGGCCGAGCAGTTCGCCCGGATGCGCCCGCGCAGCCTGTTCCTCAACCTGTCCCGCGGGTTCGTCCTCGACCACGAGGCGCTGCGAGACAGCATCCTGAGCGGGCACATCGCCGGGGCGGCGGTCGACGTCTTCCCGCTCGAGCCGCGCGAGCAGGGGGACGAGTTCACCTCCGTCCTCCGCGGCCTGCCCAACGTGATCCTCACCCCGCACATCGGCGGGTCGACCCAGGAGGCGCAGCACGACATCGGGCGGTTCGTGGCCGGCAAGCTCGTCGACTACACCGCCACGGGGACGACGACGTTGAGCGTCAACCTGCCCACGGTGGTCCTGCACGGCTCCTCGGCCGACCGTTTCGCGCTGCTGCACCGCAACGTGCCCGGTGTGCTCGCGCGGGTCGACGCGCTGGTCGGCGAGCACGGCCTCAACGTCGACGCCCAGGTGCTCGCCACGCGCGGGGAGCACGGCTACGCGGTCACCGACGTCAGCGCGCCGCTGCCGGCGGACCTGCTCGCGGGGCTCGCCACGCTGCCGGAGGCCGTGCGCCTGATGCGCTTCGGGCCCCGGGGCGGCTGACCGCGGCGCCTCCCTCGCCAGGGGAGCGGCACCTGGGTACGGTCGCGTCGTGCGGCTCCCGGACGGTCTCGTGGCCGTGGTCAAGCGCGACTGCCCCACCTGCGTCCTCGTGGAGCCGGTGCTGCGGCGGCTCGGCGCCGCCGTCTGGTGCCAGGACGACGCCGGGTGGTTCGACGGCGACGACACCGAGCTGGAGCTCTCCTACCGGCTGGGCATCGAGACCGTGCCGACGCTGCTGCGCGTGGCCGACGGCGCGGAGACCGCCCGGGTGGTCGGCTGGAGCCGGGAGCAGTGGGCGGAGCTGACCGGCGTCCCCGACCTCGGGGAGGGGCTGCCCGAGCACCGGCCGGGCTGCGGCTCGCTGTCGGTGGACCCGTTCCGGGTCGATGCGCTGGAGGCGCGCTACGGCGGCAGCGGGCTGGCCAGCCGGCGGATCGAGCTCGCCGAGCTCGAGGACGAGCACGAGGCCCTGTTCGACCGCGGCTGGACCGACGGGCTGCCCGTCGTCCCGCCGACGCCGGAGCGGGTGCTGCGGATGCTGCGCGGCACCACCCGGGACCCCGCCGAGGTCGTCGCCGTCGTCCCGCCCGACCTCGTCGAGTGCACCGTCGAGAAGGTGGCCGTCAACGCGGTGCTGGCCGGGTGCCTGCCCGAGCACCTGCCGGTGGTGCTGGCCGCGCTCGAGGCGGCGGCCGCCGAGGAGTTCGCGCTGCACGGGCTGCTGGCGACGACGTACTTCGCCGGGCCGGTGGTGGTGGTCAACGGGCCCGTCGCCGGCCGGATCGGCATGAACAGCGGGGTCAACGCCCTCGGCCAGGGCAACCGCGCCAACGCCACGATCGGCCGGGCCCTGCAGCTGGTGGTGCGCAACGTCGGCGGCGGCCGCCCCGGCGAGGTGGACCGGGCGACCCTGGGCAACCCGGGCAAGTTCACCTTCTGCTTCGCCGAGCGCGAGCACGACAGCCCGTTTGCGCCGCTGGCCGCCGACCGCGGGGTGACCGGCGACGCGGTGACGGTGTTCGCCGGGTCGGGCGTGCAGCCGGTGGTCGACCAGCTCAGCCGCGACCCGGCGTCGCTGGCGCGCACCTTCGCGGCCTGCCTGCGCGTGAACGCCCACCCGAAGCTGCCGATGGCGTTCGACGCCATGCTGGTCGTCTCGCCCGAGCACGGCCGGTCGTTCCGCGAGGCGGGCTGGGACCGCGCCCGCCTGCTGGTCGAGCTCGAGGAGCTGCTGACGCTGCCCGGCGAGGAGCTGGTGCGCGGGGCCGGCGGCATGGCCGAGGGGGTGCCGGCCGGGCTGGCGGGGGCGGAGCTGCCGAAGTTCCGGCCCGGTGGCCTGCTGGTGGCGCACGCCGGCGGCGATGCCGGGCTGTTCAGCGCGATCGTGGGCGGCTGGGTGTCCGGGGAGACCGGGAGCGCCCCGGTGACGAGAGAGGTGCGCGCATGAGGACCGTCCTGGACCCGACCGGCGAGCGGCAGGCGTCCGCCCGGGAACCGCTGCCCCGCCCGAAGACGCTGCGCGGCCGCAGCGTGGGGCTGCTCGACATCAGCAAGGCGCGCGGCGACGTCGTCCTCGACCGGCTGGCCGAACTGCTCGCCGCCGACGGGGCGGTCGTGCGCCGGTACCGCAAGCCCACCTTCGCCCGCACCGCCCCGGTGGACCTGCGGCACGAGATCGCCGAGCAGTGCGAGGTGGTCATCGAGGCGCTGGCCGATTAGGGCTCGTGCACGTCGTGCAGTGTGCACGACATCGCCGATCTCGAGCGCCGCGGCGTCGTCGGGGTGTTCCTCGCCAGCGAGGCCTTCGCCGAGGCGGCCCGGGCGCAGGGCAGCGCGCTGGGGTTCCCGGCGCCCTGCGTGCTCGTCCCGCACCCGGTCCAGGACCGCACCGACGCGGAGCTGCGGGCGGCCGCGGAGGCGGCGTACCCGGCGGTGCTGGCCGCCGTCACCTCCGCGGGGTGACGTGCGTGCCGGTCGCTGCCAGGGTGGGCCCGTGACCGAGATGCCGATCAGCCGCTTCCCCCTCCGGCCCGCCGACGAGCTGCCCCCCGACCTGGCCGAGCGCTACGCGGAGGTGGCGGAGAAGTCGGGCTTCCTGCCCAACGTCTTCGCGGCGCTCGCCTGGCGGTCGGACGAGGCGCGGGCGTTCTTCGCGATGCACGACGCGCTCATGGACAAGGAGACGCCGGGGCTCTCCAAGGCCGACCGCGAGCTGATCGTGGTGGCGACCAGCGCCGGCAACGACTGCCTGTACTGCGTCGTCGCCCACGGCGCCGTCGCCCGCATCCGCAGCAAGGACCCGCACATCGCCGACCACGTCGCCGTGGACTGGCGGAAGGCGCCGCTGTCGCCGCGCATGCACGCCGTGCTCGCGGTGGCCACCCGGCTGGCGGCCGACCCGGCCTCGGTCACCGCCGCGGACCTGGCCACCCTCACCGAGCACGGCCTGACCGAGGACGATGTGTGGGACGTCGGCATGATCACGTCGTTCTTCGCACTCTCCAACCGGCTGGCGCACTTCGCGGCGATCACGCCGAACCCGGAGTTCTTCCTGATGGGCCGGCTGCCGCGGGGCGCCGAGGCGCCGCAGGGTGGTTCCCGGGCGGGCGAGTCCCCGACGGGTTGAGCCGCGCCGGCCGACGTCCAGCCGCACCGTGGCGCGGCTCCACGTCGGCCGGTGCGGCTGGACGTGCGCTCCTCGCGCGGTGTCCCGGCCTCTCGGTCGCGCGGTCCGCGCGGTGCGCGCAGGATCGGACCGGACCGGGCGACGACAGGGGAGGGCCGGATGGCGGGCGGCGAGGCGGAGCTGCGGCAGCGGTGGTCGGAGGGCCGGCCCTGCCACGGGCTGTGGAGCCTGCTGCCCGGGGCGGTGACCGGTGAGGTGCTCGCGCGGACCGGCGCCGACTACGTGGTCGTCGACCTGCAGCACGGGGCCACCGCCGAGGCCGAGCTCCCGGGCACCTGTGCGGCGATCACGGCGGCGGGCTCGGTGCCGCTGGTGCGCACCCGCAGCTCGCTGTTCCCCGACCTCGGGCGGCCGCTGGACCTCGGCGCCCGCGGCGTCATCGTGCCCAACGTCCGCGACGCCGCGCACACCCGCGAGATCGTCGCCGCCTGCCGGTACGCACCCGCCGGCGGCCGGTCCATCGGCCGGCTCTCCGGCGGGGCCGACGAGCCGCTGGTGCTCGTCATGGTGGAGGCGGCGTCGATGCTCGCCGACCTCGACGCCGTCCTCGGCGTGCCGGGGGTGGACGGGGTGTACGTCGGCCCGGCGGACCTCGGGCTGTCGCTGCAGCTGACCGGCGACGACCAGCGGGACGAGCTCCGCGCGGTGCTGTCCTCGATCATCGCCCGGGCTCGAGCCGCCGGGGTGCCCGTGGGCGTGCACGCGCGCAGCGGTGAGGAGGCCGCCGGCTACGCCGCGGAGGGCGCCACCGTGGTGACGGTCGCCGTCGACGCCGGTTCCCTGGCCGAGGCCACCGCGCAGCAGCTCGGCGTCGCGCGGGGCGCGGCCACCGGCTGACGGCGCCCGGTCAGGCGAAGGCGGCGACGGTCCGGTCCAGGTAGGCGTTGCGGAAGACCCCCTGCGGGTCGAAGCGCCGGACGAGCTCTCGGAACGAGCCCATCCGCGGGTACAGGGCGGCGAGCTCGTCGGCGCCGGTGGTGAAGAGCTTGCCCCAGTGCGGGCGGGCGCCGTACGGGCGCAGCGCCGCCTCGATCGCGGGCAGCAGCGCGCGCACCCGCTCCTCCTCGGGCAGCCAGGTGAAGTGCAGGGCCAGCACGTCCCCGCCGTACGCCGGGCTCAGCCACAGGTCGTCGGCCGCCACGGTGCGCAGCTCGCTCACCTGGAGCAGCGGCGCGATGCGGTGCGCCAGCGAGCGCAGGGCCTCGCACGCCTCCCGCCCGTGCTGCCGCGGGACGAAGTACTCGGTCTGCAGCTCCTCGCCGCTGCTCGGGGTGAAGCCGGTGCGGAAGTGGGGCAGCCGCTCGTGCCACTCGCCGGGGAGCCCCAGCTGGTCGGTGAGGTTCTCCACCGGGGTGCCCGGCAGCATGTGGGTGGGCTCCGTCGCGGCCCGGGCCCCGAAGAACTCCTCCGGCACGACCGCGTGCTCGTCCGTGCGGGCCTTGACCCACACCTGGGTCACCTCGCGCCAGTCGGTGAACACGCTGACGCTGTAGGCGGCATCGGCGACGGCGTCGAAGTCGGCGAACAGCCGCTCCCAGGTCAGCTCCACGTAGACGTCGGTGCGCACCTGGAAGGCCGGCTGGTACCGCAGGCCGATCCGGGTCACCACGCCCAGCGCGCCGAGGTGGACGACGGCGCCGGCGAAGTCGGGGTCACCGGGGGCCAGCCGCACCAGCTCGCCGTCGGCGCGGACCAGCTCCAGGCCGACCACGGCGGTGCTCAGCGAGCCGTTCCGGTTGCCCGACCCGTGGGTCCCGGTGGCCGTGGCGCCCGCGACGGTGATGTGCGGCAGCGAGGCGAGGTTGTGCAGCGCGGAGCCGTGCTCGGCCAGGTGGGGGACCACCTCGCTGTAGCGGGCGCCGCCGGGGACCCAGGCGGTGCCGCCGTCGCCGTCCGGGGCCGGCTCGAGCACCACCTCGCCGGGCAGCCGGTCGAGGGCCACCAGGTCGGCGGGGGTGTCGGCGATGTCGTTGAAGCAGTGCCGGGAGCCGAGCGCCTTGACCCGCTCGCTGCCGGCCACGACCGACTGCAGCTCGGCGAGGCTCGCCGGCCGGTGCAGCCGCGCCGCCCGGTAGGCGACGTTGCCGGCCCAGTTGGTCCCCGGTTCGGCGGGGGCGGCGGTCGACGTCTCGGGCATGCTGGCTCGCGATCTGCTCGGGGCGGCGGCCGTGCGACCTGCCGGGGTCCGATGATCCCTGACGGGGCCGGCCGCAACGAGGCCACCGCCACCGCCACCGCCACCGCCGACGTCGGCGTCGGCGCCGACGGGGCGGCGGCACGGACGGTGGTAGGCGCCGGCCCGGTGCCCTGACCGGGTCGCCCACGCCGGGCCGCGCGTCCCCACCCGTCGGCCGGGGAGGGCGAGGACCGGCGGGAAACGTGCTCACAAGCGGGACCGGTGCTCGAAGCGCGCCGTGAGGGCTGCGCCGGCCGCGGCCGGCAGCCAGAAGGTGAGCAGCCGGAAGAGCACCACACCGGCGCAGGCGCCGGCGAGCGGCGCACCGAGCGCGGTCAGTGCGAGCAGCAGGGCCACGTCGGCCGCGCCGGGAGCCGCCGTCACGGGGACGACCGACCACAGCAGGTGCAGCACGCCGTAGACGGTCGCGGTGGCCAGCAGCGCGACCCGCCCGCCGACGCTGTGCAGCGCCGCGGCCAGGACGGCGGCCTCGAGGAAGACCCCGGCGACCGTCCACGCCAGCTGGGTGCCGCGGCGCCGCGGCAGGCCGTCGGGGCCCGGCCGCCGGACGGTGAGCAGGTCGCGCAGCGCCTGCCCGACGTCCGCCCGGAGCTCGGTCCGGGCCGGTGCTGCCCCCGACCGGCGCAGGGCCAGCCACTGCCCGGTGAGCACGAGCACCCACGCCCCCAGCCCGACGACGACGGCGGGGACCAGCGCCTCGGGCGTCCGCCAGCCGGTCAGCCGGCCCTCCACCACGGCGAGGACGAAGGTGGCCACGGCCACGACGGCGGCGGCCACGACGGCGCCCGCGGTGAAGCGGGCCAGCGCCGCCGCCGCGGCGTCGGGCAGCACCCCGGCCCGCTCCAGGAAGCGGGCCGCGGCCCGCCGCCAGCCGTCGCGGCCGTGCACCAGCCCTGCGCTGTCGGCCACCATGCCGGCGCCGTAGGTGTGGCCCAGGGCGATGCGCCGCTCCACGGTCACCAGCGCGCCGGCGGCCATGGCGATCCGGGCCAGGACGGCCAGCGCCACCGCGGCGCCGAGCCACCGCCAGCCGCCGCGCCCGACCACCTCGGCCATCGGGCCGGCCCCCGCCAGCAGCGGCACGCCCACCAGCGCGCCGATCGAGCCCAGGGCCACGGCGGTCCGCGCCGGCCAACCGGCCGGCGCGAACTCCGGCCGGGCCGGGTCGGGCAGGCCCAGCCGCGCGCGCACCTCGGTGCGGAGCTGGTCGAGCCGGCCCGGCCGGGTCCGCAGCCGCGCGCGGGTCGCCGAGGAGAGGCTGAGCGGCGCGAGGGCCGGCAGCGCCGTCGCGACCGCTGCCGGGCCGAGCCGGTCCACGGCCGGGCCGACGACGAGGGACGGTTCGACGAGGAGCACGAGTGAGGCCATGAGCTCGGCGACGTCGCCGGCGAGCGAGTCGTCGGAGGCGCCCGTGAGGGCGTTGCCGAAGTCCACGATCCAGGGCCGGCCGCCCTCGTCGACCACGATGCTGCCCGCCACGAGGTCGTGGTGGGCGACCCGTGCCTGGCGCAGCAGGCCGACCTGCGCCCAGACCTCGGCCAGGAGCTCCGGGGTGATCGCCTCGGGCAGCAGGTCGTCCAGCGGCCGGGCGGGGAGGAGTTCCTGCACCACCACGGCGCCCCGGTCGTCCCCCCGGGCGAGCAGGATGCGCGGGGTCCGCACCCCGCGCTCCCGGGCGGTCATCGCGGCGACCGCCTCGTGCTCGGCCTGCTGCCCCAGCGGCGCGACGGCGTCGGCGTCCTTGACGTCCCGGACGGCGAGCAGCCGGTACAGGCGGTACAACCAGTCCCGCTCGGCGCGGTCGGGTTCGAGGTACTTCACGTACAGCCGCTGCCCCGCGGGGGTGGTGGCGTCGAACGGGTGCGAGCTGCGGGCCTCGACCGCGGCCGGCCGGACGTCGGCGACGGGCAGGCCCAGCCGGGCCAGCAGCCCGCTGAGCCGGCGCGGGTCGACCTCGCGGCGGGGCACGCCGCAGACCCAGTGCACGAGCGAGCCGATGGCCCAGCCGACGGCCACGCCGCCGACGACGTCGAGCGGCAGGTGGGCGCCGACGTAGATGCGGGCGAGGGCGACCGACCAGGCCAGCACCCAGGCGACGCGCCGAGCTCGCCGCGAGAGGTAGGGCACCGCCGCGGTCGCCAGCGCGGCGGCGACCGCGGAGTGCCCGGAGATGAAGCCCAGTCCACCGACCGGCCCCTCCGGGAAGTTGACCTCGACGGCGAAGCCGCCCGGCCGCTCCCGCCGGACCACGCCCTTGACCAGGTCGGCCGCGACGTAGGCGAGCAGGCCGGAGAGCAGCAGGTCCCGTGCCACGCGCACCCGCCGCGCGGCCAGCGCGCCGGTCGCCAGCACCGGGACGGCCACCGCGTTGCCGAGCTGCATGACCACCCAGACGAGCGGGAAAACCACCGCCGGCAGCCCGTTGACGAGCTGGAACAGGTCCCTCTCGAAGACGGGGAGCTGCCCCCGCTGGGCGACGAGGAAGCCGAGCCCGAGCACGGCGGCGCCCAGCACCACCCGGACGAGGTCGACGGGGTGGCGCTGCACCGGCGGGCGGCCGGCGCGGGCGGGGCCGCCACGGGGGCGACCGACGTCCCGGCTGCCCGCCTCCAGCCGCGTCGTCACCGCACGAGTGCACCTCCCGGGAAGCCCGGTCAGCAGGGTCTTCCGACCCTGGGGCGCCTGCGCCCCGCCGAGGCGAGGGACCCGGGTCTGCCGGGTGGCCTGCCGCCGCCCGGGGCCGGACGCCGCCGCCCCTGCCGTGGCGGGGCCAGGGTGACACGATGCGGGCATGGCATCGGGGACCGCGGCCGGGCGGGGGAGGACGGCGTTCGTCCTCGGCGGCGGCGGGGTCATGGGTGCGGCCGAGGTCGGCATGCTGCAGGCCCTGGTGGAGGCCGGGATCCGGCCCGACCTGGTCGTGGGGACGTCGGTCGGCGCGATCAACGGGGCGCTCGTCGCCACCGACCCGACCGCGGGCGCCGTGAGCCGGCTGCGCGCGGTGTGGGAGGACCTGGCCGAACGCGGGGTCTTCGCGGGGTCGGTGCTGGCCCGGCTCGGCACCCTCGTGCGCACCCGCACCCACCTGCACTCCCGGGAGCCGCTGCGCGAGCTGCTGGAGGAACACCTGCCGGTGCGGACGTTCGGCGAGCTCGCCATCCCCTTCCAGTGCGTCGCCTCCAGCATCGAACGGGCCGCCGAGCACTGGTTCACCGACGGCCCGCTGGTCGACGCGGTGCTCGCCTCCTGCGCCGTCCCCGGTCTGCTGCCGGCGGTGGAGATCGACGGGGAGCACTACCTGGACGGCGGGCTGGTGCACAGCATCCCGGTCGGCCGGGCGGTCGCCCTCGGCGCCGAGACGATCTACGTGCTGCACGTCGGCCGGATCGACCGGCCGCTGCGCCCGCCGGCCCGCCCGTGGGAGGTGGGGCTCGTGGCCTTCGAGATCGCCCGCCGGCACCGGTTCGCCGCCGACCTGGCCGCGCTGCCCCCGGGGGTGACGGCGCACGTGCTGCCCTCGGGCGGTGCTGCCGCGCCCGGCGCGGGAGACCTGCGCTACCGCGACTTCTCCGGCGTCCCCGCGCGGATCGCCCGGGCGCACTCCGCGGCGCGGGACTACCTGGGGCGCTCCGGGGCCGCCGGCGCCGGGACGGCCTGAGGTGCTGCCCCCGCGGCGCGTGCGCCGGTTCACCGGTCCGCTGCTGGTCGTGGCTCTCGTGGCCGCGGTGCTGCTGCTGCCGGTGCTCGTCCTGGTGGCCGCCGTCGCCTCGGTGTGGCTCCCCGGGCACTGGCGCGGCCTGCGGCTGCTCTGCTTCGCGCTGGTCTACCTCGCGCTGCAGGTCGTGGGGCTCGTGGCCGCGGGGGTGCTCTGGGTGCTCAGCGGGTTCGGTCGCCGACTCACGGCGCCGCGGTCGCGCGCAGCCCACTACACCGTCCTGCGGCTGCTGCTGGACACGCTGATGCGGGCCGGGCAGCGGCTCTTCGCCCTGCGGCTGGTCACCGACGGCGCGTCGTGGTCACCGCTGGACGACGGTCTCCCCGGCTCGACCAACGCCATGGTGGTGCTGTCCCGGCACGCGGGCCCCGGCGACTCGTTCCTGCTGGTGCACACCCTGATGGACCGCGACCACCTGCGCCGGCCGCGGATCGTGCTCAAGGACGTGCTGCAGCTGGACCCGATGATCGACGTCTACCTCAACCGGCTGCCCAACCACTTCGTGCCGGCCGACCCGGCCGGCGGGTACAGCTCGGAGGAGGCGATCGCCGGCCTGGCCCGCGACCTGGGAGACGAGGACGCGCTGCTGATCTTCCCCGAGGGCGCGAACTTCACGGCCCGGCGGCGCACCCGCGCCATCCAGGGGCTCCGCGACCGGGGGCTGCTGGCGGCGGTGCGCCGGGCGGAGGAGATGCGGCACGTGCTGCCGCCCCGACCGGCCGGGGTGGCGGCGGCCCTGGGCGCGGCGCCGCACGCCGACGTCGTCTTCGTGGCGCACACCGGCCTCGAGCACCTGAACACGCCGCGCGACGTCTGGCGCGGTCTCCCGATGGACAAGGCCCTGCACCTGCGCTGGTGGTTCGTCCCCGCCGCCGACGTGCCGCGCGACCCGGCCGAGCAGGTCGACTGGCTCTACCGGTGGTGGGAGACGATCGACGCCTGGGTGGACGCGACGTCGGCGGCCGAGGGGGACGGGGCACGGGTGCCGCCGGAAGCCGATCGGGCGCTCCCCGGTTGACCCCGGCGTGAGGCTCTCGCTGCTCGACCGCTCCCGCACCCGCGCCGGCCACCCGGAGGCGGCGGCGCTGCAGCACACGGTGGAGCGGGCGGTCGCGGCCGAACGGCGGGGCTACCATCGGTTCTGGGTCGCCGAGCACCACGGCGTGCCGGGCATCGCCTCGGGCGCGCCCGCGGTGCTGCTGGCGGCCGTCGGCGCCCGGACGGCGACCATCCGGCTCGGGTCGGGCGGGGTGATGCTGCCCAACCACCAGCCCCTCGTGGTGGCCGGGCAGTTCCTGGTCCTGGCCGGGCTGCACCCCGGCCGGGTCGACCTCGGTGTGGGCCGCTCGCTCGGCTTCACCCCACCCGTGCGGCGGGCGCTGCGCCGCACCGACGGGGAGCCCGACGCGTTCGCCCACGACGTCGTCGAGCTGCGGGCGTACCTGGAACGGGAGGCCGAGGTGACCGCGCGCCCCGTCGCCGAGGGGCCGGTCCCGCTGTTCGTGCTCGCCACCGGCCGCGGAGCCGAGGTCGCCGCCGGGCTCGGGCTCCCGCTGGTGCTCGGCGGCCCGGTGCTGGACCGGCCCGAGCTGGCGGACGTGCTCACGGGCTACCGGCGCGGCTTCCGTCCGCACCGGGGCAGCCGCCCGCACGTCACCGTCTCCCTGGACGTTCTGGTCGCCGACACCGACGACGAGGCCCGCGAGCTGGCGCTGCCCGAGGTGTGGGCGATGGTCCGTTCGCGGCGCACGGGCGTGTTCGGCGCGCTGGAGCCGGTGGCGGAGATCCGGGGCGGGCGCTGGGACGACCTGGACGCCCGCCGGGTCGAGCAGGGCCTCGCGGCCGTGACCGCCGGCCGCCCGGCGACGGTGCGCCGCCGGCTCGAGCAGCTCGCCGAGCGCACCGGCGCCGACGAGCTGCTCGCCAGCGGCGCGACCTACGACCGGGCGGCGCTCGCCTCCTCCGACGCCGCCCTGGCGGCCCTGCTGGCCTGACCCGCACCGCGGCACGGCGCCCGAGCGCACCGGTGCTCCCGGCGCGCACATCGCCGTCGACCGGCCGTCGGCCGTCCGCCTGGCTACGTCGGGGCGTCGAGCGTTCTCGCCGACCGCCCGCTGCGGGGTCGGCCCGGAGTGTGGAGGTCGTGCGGTGCGGCGGATCTTCGTGGTGGGCTGCCCGCGGTCGGGCACCACGCTGCTGCAGTCGTTCCTGGCTGCGCACCCGCAGGTGCACTCGTTCCCGGAGACCCACTTCTTCCACCGGCTCCAGGCGCCGCGCGGGGGCCGGCGCGCGGCCGGGCTGGCCGCGACCGGCGCGGCCGGGCGGCTCGACGAGGCCGCCGGCCGGCTGGGCGCCCCCCGCCGCCGTCCCGTGCTGCCGACGGTGCGCCGCTCCGGCGCAGCGTTCGTCGCGATGGCCGACGCCGCCGCGCGCCGGAACGGTGCGGACACCTGGGTCGAGAAGACCCCGGCGAACCTGTACGTCCTGGACCTGATCGAGCGGGTCGTGCCCGGCGCGCAGGTGGTGCACATCGTGCGTCGACGGCGTCGACGTCGTCGCCGGCGAGATGGTCACCGGGCGCGCCGCCGCGCCGGCGGGCTGGTCGAGGACTTCGAGCACTGGAAGGCCGACAACACCGGGCCGCTGCGGGACGGCGCGGGCCGGCGGGCCCGCGAGGTCTTCGACGCCGCGACGCTGCGGTACGTCCGGGAACGGGTCGCGGCGGTACCGGTCCGGGAGCTCGCGCAGGGCACGTGACCCGGCCGGCCGCGCGGGCGGGCCGCCCGCAGCCGCGGCCGGTCCCTCTGGACGGCGACCGCGCCGGCGCGCAGCGGCGGGGAGGGGAACCGGCCCCGGACCGCAGCACGTACCTGCGGGCAGTCGCTCTCCGCCCACTCCGGCGGGGCAGAGAGCGACTGCCCCGAGGTGAACACTGCCGGTCCCCGTCAGGGGACCGGTGCCACGACGCGGGGAGTGGCCCTACAGTGCGGCGGCATGGCGCGCCGGTCGACGCTCGTCGCGGTCTCCTCCCTCCAGCTCGCCGCGCAGCTGGCCGGGCACGTGCTGGCCGTGCGGCGGCGCCGGCACTTCGACGTCCCGCTGCTGACCGGCAGCCCCGACCACATCGGACGGGACTGGCTGTGGTTCGGCACCGCGTTCAGCGCGCCCTCCTACCTGGTGGCGCTGCAGACCTGGGCGGTGGCCCGGCTGCTCCGCGGACCGGACGACCGGGCACGGTGGGTGCTCCGGTGGGTCGGCACGGGGATGACCGTGGGCTACGCGAGCGAGCGGGCGGTGCGGCTGCGGGTGCGCGACCCCGACCTCCTCGAGACGCCGGTGGTCGTGACGGGGTGGGGGTGCGCGGCCGCGATGGCCGTCCTGTCCCGCCGCTGACCCGAGGCCCGTCGGTGCACCCGGGAGGAGGCGGGGCGTTGGTGCCTGTGCGGCGGGACGGGCACACTGCCGGTGTGACGGGTGGCGGCGAGACGAGCACCGATCCCGGGATCAGGCTGCCCGAGCCGGACGGGGGCGACGGACGGTCCGAGGCGGGGGCACGGCTGCTGATCCCGGGCGAGACCTGCTGGCGGATCGAGCGGGCCACCCGCTTCGCGATCTTCGTCGACGCGGCCGACTACTTCGCCACCCTGAAGCGCGCGGTGCTCTGCGCCGAGCGCCGGGTGCTGTTCATCGGCTGGGACTTCGACCCGCGCATCCGGCTCGACCCGCTCGGCGGCGGGCGGCCCGAGGACGACCGCCTGGGCGCCGTCCTCGAGCAGGCGGTGGAGCGCCGCCCCGGGCTGGAGATCGGGGTGCTGCAGTGGGATCTCGGCATGCTGCGGGCCCTCGGCCGGGGGCTGAAGCCGATCGTGCTGCTCGACCGGCGCGCTCCCGACCGGCTCACCTTCGCCGTCGACACCCACCACCCCGTGGGCGGGGCGCACCACCAGAAGATCGTGGTGATCGACGACTCGCTCGCCTTCGCCGGCGGCATCGACGTGACGGCCGACCGCTGGGACACCTCCGACCACGCCGACGACAACCCGGACCGGTGCCGGCCCGTCAACGGCCGGGGTCCGGGGCGGCCCACCGGGCCGTGGCACGACGCGACCAGCATCATGACCGGCCCGGCCGCCCGGGCCCTGGCCGAGCTCGCCCGCGAGCGGTGGGAGAGCGGGACGGGGGAGCGGATCGAACCGATCGAGGAGGAGCGGGACTGCTGGCCCGAGGCGGTCGAGCCGCTGCTCACCGACGTGGACGTGGCGATCTCCCGCACCCGACCCGAGCACGGTGACGCGCCCCTGGTGCACGAGGTCGAGCTGCTGTGGCTGGCCGTCATCGCCGCCGCCCGGCGATCGCTCTACGTGGAGAGCCAGTACTTCGCCAGCCGGCGGATCGCCGAGGCCGTCGCCGAGCGGCTGCGCGAGCCCCACGGCCCCGACGTGGTCGTGGTGAACCCCTGGACCGCCGACGGCTGGCTCTCGGAGAAGGCGATGGGCACGGCGCGCGCCTGCGTGCTGGAGACCCTGCGCGAGGCCGACGTCCACGACCGGTTCCGGCTGTACACACCGGTGACCGAGCAGCGGGCGCACATCTACGTGCACGCCAAGGTGACCGTGGTCGACGACCGCCTGCTGCGCATCGGCTCCAGCAACGTCAACAACCGCTCGATGGGGCTGGACACCGAGTGCGACCTCGCGATCGAGGCGGTGGAGGGGGAGCCGGGCGCCGAGGAGCTCGCCGCCGCCATCGGCAGCTTCCGGGACCGGCTGCTCGCCGAGCACCTCGGCTGCACGCCCGAGCAGGTCGCCGCCGCGGTCGAGGCCACGGGTTCCCTGGTGCGGGGGATCGAGCAGCTGCGCCGCCCGGCCGGGCGGTCGCTGATCCCCTTCGAGCCGCCCGAGCTGGGCCCGGCCGACCGGGCGCTCGGGGAGTCGGAGGTCATGGACCCGGAGAAGACGCCGAACCGCTGGCGCCGGGTCGAGCGGTTCTTCGCCCGCCGTCGGCGGCCGCGGAGCCGGGCCCGCGCCTGAGCCGTGCTCGCCGTGGGCGGCGACCACGGGCCCCGCACCGAGAGACAGGAGCGACCGTGTCCTTGCACCGGCACTACCCACCGGACCTCTACCGCGGCACGACGGGGGAGGTGAGCGCGTGGCTGCGTCCTGCGGGCGGCGACCCCGACACCACCTCGGCCAACGGGGTGACCTGCGAGTTCCTGGCCACGGGAGCGGAGACCGGCGGGCGGTTCGGGCTGTACCGGTACAGCTTCGGGGCGGAGGAGGCCGGGCCGGCACCGCACTTCCACCGCTCGATCTCCGAGCAGTTCTACGTGCTGTCGGGGCAGGTGAGCCTCTACGACGGGCGTTCCTGGCAGGACGCCGGAGCCGGTGACTTCCTCTACGTGCCGGAGGGCGGCGTCCACGCCTTCCGCGGCGGTGCGCACGCCTCGATGCTGCTCATGTTCGCGCCGGGTGGCCCGCGTGAGGAGTACTTCGAGACCCTCGCCCGGGGCGAGCGGATGACGCCCGAGGAGCGCGCGGAGTTCATGCTCCGCCACGACACCTACTGGCTCTGAGCCGTCGGCACGGAGCGGGGCCCGCCTCCTCCTGGGGTGTGCGGTCAGCCGGTCGCCAGGTCGCGGCGGCGGAACCCCGCGAAGCCGGTGGCGAGCAGGGCGACGGCGATGCCGGTGAGCGCCAGGACGGGGCCGGCGGTCCACGGCTCCAGCGGCATGAGCGGCACCCAGCCGACGGGGGAGAGGTCGCTGACCCAGCCGGGCCAGTCGAACGACCCGGCGAACATCGTGATCACCAGGAAGAGCCCCACCGCGGCCCAGGCGAGCGCTGTCGCCAGACGGGGGAGCAGGCCGAACAGCGCCACGGCGAGGCCGGCGACCACCCAGACGGCCGGCACGTAGGCCACCGCGGCGCCCACCATCCGGCCGAGGGCGGCCGCCTCACCGGTCTGCAGGACGCGGACCACGCCCGTGGTGACGCCGGACGCCGCCATGGCCAGCGCCGAACCGGCCAGCGCGACGGCGACGTGGCTGCCCAGCCAGGCCGAGCGGCTGGTCGCCGTCGCCAGCACCGGCTCGGCCCGCTGCTCGCCTTCCTCGCTGCGCGCCCGCAGGACCGCCGACACCGCGTACGCCGCGGCCAGCAGGGCGGTGATGCTGAACGTGGTGCTCAGATAGGCGTCGACCAGCTCGCCGACGTCCGGGTCGCCGAACATCGCCAGCGCCTGCTCGTTGCCGGCGATCAGCGTCTCGACGGAGTCGGCCAGCGCGCCGTAGACCACGCCCAGCAGGGCCAGGCCCAGCGCCCAGGCGAGGAAGGCGCCGCGCTGCAGCCGGACGGCGAGGCCGAGCGGTGAGCGCAGCGAGCGCGTCGCGGCGGGGCGCCCCGGGCGCGGCTGGGTCAGGCCGGCGCCCAGGTCGCGCCGGTCGAGCAGGGCGAACCCGGCCACGGTCAGCGCGACGGCCGCCACGAGGCACAGCAGCAGCGGCACGAGCTCGTCCCCCGAGTACGGGTGGGTGGCCTGCGCCCATCCGATGGGCGAGGTCCACACCAGCCAGTTGCCCTCGATGTCGCCGATCGCGCGCAGCACGAAGAACACCGCGAAGGCGCCGCCCACGAGGCCGTACACCGACCGGGTGTGCCCGGTGACCTGCACGGCCACGGCGGTGATGCCGGTGAAGACCAGCCCGCAGGCGCCGAAGGAGGCGCCGAGGACGAAGGAGCCGGCGGCCGGCAGCCCGGTGGCCGTGGCGGCGGCGCCCACGGCGACGGCGAGGGCGGCGCAGGCCAGCGCCGACAGCAGCACCGCGGCCAGCAGCGGCGCGTGCCGGCCGATCCGGGCGGAGCGGACCAGTTCGGTGCGCCCCGCCTCCTCGTCCGCGCGGGTGTGCCGGGTCACCGTGAACATCGCCATCAGCGCCGCGATCAGCATCACCGTCGCCGAGATCTCGAACGCGACCGCGCCGGCCACGGTGTCCAGCCCGACCGGCGGGCCGCCCAGCGCGATCGTGGCGGCGTTGCTGCCGACGGAGGCACGGTAGGCGGCCAGCGCCCCGGGGGTGTCGTAGAACGACTGGCTCGACACCGACTGCAGCGCCACCATGGCCGTACCGGCGGCGACCCAGACCGGCAGCCGGAGGCGGTCGCGGCGGAGCGCGAAGCGGAACAGCGCCGCCGTCCCGGCGGTGGTCGACGAGCGGCCGGGCCGCGCCGGCGCGGCGGGCCGAGCGGTGGCCTCGGACAGCTGCGTGCTCACGACCGCACCGGCTCCCGTGCCGAGGCGCCGTCCTCGGCGAGCTCGTCGCCGTAGTGGCGCAGGAAGAGCTCCTCCAGCGTCGGCGGCGTGCTGGTGAGGCCGACCACGCCGAAGCCGGTGAGGTGGCGCAGCGCGCCGTCGAGGGCGTCGGTGTCGACGTCGAAGCGCAACCGCCCGCCCTCCTCCCGCAGGTCGTGGACGCCGGCCAGGGCGTCCAGGCCGGTGGCCGGCCGTGCCGTCTCGACCGTGATGGCGGTGCGGGTCAGGTGCCGCAGCTCGTCCAGGCTGCCGCTCTGCACCGTCGCGCCGTGGCGGATGATGCTCACCCGGTCGCACAGCGCTTCGGCCTCGGCCAGGATGTGGCTCGACAGCAGCACGGTCCGGCCCTCGGTGCGCGCCTCGCGGATGCACTCCTGGAACACCGCCTCCATCAGCGGGTCGAGGCCGGACGTCGGCTCGTCGAGCACCAGCAGCTCGGCGTCCGACGCCAGCGCGGCGACCAGGGCGACCTTCTGCCGGTTGCCCTTGGAGTAGGTGCGCGCCTTCTTGCGCGGGTCGAGGTCGAACCGGTCGAGCAGCTCGGCACGACGGCGGGGGTCCAGCCCGCCGCGGAGGCGGCCGAGGAGGTCGATCGACTCGCCGCCGGAGATGTTCGGCCAGAGCGTGACGTCGCCGGGCACGTAGGCCAGCCGGCGGTGCAGCGCCACGGCGTCCCGCCACGGGTCGCCGTCCAGCAGCCGCACGCTGCCCGAGTCGGGACGCAGCAGGCCGAGCAGCACGCGGATGGTCGTGGACTTGCCCGAGCCGTTGGGGCCGAGGAAACCGTGCACCTCCCCGGTCGCGACCTCGAGGTCCAGGCCGTCCAGCGCACGGGTCGTCCCGAAGGTCTTGACCAGTCCCGAGACGGAGATCGCAGTCATGCCGGCGAAGCTACAGACGTTTCACGAACTTGTGAAGCTCATTGAGGGGCCGACACGTCGGGTACCGTGGGCGGCGTGACGGTCGCGGAGAACGCCGACGCCGAGCGGGCGACGCTCCTGCGCTATGTGGAGCGGTTCGCCCTGGTGCTGCGCGAGTCGGGCATGCAGCCGATGCCGGCCCGGGTCTTCGCCTACGCGCTGGCCGACGACGCCGACCGCTACACGGCCGCCGAGCTGGCCGACGGTCTGCAGGTCAGCCCCGCGGCGATCAGCGGAGCGGTCCGCCAGCTCGTGCAGATCGGCTTCCTGGTGCGCGAGCGGGAGCCCGGTACCCGCAGCGACCTGTACGTCCTGGACGACGCCCACCTCTGGGCCCGGTTCGTCACCGCCGAGCTGCAGGCCCTGCAGCGGTTCCAGGAGATCGTCGCGTCCGGCATCGAGCTGTTCGGCACCGACCGGCCGGGCGGACGCCGGCTCGCCGAGACCCGCGAGTTCCTCGCCTTCCTGCGCGAGGTGCTGGCCGACGCCGTCGCCCGCTGGCCCGAGGAGCGCGAGCGCCGCCGGCTGGGCTGACGAGCACCGCCAGGCGCACCGGCGGCGCCCGGGCGCGGGATTCCTCAGGCGGGTGACCGGTCCTCGCTGCCGGCGTCCGTGGTCGACGGCGGGGGAGGGGCGAGCCAGAGGGTGCTCGCCAGCGCGCCGTAGAGCAGCGCCGGGCCGGCGTGCGGCCACCGCTTGCCGGCGGCGGCCCGCGCCTGCCCCCGGCGGAAGGCCCACCGCTCCCCGGCGCGCACGCCGGCGACCGAGCCGGCCAGCGCGGTGGCCGCGACGCCGACGAGCGCGGCCTTGCCCCTCGCGGGCAGCGAGCGGAAGACCTCCGCGGGGTGCACCTCGTCGCGGACCTCGCGAGCCGCCACCCGTGCCGCCAGCAGGTCGGGTGCGGAGGCGGCGAAGGAGACGGCCGTGATCGCGGCCTTCGCCCAGCCGCGGGCGGTGCGGGAGGCGATGAGGTCGGGGGTGGCGTAGTACAGCGCGGTGGCGGCCCCGCCGACCAGGGCCGCGAACACGCGGGAGCGCGTCGGCGGAGTGCTCATGCGGCCATCCTGCCGCGCGCGGGCTGCCGGGTGGTCCGCCGTGCGCCGGGCGATCTGCGCCGGTCCTGACATCCGCGCAACGCTGACCAGACTTCCGCTTTCCGCAGCGCAGAAGTGTTGCTAGCTTCTGTGGCGCAGCGCACAGTCCTCGGCGCAGGCGCGGATCAACCCGCGACGGCCGGGCATCTCCCAGGGGGACCCGGTCGGCACGGGTGGGGCGGGCGGCGGTCGACGACGTGCGATCGCCACCCCACTCGAGAGGATCCACGGACTTGAAGAGAAACCTGCGCCGACCCATTCGGGCGGTGCTGCTCGCCGCCCTGACCTCCCTGCTGTTCCTCGGCCTCGTCGGCACGGCGAACGCGGCTCCGCCCTCGACCGGAGCGCACGAGAACTCCGACTGCGTCGACCGCGCGGTGCCGGCGCGCATGGTCTCCGTCCAGCTCTGGACCTTTGCCGAGTACATCGGTTTCGGCACCGACGAGGCCACCCAGGCCCGGCACGAGGAGGTCCTCCGCCGGCTCGCCGAGATGGGCTACCGGAACGTCGAGCCCTTCACCCTGAGCGGCATGACCGCGGAGGAGTACGCGGCGCTCCTGCGGGAGTACCGGCTCAAGGCCTCGGGACGGCACGTCGACGTCGGCACGCCTGACGAGCCGGCGGACATCGGGCAGATCCTGCAGGAGAACCGCGTCCTGGGCGTGAAGCACTTCGGCTCCGGCGGGACCCCGCAGTTCGAGACCGAGGCCGAGTGGATCGCCTACGCCGAGTACCTCGACACGGTCGGCGAGCAGGCCCGCAAGGCCGGCCAGTGGCTGATGGTCCACAACCACAACTGGGAGTTCGAGACCACCTTCGGCGACCGCACCGCCTTCGACATCCTCATGCAGCACACCGAGCGGCGGCACGTCGTGTCCCAGCTCGACCTGTACTGGGCGGTCTTCGCGGGTGTCGACCCGATCGACGTCATCCAGGAGTACGGCAACCGGATCCGGCTGTTCCACGTCAAGGACCTGAACGAGGAGCTGGATCGGCGGATCGAGATCGTCGGCCGCGGGGACATCGACTTCTCGGAGATCTTCCGGGTGGCCGGCGGCAGCACCCGCTACTACGTCGTCGAGCACGACCCCCGCTTCGGCGACCCGACCTACGACCCGTTCGAGGCCGCGCAGGAGGGCTTCGCGTACCTCACCTGCTCGACCCGCTGACGCCTGCTGCGTCGGACGCTCCCGAGGGGCGGTCCCGGGTTACCGGGGCCGCCCCTCCGTGCGGGATCAGCTCCCGCCGCGGGGGGAGCGGCGCAGGAAGTCCTGCGCGATGTCGTCGAAGGTCACCCAGCGCACGCCGTCGTGGCCGCCGATGTGCTCGATGAGCCGCTCCAGCATGAGCAGCACCTGCGGGCGTCCGGAGACGTCCGGGTGGATGGTCATGGTGAAGGCGGCGTAGTCCATCTCGCGGTGCACCCAGTCGAACTGGTCGCGCCACATCTGCTCGATGTCCCGCGGGTTGACGAAGCCGTGGCTGTTCGGGCTGGACTTGATGAACATCATCGGCGGGAGGTCGTCGAGGTACCAGTTCGCCGGGATCTCGACGAGGTCGGTCTCCTCCCCGCGGACCAGCGGCTCCATCCAGCTCTCCGCCGGCGCGGCGTAGTCGATCTTCGTCCACGAGTCGCCCACCCGGACGTAGTACGGCTCGAAGTCCCGGTGCATCAGCGAGTGGTCGTAGGTGATGCCGCGCTCGAGCAGCAGCTCGTTGGTGACGCCGCTGAACTCCCACCACGGGGCCACGTAGCCGGTCGGCCGGCGCCCGGCCCGCTCCTCGATCAGGGCGATGCAGCGGTCGAGCACCGCCCGCTCCTGCTCCCGGCTCATCGCGATCGGGTTCTCGTGGCTGTAGCCGTGCACGCCGATCTCGTGCCCGGCGGCGACGCAGGCGTCGAACTGCTCCGGGAACGTCTCGATCGAGTGACCGGGCCAGAACCAGGTCGTCGGCAGCTCGCGGCGGCGGAACAGCTCCAGCAGGCGGGGCACGCCGACCTCGCCGGCGAAGACGCCGCGGGAGATGTCGTCGGGCGAGTCCTCCCCGCCGTACGAGCCGAGCCAGCCACCGACGGCGTCGACGTCGACGCCGAAGGCCACGAAGATCTCCTTGCTCATCCCTGCACTCCATCCACTCGGTCCGACGTCCGGGCCCCTGCGGCGAGGTGGTCGCGCACGACCGGCAGCGGGTCGTGCGGCGCGACGGCGAGCGCGGCGGCGAGCAGCAGGCGGGCCTGCCACGGGCTCAGGTCGCCGGCGAGGACTGCGCCGTCCCGGGCCAGGTCGGCACCGCCACCGCCGGTGTACAGCGGGGCGACGGGGCCCGACGGGACGCGCGAGCACACCAGCACCGGCGTCCCCCCGGCGACCAGCTCCGCCACGGCGGCGGCCACGGCCGGGGTCACGTTGCCCGCGCCGAACGCCTGCAGCACGACGCCGGCCGCACCGGCGGCCACCGCGGCGCGGAGCAGGGCGTCGTCGGCGCCCAGGTAGAGCGGGACGACGTCCACGCGCGGCAGGTCGGCGTCGAGGTCGAGGGGGAGGGCCGGGCCGCGCACCGGCCGGGCCAGCGGCGTCACCGCGTCGCCGTCGACCCGCAGCACCGGTCCGCGTCCCGGTGCCGCGAACGCCCCGCTGCGCAGGGTCTCCACCTTCCGCACGCCGCGCGCCGCGAACGCCAGGCCGTCGAAGCAGAGCAGCGCGCCACATCCCCGGGCCGCCGGTGCGGCGGCGACGCGCAGCGCGTCGGCGAGGTTGCGCGGACCGTCGGGTGCGGGATCGTCGAAGGGCCGCTGGGCGCCGGTGAGGACCACCGGGCGGGGGTCGTCGTGGACCAGGTCGGCGAGGAACACCGACTCCTCCATGGTGTCGGTCCCGTGCGTCACGACGACGCCGTCGACGTCCGCCGCCAGGCGCCGGCGCACCTCGGCGACGAGCCCGCGGAGGTCCGCCGTCGTCAGCGCGAAGCTGCCGACGGTGGTGAGGTCGCTGGTCGTCACCACCAGCCCGTCCGGCGTCCCCGCCGCGGCGAGGAGGTCGGCAGCGGGGGTGACCGAGGCGAGCCCGCCGGCCCCGCGCCGGCTCGCGATCGTGCCACCGGTAGCGAGCAGGTGGATGGGCACTCGTCCTCCCGGCAGCGTCGGAGCGTCGGCACCGACAGTGCCCCGCGGGCCGTCCGCGCGCGACCGGAACCCCGGCGGGGAGGCCGGCGCCGGGGGAGTGACCTGGGGCCCTGTGCCGCGGCGCCGCCGAGGCGCACGCTGGCGGTACCCATCGGCGAGAGGAGTCGTCATGACCGTCGTCAGCGGAACGCCGCAGCCCCCCGGGGACACCGGCCGGCGGCGCGGTGGGTGGGACCCGCTCCAGATGACCGAGGCGGAGAAGCGCGCCTGCGAGCGGGAGGCCAGGCACGACGTCGCCGCACGAGGTCGCCGGCCGGTGCAGGAGACCGTGCAGCACTACCTGGCGCACGAGCGGCTCACCCACGAGCACCGGGGGGGCACCGGAGCCGGGTACGCGGCACGTCCGGTCGCCCGTGCGACGCCGCCCGGGGTCCCGGGCGAGCCATCCGCCGCGGTGCCGACGCCGCGGACCGGCGGGCTGCTCCACCGGCTGCTCGCCCGCGTGCGCTGACCGCCGGGAGCGACCGGATCAGGAGCGGACGACCGACAGGGTGACGCCGTCCGCGAGCCGGTAGGGGGTGGTCGCCACCAGACCCCCGATCACCCGGCGCAGCCGCGAAACCTCCGCCCGCGCCGTCACGCAGTGCTCCTCGTCGCCGTACAGTGCGGTGCTCAGCGCGGCGGCGGTCAGCCCCGCACGGCCGGCCCGCTGCAGCAGCACCAGGACATCGGCGTTGCGCCGGGTCAGCGGCGTCCGCCACGACTCGGCGCCGGTGCGCAACCGGAGCACCGGTGGGCCGGTGAGGTCGAGCTCGGCCTCGAGCACGTCGTCGCCGGGGCCCCGGGGGCGGACCAGCCAGCCCTCGCCCAGGCGTTCGGGGGCGCACAACCCCAGCCCGGGGACGGCGATCAGCCGGTCGGGCCGGGGCACCTCGATCCGGTCGCGCACCGCGATGCCCGACCGGTGCGCCACCCAGCCGTCGTCGTCGACCAGCAGGACGGGGCCGCGGACGGCCGCCAGCGCGGCGCGGGCCGAGCGGCGCAACCGCTCCAGCCGGTGCTCGTGGTGGCGCCACAGCTGCGACTCCGCCAGCTTGACGGCCGTCTCCACGAGAGCGCCGATCACCGGGTGCAGGGTCAGCGCCGGCCCGCTGACGTCCACGACGCCGAGCAGCTCCCCGCTGACCGGGTGGTGGATCGGTGCCGCCGTGCAGTACCAGGGGTGCTGGGCGAGCTCGAAGTGCTCGGCGGAGAACAGCTGCACCGGCGCCGCCTCGGCCAGCGCCGTCCCGATGGCGTTCGTGCCCACCGCGGCCTCCGTCCAGCGGGCCCCCTCGGTGAAGCCGAGCGCGTCCGCGCGCATCCGCACCCGCGCCGATCCCTCCCGCCAGAGGATGACGCCGTCGGCGTCGGTGACCACCACGAGGAACGACGAGGCGTCGGCGACGCTGACCAGCACCTGGCGCAGCTCGTCGACGACGAGGGACAGCGGGCTCCCGCGGCGGCGCCGCTCGACGTCCTCGAAGGGCAGCGGCGTGCGGGCGTTGGTGCGGGAGGCGTCGAGGCCGAGGCCCAGGACCCGCGACCAGGAGCGGGCGACGACCGTGCGCGGGCGCACGGGCGGGCGCCCGCCGGCGATGACCGCGTCGTGCACCCGGACCAGCACCCGGGCGTGCTCCGACAGGTCGGTGCCGGGGGAGATCGCCGAGTAACCGGCCACGTCCACCTCCTTCGGGGCGCCGCGGCGGCCGGGGGCCCTGCAACGCGCTGCAACGCTTCCCCCGCCGGACGCCGAGCGCTGTGCTGGACATCACACCATGCCGATCGGCGGACGGAGGAGGCGCAGCGCATGACCCAGACACTGGACACGCCCACGCAGACCCCGGAGCAGCGGACGCACCGCTGGTTCACCGGCTTCGAGGAGGCACTGCGCGCGCGGGACGTGGCGCGCGCGGCCGGGATGTTCGCCACGACGAGCTTCTGGCGCGACCTGGTCTCCTTCAGCTGGAACATCACCACCGTCGAGAACCCCGAGGGCGTCGCCGACCTGCTGACCGCGACCCTCGAGCACACCGGCCCCTCGGCGTTCGCCGTCGAGGAACCACCCGAGGAGGCCGACGGGGTCACGACCGCCTGGTTCACCTTCGAGACCACCGTCGGCCGGGGGCGCGGGCTGGCGCGGCTGGTCGAGGAGGACGGCGAGACGGTGGCCTGGACCCTCCTCACCACCCTGTCGGAGCTCAAGGGCCACGAGGAGCCGCGCGGCCCGGCGCGGCCGATGGGCGCCGAGCACGGGGCGAACAAGGAGCGCCGCACCTGGCTGGAGCGCCGCGAGCAGGAGGAGGCCGATCTCGGCATCGGCGTCCAGCCCTACGTCCTGGTCATCGGCGGCGGGCAGGGCGGCATCGCGCTCGGCGCGCGGCTGCGCCAGCTCGGGGTGCCGGCGCTCGTCGTCGACAAGCACCCGCGGCCGGGGGACCAGTGGCGCGGCCGCTACAAGTCGCTCTGCCTGCACGACCCGGTCTGGTACGACCACCTGCCGTACCTGAAGTTCCCCGACAACTGGCCGGTGTTCTCGCCCAAGGACAAGATCGGCGACTGGCTCGAGTCCTACGTCACGGTCATGGAGGTGCCCTACTGGGGCAGCACCACGGCCACGTCGGCGATCTTCGACGAGGAGAAGGGCGAGTGGACCGTCGAGGTCGAGCGCGAGGGCAAGCCCCTCGCCCTCCGGCCGAAGCAGGTGGTCCTCGCGACGGGGATGTCGGGCAAGCCGAACATCCCGGCCATCCCCGGGCAGGACGTCTTCCGCGGCGACCAGCAGCACTCCTCGGCCCACCCCGGGCCCGACGCCTACGCCGGCAAGAAGGTCGTCGTCATCGGCAGCAACAACTCCGCCTTCGACATCTGCGGGGCGCTCTGGGAGCACGACGTCGACGTGACCATGGTCCAGCGCTCCTCGACGCACATCGTCAAGAGCGACAGCCTCATGGAGATCGGGCTCGGCGCCCTCTACTCCGAGCAGGCGCTGGCCGCCGGGGTGACGACGGAGAAGGCGGACCTGATCTTCGCCTCGCTGCCGTACCGGATCCTGCACGAGTTCCAGATCCCCCTGTACGAGCAGATGAAGCAGAAGGACGCCGACTTCTACGACCGGCTCGAGAAGGCAGGCTTCTGGCTGGACTGGGGCGAGGACGGCTCGGGGCTGTTCATGAAGTACCTGCGCCGCGGCTCGGGCTACTACATCGACGTCGGCGCCGCGGAACTCGTCGCCGACGGCCGGGTGAAGCTGGCGCACGGGCAGGTGGTCCGGCTGACCGAGGACGCCGTCGTGCTGGACGACGGCACCGAGCTGCCCGCCGATCTGGTCGTCTACGCCACCGGCTACGGGTCGATGAACGGCTGGGCCGCCGACCTGATCAGCCAGGAGGTCGCCGACCGGGTGGGCAAGGTGTGGGGCCTGGGCTCGGACACCACCAAGGACCCCGGGCCCTGGGAGGGCGAGCAGCGCAACATGTGGAAGCCCACCCGGCAGGAGGCCCTGTGGTTCCACGGCGGCAACCTGCACCAGTCGCGGCACTACTCCCTCTACCTGGCGCTGCAGCTCAAGGCCCGGTACGAGGGGATCCCCACGCCGGTGCACGGCCTCGCGGAGGTGCACCACGTGAGCTGACGGGTGCGAGGAGGGTGACCGGGGGACCCGTCCGGTGCAGAATCGGGCCCCCGGTTCCCCTCCTCCCGGCTGGACCGATGTCCGTGACGCCGCCGCCCCACCAGCGCGAGATCCGCTCGGCCCGGTTCCCGCACGGGCTGCCGGACCGCTGCGACGACACGGTCCTCGAGGCGTTCGACGGCGCCTGGTTGCTGCTGGAGCGGACCGGCAGCGGGTACCGGATCCTCGGCGTCGCCGAGGACTACCGCTCCGCCCGGGCCTGGCTGACCGCGGCCGGGGACACCACGGGGCCCTGAGCCGCCGCCCGCGTGATCGGCGGACCGCCGGCAGCGGCTGCGGCGGAGTGGTGCCGACCCCGGGGACGCCGATTTCACTCCGCCGACGGTCTCCTCGCGCACCCGGCGTGCGACCGTCGTGCCGGGCGGTCTCGTATCGTCCGGGGCCATGCACCCTCCGGCAGCGGTCGACTCGTCCCGTGGCTGGCTGGTGGTCGCCGCGGCGTTCGCGGGGATGTTCGTCTCGTTCGGGATCGCGTACTCGTTCGGCGCCTTCCTGGAGCCCATGGCCGACGAGTTCGGTTCCGGCCGCGGCACGACGTCGGCCTTCTTCGCCCTGACCTCGCTCACCTACTTCGGCCTCGGCGCGCTCAGCGGAGTCGCGGTGGACCGCTACGGCCCGCGCCGGGTGCTGCTGTTCGGCGCCGTCGCCCTGGGCGCCGGGCTGACCGCGACATCGCTGGCCGGGGAGCTGTGGATCGGCCTGGTGACCTACGGCCTGGGGGTCGGCATCGGGGTCGCCTGCGCCTACGTCCCGATGGTCGCCGTGGTGAGCGGGTGGTTCGAGCGACGGCGCACGCTGGCGGTCGGGGTGTCGGTGACGGGCATCGGGCTGGGCACGCTCGCCGTGGCGCCGCTGGCGGCATCGCTGATCGGTGAGCTGGGGTGGCGCACCACCCACCTCGTGCTGGGACTGGGCGGCGCGGTGGTGCTCGCGGCCTGCGCGCTGGTGGTGCAGCCCCCGCCGGTGCCGTCCGGACCGGCGGCGCTGACGCTGCGCGAGGCCGTGCGCAACCGCGACTACCGGCGGCTGTACCTGGCCTCGGGTCTCATGGCCGTCGCCCTCTTCGTGCCCTTCGTGCACCTGCCCGGGTACGCCGTGCAGCAGGGCGTCGACCCGGTCGCCGCGGCGGCCCTGGTGGGGGTGATCGGGCTGGCGAGCACCGCCGGCCGGCTGCTGCTCGGCGTGGTCGCGGCGCGGACGGGCACGCTGCGCGCCTTCCAGGGGTGCTTCCTGACCATGGGCCTGAGCTTCGCGCTGTGGGGCCTGGGGGGCGGGTACGGCGTGCTGGTCGTCTTCGCCGTGGTGCTCGGCGTCGGCTACGGCGGCTTCGTCGCCATCGGTCCCGCGGTCGTCGCCGAGCGCTTCGGCACCACCCGGCTCGGTGGGCTGCTGGGCGTCCTGTACACGAGCGCCGGCCTCGGGTCCGCCGTCGGGGCGCCGCTCGCGGGCGCGGCCGTCGACGCCTCCGGCTCCTACCTCCCCGCGATCGCGGGCTGCCTGGCGCTGGGCCTGGCGGCCTACGTGGCGGTGCTCAGCGTCGGTCGTGGTTCTCCGGTGCGGGGGACGGGAGCGGAGGTGCGGCCGGCGGCGCGGTGAGCTCCTGGTAGGCCGACGTGTGCGCGCGGAGGGCGGCGACCGCGTCGGCGACCCCGGTGACCGGGCGGGCGCCTGCCGAGACAGCCCGCTCCGCCTCCAGCACCGCGTCGCAGACATCGGCGACCGTCGCGAGGTAGTCGCGGGCCTCGGGCCCGGGGTCGGCCCGGTCGGCCGGGTCGGCGGCCAGGGCGCGCTGCCGGAGGCGCTGCTCCAGCCGGGCGCCCTCGGCATCCAGCGACGGCAGCAGCTCCGGGATCTCACCCAGGTGGGCGCCGGCGGCCCGGGCGGTGGCCACGTGGTGGCGCAGGCGGTCGCGGGCGCGGGCGACCTCGAGCTGCAGCTCCGCCGCGGAGCGCCGGTGGCCCGGCGGGAGGTGCCGAGCCGCCACGGCCGTCGCACCCTGGAGCCCCAGGTCCCGCCCGCGGGAGGCGAGCTCCCGGCTCCGGGCCACCAGCGGGCTGCGCCGCACGCGCCGCAGCACCAGCCACCCGGCGAGCGCGGTGATCAGCAGGACGATCAGCAGCGCGCCACCGAGGACGGCGAGGACCGTGGGGTCGAGCGACGTCAGCCAGGTCAGCGCGCCGTCGTCGCCCAGGTCGCCCAGGTCGAGGGCGACGGCGAGGCCGGTCGGCGGCAGGGTGGTCATGGGGCTCCTCGTGCAGGGCGGTGTGCCGGTTCCCTGGGGAACGCTCCCAGGCCGCCCGTGGGTTCCCCGCCAGGACACTCCGGCCCGGGACGGCTCGGGCACGCGCCCCATCACCTGGGGCCGGGCCCCGCCCGGCGGGAAGACCGACGGCTGACAGCATGGCGGCGTGCGCGCCCTCGTCGTCGATGCCGTCCGAGCCAGGCCCGAGGTGCGGGAGGTGGCCGCGCCTCCGGCCCCCGCGGGCGGCGTGGTGGTGCGCGTCATGGCCACCGGGATGTGCCGCAGCGACTGGCACGCCTGGGCGGGGCACGACGACATCGCCTTCCCGCACGTGCCCGGGCACGAGCTCGCCGGGGTGGTCGCCGAGGTCGGTGCGGGTGTCGCCCGCTGGCAGGTGGGTGACCGGGTCACCGTCCCGTTCGTCTGCGGCTGCGGCCGGTGCCGCTGGTGCCGGGCGGGGGAGGCCCAGGTCTGCCCCGACCAGCAGCAGCCCGGCTTCACGCACTGGGGCTCGTTCGCCGAGCACGTCGCCCTGCACGGCGCCGACACCAACCTGGTGGCGATCCCGGCGCGGGTCGACTTCGCGACCGCGGCCGCGCTCGGCTGCCGGTTCGCCACGGCCTACCGCGCCCTGGTCGGCCGCGCACGGGTCGCCGAGGGGGAGTGGGTGACCGTGGTGGACGCCGGCGGCGTGGGGCTGAGCACGGTGATGATCGCCGGCGCCATGGGCTGCCGGGTCGTGGCGGTCGACCGCAACCCCGCGGCCCTCGCCGCCGCGGCCGCGCTCGGTGCGGAGCACACGCTGCTCGCCGACGGCGCCGACGTCCCGGCCGCCGTCGGCGAGCTGACCGGTGGCGGCAGCGACGTCGCCGTCGACGGCGTGGGGAGCGAGCAGACCTGCGCCGACAGCATCCTCAGCCTCCGGCGGCGGGGGCGCCACGTGCAGATCGGGCTGCTGCCGCCGGTCGACGGGCACCCGCGCATCCCCATGGACCGGGTGATCGGCTGGGAACTGGACCTCCTCGGCAGCCACGGGATGGCCGCGGCCGACTACCCGGGCATGCTGGCCCTCATCGAGCAGGGCGCGCTGCGACCCGGGCTGCTGGTGGAGCGCACCATCGGGCTCGAGGAGGCGGCGGAACTGCTGCCCGCCTTCGACCGGGCGAGCGTGGCGGGGATGACCATGGTCGACCCCTCCCGCTGACCGCTCGAGCGGCGCGGGGGTAGGGCGGCCACCGCCTGGATACACCCCGGCGGACGACCCGCTCCGGCTCACCGTGGCCGGCAACCCGGTCGCGGGACGACCGACCGAGAGGAGACCGCCCCGTGCGCGGAGCTGTGCTGCACGCCCCCGGTGACGTCCGCATCGAGGACCTCGACGATCCCTCGATCGTCGAGCCGACGGACGCGATCATCCGCGTGTCGGCGACCTGCGTCTGCGGATCGGACCTCTGGCCCTACCGGGGCATCAACGAGGTGACCGGGCCGTTCCCGATCGGGCACGAGTACTGCGGCGTGGTGGAGGACGTCGGCTCCGAGGTCACCTCGCTCCGGCCGGGCCAGTTCGTCATCCGCTCCTTCATCGCCTCGGACGGCACCTGCCCGCACTGCCGGGCCGGGTACCAGAGCGCCTGCGCCCACCGGGGGGGCATCCAGGGCGCGCAGGCAGAACTGCTGCGGGTGCCGCACGCCGACGGCACCCTGGTGCCGACCGCCGACCGCCGACCGCCGACCGGCCCGGCCCCGAGCTCCTGCCGAGCCTGCTGACCCTCTCCGACGTGATGGGCACCGGGTGGTTCGCCGCGGTCGCGGCGGGCGTGCGGCCCGGGATGACCGTCGCCGTCGTCGGGGACGGCGCCGTCGGCCTGCTCGGGGTGCTGTCGGCACGGCAGCTGGGCGCCGAGCGGATCATCGCGATGAGCCGCCACCGGCCACGGCAGGAGCTTGCCCGGGAGTTCGGCGCCACCGACGTCGTCCCCGAGCGCGGGGACGAGGCGGTGGAGCGCGTCCGGGACCTGACCGAGGGGGTGGGCGCGGACGCCGTCCTGGAGTGCGTGGGCACGGACGAGGCCATGGGGCAGGCGGTCCGTTCCACCCGGGCGGGCGGGGGAGTGGGTTTCGTCGGCGTACCGCACGGGGTGAGCCTCACCGGCCGGCAGCTGTTCTCCACCGTGGTGCGGCTGCACGGCGGGCCGGCTCCGGTGCGCCGGTTCCTGCCCGACCTGATCGAGCGGACGTTCCGGGGCGACATCGATCCGGGACGGGTGTTCGACCTCGACCTGCCCTGGACCGGGTGGCCGACGGCTACCGCGCCATGGACGAGCGGCGGGCGATCAAGGCGTTCCTGCGTCCGTAGCCCTCCGGCAGCGGCCCGTGCCGCGGTGCCGGACCTTGTCCAGCCCGGGGGCGCCGTCGTGCGGTCGCTGGCAGGGTGGGCGGCATGGCCTCCTCCTCTCCCGTCGTCGTGGTGACCGGTGCGAACGGGCTGGTGGGCACCGCGGTGTGCCGGGCGCTCGTCGAGCGGTCGGCGCGGGTGCGCGCCGTCGTCCGCCGCGCCGGCAGCGCGCCCGCGCTCGACGGCGTGACCGAGCACGTCGGCGACTTCGCCGACGAGGGCTTCGCCCGCGAGGTCACCGACGGCGCTGACGCGGTCGTGACGACCGTCCACCCGATGGGCTCGCCCCGGGAGGTGCAGCACCGGGTGGGCGTCGAGGGCACCCCGGCGATCGCCCGGGCCGCCCGGGACGCCGGCGTCGCCCGGCTGGTGCACGTGTCGACGGCCGGGGTCTACGACCGCGCGGCCGGCGTGGGTGACGTCGCCGAGGACGGCGCCCTCCTGCTCGAGGGCAGCGGCGCCTACCCCGACACCAAGAACGCCACCGACGCCGCGCTGGCGCAGGTCGGCGGGCTCACGACGGTGCTGGTCCGCCCGCCGGCGATCCTGGGCCCCGGCGAGACGTCGGTGTGGAACACGCTGCGACCGCAGCAGATCCGCAACGGCGAGAACCGGGCGAACCCGGCGCAGACCTGGGCGTGGGTGCACGTCGACGACCTCGCGGCGTTCATCGCGGACGTCGCCACCGGGGCCGTCCCGACCGCCGGCGACCCCGAGCGGGGCCCCGTCGCCGGGAGCACGACCCCGGTCGTCGTCACGGGCGAGCCGGCGACATGGCGGGACTACCTCGGCACGGTGACCGACGCGCTGGGCACCGCGCCCGCGTGGACCGACGAGCCGGTCTGGACCGGGCAGCTGGTCGCCGACCGCGCGCGGCGGTGGGGCTGGGCGCCACGGGTGGGCCTCTCGCAGGCCATGGACGAGCTGCGGCGGGGGCTGACGACGCGCTCGTGAGACCCCGCGGTCGGAAAGCCTCCGCCGACCCTCTGGATGGCGCTCCGACCTTCACCCGGGCGTGTCACCGAGGTCATCCGGTCGGGGGAGCGCACTTACGCATCGTCACCGATCAGCAGGAACATCCTCGGTCACGGCGAAGGACGCCCGTGCACATCCGCGCAGCCCGAGGCTGGGTGGCCGATCATGCGGAGGATGCCCTGCCCGACGACCGAAGCGCTGCGCTCCTCGTCCGGGTCTGGCTCGAGGACGGCACGGATCAGTTCCGGGCCCGCGTGACCGCGGTCGGGCGGGACGAGTCGGAGGACGACCGCACCGTGGCCCTCGCGTCCTCACCCTCCGAGCTCGTGCATGCGGTCGGTGAGTGGCTGGATGGCTTCGTCGGTGGTGGGGCGACGACGGAGTGACACGTGCGGCGGGGCCCGGACCTCGCCGTCCACTTCCGTGATGAGGCCCTCCGGGACCGGTGTGCGATTCTCCGCGGGCGGTCAGCGCTGGTGGCGCACGTCCGCCCGTCGGTCCCCGCGGGCCACCACCGCCGGCCAGTGGTGACGGCGCGGTGACGCCGCTACGCGATCCTGCCGACCATCGACCGGGCCACCGGCACGACCGCCGGGGCCGGCAGCGGACGGAAGGACAGCGATGCCTACGTACACGGTGCTGCGTGACCTCGCCGCGGCGCGGACGGGGGAGCCCTACGGCGGGACGACGGAGGGGCCGGAGGCGCCCGGACTCGGCACAGCCGGGCTCCGGATCGACGTGGAGCGGCTCGAGAAGTCCGAGGTCCGGGCGCTCGCCCGCGATCCGGAGGTACGGGCGATCGCGCCCATCATGCCCACCCGGCTCATCCGGCCCGTCGACGTCGAGGGCGACGAGCCACGGGCAGGGGGATCGGCGACCTGGGGGGTCACGGCGGTGGGTGCCGACCGGTCGACGCGGACCGGGGCGGGTGTCACCGTCGCCGTCCTCGACACCGGCATCGACGCCACCCACCCCGCCTTCTCGGGTGTCCACATCGTGCAGCGGGACTTCTCGGGCAGCGGCGACGGCGACAAGGACGGGCACGGAACCCACTGCGCCGGCACGATCCTCGGCCGCGACGTGGACGGCGTGCGCATCGGCGTGGCCCCCGGCGTCCCCACCGCCCTGATCGGCAAGGTGCTCGGGGACGACGGCTCCGGCGACTCCGACATGATCTTCCGCGGCATCCAGTGGGCCGTCGACGGCGGCGCGCACGTCATCTCGATGTCCCTGGGATTCGACTTCCCCGGCCTGGTCGAGCAGCTGGTGGCACGCGGCTGGCCGGCGGACCTGGCCACGTCGCTGGCCCTCGAGGCGTACCGCGCGAACCTGCGGATGTTCGACGCGCTGATGGGCGTGGTCAGGAGCCGGCAGGCCTTCGGCCCGGGAACCCTCCTGGTGGCCGCGGCGGGCAACGAGAGCAAGCGCCACGAGAACCCCGAGCACGAGATCGCGGTCTCGATCCCTGCCGCGGCCGAGGGCGTGATCTCCGTCGGCGCCCTGGGCGAGTCCGCGGACGGGCTGCGGGTCGCGCCGTTCTCCAACACCTTCCCGCAGATCAGCGGGCCGGGCGTCATGGTCCGCTCGGCCAAGGCGGGCGGGGGCCTCGCCACGCTGAGCGGCACGAGCATGGCGACGCCCCACGTGGCGGGCGTGGCGGCGCTCTGGTGGGAGGACGTCGCGGCCCTCCCGGTCCCGCTGTCGGCGCTCCCGGTGACGGCCAGGCTCCTGGCGACGGCCACGACCGAGGGCATCGCGTCCGACGTCGACGTGGCCGACCGGGGAGCCGGGCTCGTCCAGGCTCCCTGACCGGGCACCGGCAGGGGAACCCATCCCTCTCGGAATGCAGAGGCGGTAGCAGTGGAACCGACCGTGGTCTACGTGCACGGCAACGGCAACAAGCCGGACGAGGTGTCCCTGAAGCGGATCTGGGACGAGGCCCTCTTCGACCGCCCGGCCGGAAAGCGATCCCGGGTGGCGTACTGGGCCGACCTCCGGTACCCGGCGCCGCTGCCGGCTCCGCGCGTCGACGAGCTGGAGCTGGTCGGCGGGGAGGAGTCCCCCGGCGATGCCGAGCTGCGCCCCGCCGAGCTCGTCGTCGAGGCCGTCATGGAGGCGCACGCGGAGGTCCTGGTCGAGACGCCGGCTCCCGGTGGCAGCGGGTCCGCCGGCAAGCCCGTGCCGGGCGCCGCCCTCGACCCGTGGCTGCGGGAGATGGCCTACGTGGCCGATGCCGTGGTGCAGGGGGAGCGCTCCGACGAGGAGGTCCTGCCGCTGCCACGCGGGGCGCGGGTCGCCACCTTCCGTCTCCTGGTGAAGCGCACGTTCACCGACGTCTACGCCTACTTCTTCGGCGGGGCTGGGGAGGCGATGCGTGACCGGCTGCGGGCCACGCTGCAGCAGATCGACGGCCCCGCCGTGGTGGTCGCGCACAGCCTGGGTTCGATCATCGCCTACGACGTCCTGCGGGAGCTGGGGACCGAGTGCGAGGTGCCGCTCTTCGTCACGGTCGGCTCACCGCTGGGGATCACCGAGATCCAGGATCTCGTCACCACACCGCTGGCGGTCCCGGCCGGGGTGACCGCGTGGCGCAACGTCGCCGACGGACGCGACCTGGTCGCGCTCGACCGGACGATCCGGCCGGAGTACGCCCCCGCCGACCGCACCAGCGACTTCCTCGTGGTGAACGGCAGCGACAACCACCACGGCATCCGCGAGTACCTCCGGACCGGCCCCGTGCGCAGCGCGATCACCTCCCTCCTCTCCTGATCCGGGGAGCCGACGTGTCCGACGAGGCGGAGCTCGCGGCCGCCATCCGGGACCACCCCCTGGAGGCGGCGGGGGCGCTCGCGGCGGTGCAGGCGGGCTGGCTGGCGCCGTTGACGGTGGACAGCCTGGTCGCCGCGCTGCCCGTGGTGGGCGGCACCCTCGAGCAGCTCTGGATCGAGCAGCTCGCCCACCGCGACCTGCTCGACGCCTTCGTCGGGGCCCTGCAGGCCCGCGGCGTCCCCGTCGGCGCGCCGCAGCCGGCGGCCGACCACGTGGATCCCGAGCGGCTGGTGCTCTTCGGATCCCGCGCCAAGGCCTTCCGCTGCCGGGTCCTGGTGAACGGCGCCGTCGCGGGCACCGGGTGCCTCATCGGGCCGAGCCTGGTGCTCACGGCGTGGCACGTCGTCGCGGTGCAGCCGCCGGGGCGGCCGCAGGAGCCGGCGCCTCGCATCCACGTCGTCCTCGCCGACTCGACCGTCGAGGAGGTGGCGCTCCCGCTGCGCTTCGAGTCGTTCTGCGGCGACGCCGAGTACACCGGTCAGGCTCCGCGGGCGGACGCCGACGTCGATGGCCGCAATGACGTCGCCGTCCTCGTCATGCGCCGGCCGGCGGCGGCGCACCTGGGCCGTGCCGAGCTGCCCGAGCCCGTCTCCAGGACCGCGTCGCGGACCAGGCTCGTGCTCGTCCACTTCCCCGATGGCGAGGACCGGGGCTTCGGCTGGGGGTACCTGCACAAGATCCGCAACGTCACCGCCCGGTGGCGGCACGACATCACGACCGCGCAGGGGTCGTCCGGTGGGGCGTGCTTCGACAGCCACCTGGAGCTCGCCGGGGTCCACCAGGGCAGGTGGAACGGCAAGGGACGGCTGGTCCCGCTGTCCCGGTTCGCCGCGGACCTGCGGCCCCTCGTCGAGGACGACGTGGCGCCCCGGTCGCTGTGGTCGCTGGACGGCACCGCGACCGGCGCGCTCGTCATCGGCCGCGACGTCTTCGTCCATGCCGTCGCGGCGGCCGGTGACGAGCGGAGCCGGGTCCGCGGCGTGCGGGTCAAGCGGCGCGAGACGACGGGCGGGACGACGGGGCTCAACTTCTCCCACCACCTCCTGGGTGGGCTGCTGGCCCGCCGGGGTGCCGGCCAGGTCATCGTCCGGGTCTCCTTCGACGAGCTGGTCAGGGACCTCGTCGAGGACATCCGAGGCCGGGTCGCGGGAACGGGCCTGCCGCTCGCGGACCTCCCGCCCTCACCGGGCCTGGAGGTGGGGCTGGCCTCTCCCGAGGCCGCGGCGCGGGACCGGGCCCGGCTGCTGGCCGCAGCGGTGGAGGCGGCGGCCGCGGCGGCGGGGCGCACGGTGTGGTTCTTCTTCGACACGCCGTCGGTCGTGGTCCCCGAGCCGGCCCGGCTGTTGCTGGAGGGCTTCGTCGCCGCGGCGCTGCGCAAGCCCCACCTGCGGCTGGTGGTCGCCGGTTTCGAGACCCTCGCCCTGCCGGGGGAGGAATTCGCCACCGCCTCGGCCGCGGCCGTCGCCGGGCCCCCCGGCCTGGTGGTCGAGTACCTCGGCGGCTTCACCCGCGCCGACGTGCTCGACCTCCTGACCCGGGCCCACGAGGACCTCACGGGGCGGCCGCCTCTCGTCGAGGTCGTCGACGCCGTCGCCGACCCCGTCCTGGCGCCGCTGCGCGACTTCAACGGGGTCTACGCGGCATCGGACCTACCCGCCGTGGCGGCGGCGCTGCGCCCGGACCTGCAGCAGTGGCAGCGGGACGGGCGGGAGGAACCGTGACCACCGTGGCGCGCGACATCCCGGCCGAGGAGATCCGGGCCGTGGTCGACTTCGCGGCGCTGTCGGGCCACTTCGACCCCGGTGCCGCGCTCGGCGCCGCTCCGACGTCGACAACCGACCGTGACCGCACGGTCGACCTCGCCGCGCACCTCGCCCGGGTCTGCGACACGAGGCCGGGGGAGGGTCGGGGCTCCTGGGTCATCCGGGGACCGGAGCGCCGGTGGGCGCTCGAGCGGCTCGCCGAGCGCACGGGGATCCCGGCGGCGGTCACCTGGCGACGCGGGGCCGGCGCCGTGGACGCCGAGACCGCCGACCTGCTCGACGCCCTGGAGGGGCGGGGGGACCTCGCACACGACGCCGTACGGGCGAGGATCGTGGCCGGCGGCCCCCGGCGCGACCTCGAGCGGATCGTGGTGGCCCTCGACCGGAGCGGGCCGCTCGCACCCGCCTGGCTGCTGCTGGACGCCGCCCGAGCCGTGCTCGTCCGCCTCGACGCCACCGACCGCAACGAGATCCTCGCCGCAGCCGACTTCGTGGACCGGGACGCCGAGCGGTCCCAGATCGTCGAGTGGCTCCACCAGCCGTTCCCCGAGCCCCCGGTCCGGGCGCTGTTCGTCAGCGGGACGGCCGGGATGGGCAAGTCGACGCTGCTCGAAGAGGTGATCCGTTCGGCGCGTGCGTCGATGCGGCCGTGGGTCGTCGTCCGGCTGGACTTCGACCGCGGCGGCCTCGAGGTGCAGGACCTCACCGCGTTGACCGTGGAACTCGCCCGTCAGGTCGCCGCGGACCTCACCGGGGAGCCGCACGCCCTGCGCGAGGCCCGGCTCCGGGCGGCCGGGGCCCCGGTGTCCGACCCGCTGCCGGCGGTGAAGGGCGAGCTGCGCGAACGGATCCCCATGGGGCTACTGCGGGTCACCGCCGAGCTCGTGCGGACCGAAGCGCGGCCGGTGCTCCTGGTCCTCGACACCCTGGAGGCGCTGCGGTCCCGCGGGGAGACGCATCCCGCCCGCCTGTTCGACTGGATCGACCAGCTCCTCGCCGCCGGCCTCGGTCCGCTGGCCGTCCTCGCCGCTGGTCGTGGCGACGCCCTCGGGACGGTTCCCGGTCGGGTCGGCCGCCGGATCGACCTGGGGGGTCTTGACGACGTCAGCGCCGACCGCCTGCTGGCCCACCTGGGCGTCCCGGCTCAGGGCCGTCCCGCCGCACGCTCGCTCGCCCAGGGCAACCCGCTCGTGCTGCGGCTCGCGGCCACCGTCGTCCGGGAGGCGGGCACCCAGGCGCTGGCCCGGGCACGGCACCGCAAGGGAGGCGTGGCCGCGGCCTTCCTCTATCGCATGCTGCTGTCGCGCATCGCCGACGAGCCGTTGCGGCGGCTGGCACATCCGGGCCTCGTCGTCCGGCGGATCAACGCCGATGTCATCGCGGAGGTCCTCGCCCCGCACCTGGGGCTGGGCCGGATCGGCGCCGCCCGCGCCGAGGAGCTGCTCGCGGAGCTGTCCCGCGAGCACTGGCTCGTCGAGCCCGATCCGGTCGCCCCGGGCTTCGTGCGGCACCGGGCGGACACGCGGCGGGATCTGGTCCAGCTCCTCTACGACACCCGGCCGGCCCGGGCGGCGACGGTGGATCGGGCCGCAGCGGCCTGGTTCGCAGCCCGCCCGGAGCCGTGGGCCGCCGTCGAGGCCGCCTACCACCGACTCCAGCTCATGCGCCGGGACACCCGGGCGCCCTACCTCGACCCGGCCGTCCTGCAGCGGCTGGGCCCGGAGACGCTCGCCGAGCTGCCCCAGGTGGCTCGGGACCTGGTCCACCGAAGCCGTGGCGAGCGCTCGGTGCTGGTCCGCGGTGCGGCTCCGGGGGCGGGTGGGCCGCCCGTCCCCGGCGCTGCCGCCGAGCTGGCGGCCACCGTGGAGCGCGGTGACTGGCTCGAGGGCTCCTCCATCTACGACCGCGCCCTCCGCGGTCGGCTGTTCGATGCCCGGTCGCCGGAGGCGGACGCCGCGCTGGCCTTCCTCTGGCGGTCCGGGCAGTGGTCGGAGGCCCGACGGCTCCTGGCCGAGCGCGACCGGGCGAGCGGGGACGACGGCGACCTGGCCCGGCTGCACCCGCACCTGGCGGCGCCCCGGTGGGAGATGCGCGCCGAGTTCTCCTTCGACGCCCTCGTCCACCGGCTCACCCGGGACCCCCGGCAGGCGGTCGCACTGGCCGACGTCGTGCGCCGCGGCCTGCCGTCCGAGCTCAGCGAAGGTGCCCTCGGGTTCGCCCTGTGGCGCGCCGGCTCGGCCCCGCGGAACCCGCCCTGGCGTGGGTTCGACGCGGTCGGCGCCGCGTGGGCGACCTGGCTGCCGTCCGGCACCGGGCAGCGCGGGGCCGGTGCGGGCGCGGCACGGGAACGGCTGGACCGGGCCGGGTCCCCGGCTACGACGTCCGGGGACCCGGCGGGCGAGGCACTCCTCCTCGCGGCCCTGACGCCGTACGCCGCGCCGGTCGTGACCCTCGATCGGGTACGGAGCGCTCCCACGCTCGAGCGGCACGCCGCAGCGGTCGCGCGCCGGCTGGCCGGTCCTGGTGGGCTGCCGGTGACCGACCACCCGGCATCCCCACCGGGTGCACCCGGGCCGTCCGGGGCGATCGACGGCCTGAGCGTGTCCGGCCTGCTGGCGGAATGGGCGGGGGCAGCCGCGTTTCTGCTCGCCGATCCGGACCTCGTGCTGCTCGCCCGCAGCGCCGAGCGCTGGCGACGCACGATGGCCGGACGGTGGTCCTACGGCGCGGCTCTGCCGTCAGCCCGGCGTGGGTGGAGCCGCCCGCTGGACGTGATCCTGGCCGACCGGGTCGCGGCGCTGGAGTCGGTCGCCGGCCCGGGAACGGCCGCCCACGAGCACCTGGCCGCCTGGTCCGGCGACGACCGGGCGGACCCGACCCCGGTGATCACCGAGATCGGCCACCGGCGCGGTGGCGCCCTGACCGCGGGACGCGCCGTCGCCGATCGGGGTGCACCGCACGCGGCGGCCGCCCTGCTGGAACACCGCATGCCTGCGGCCTTCGTCCCGCCTCTGGCGGTCCTGCTGGCGCGCGGGGAGATCTGAGACGGGAGAGGACATGGACGAGAGCAGGCTGGAGAGCGTCCGCGGGCGGCTGGCTGCCTCCCACGCCCTGGAGGCGGCGGTCCGGCGGGCGATCGCCGAGGGGACCGTGCCGGAGGCAGCCGCGGCGAGGATCCCGGAGGGAGTCCCGGCCCGCCTGGAGGCCGACCGGGAACCCCTGGAGAGCGTCGTGCCCCTCGACGCACTCGAGGCGATCGTGCAGCGGGTGGGCCGCCCCCCGCTGCTGGTCCGCAACGCCACCGTGGAGCTCGAGCCGCTGGTCGACTTCCCCGCGGACGTCGACGTGCGGATCAAGGCGGTCGAGCCGGCCGTCCGCTCGGTCGGCCGGGTCGAGTTCGTCAACCACCGCATGGCCTGGGGCGGTACCGGGTGGGTGATCGAGGAGGACGGGGACGCACGGGTGGTGGCCACCAACCGGCACGTCGCGTCGCTCGTGGCGCGCCGGCTCGCCGACGGGCGCGGGATCTTTCTGCGCTCGCCGGCCACGGGCGCCCGCTACGGGGCGGACATCGACTTCGCGGAGGAGGTCGGCTCGGTCGCGTCGCAGGCCGTCCCGGTCGCCGTGAGCGACGTCCTCTTCGTCGCCGACGATGCGGCGCCGGACGTCGCCTTCCTGCGCATCCGCGGCCGGGATCTGCCGGATCCGCTCCCGCTGGCCGACGACGAGGCCGGTGCGGGGGACGTCGTGGCCCTCATCGGCTACCCGGCGTTCGACGAGCGCAACGACCCCCACGACCAGGCGCGCTACTTCCGCGACATCTACGGCGTCAAGCGCTTCATGCCCGGCAAGGTGATGCAGGCGCTCACCGGGCGCACCGTCCTGTCCCACGACTGCACCAGCCTCGGTGGCGCCTCGGGCTCGCCGCTGATCCGGCTGGAGGACCGGAAGGTCGTCGGCCTGCACTACGCCGGGGTCTACGGGGTGGCCAACAGCGCCGTCGGCGTCCGGACCCTCGGGCAGCTGCTGCGCTCCCGCGGCCGGGTCGCGGTGAGCGGCGTCCGGCTGATCGCTGACGGGCAGGCCGAGGCCACGGACGGAACGCACGGCCCCGACGACCTCCGCGACCGCCGCGGCTACGAGGTCGCCTTCCTCGGCGAGGGCACCACCGCCCCCTGGCCGGGCCTACCCGAGCACGTCCGGGGCGATCTCGCCCGGCCCGCCGACGAGACGTCGGACCAGCCGGGCGAGGTGCGGTACACGCACTTCGGCGTCCGCTTCTCCACGTCGCGCAGGCAGCCGGTGATGACCGCGGTCAACATCGACGGCCGGCACTCGGTGCGGGTGAAGCGCGGCCGGGACCGGTGGTTCGTCGATGGTCGCCTGCCGGAGGAGATCCAGCTGACCCGGGAGCACTACCGCGAACCCGAGATCGATCGCGGTCACATGGTCCGCCGCGAGGACCCCAACTGGGACGTCGAAGCGCCCGCCGGGCAGTCCAGCGCCGTCGCGGACCAGGCCAACCTGGACACCTTCCACTACACCAACGCGGCCCCCCAGCACGCCGACCTGAACCAGGGCAGGACTCTGTGGCTGGGGCTGGAGGACCACATCCTCGACAACGCCCGTACCCGCGGCTTCCGCGCCTGCGTGTTCACCGGCCCGGTGGTCCGGGACGACGATCCCGACATCGGCGACGGCGTCCTCGTCCCGCGGGAGTTCTGGAAGGTCGTGGTGATGCTCGACGCCGACCGGGACGCACTGCACGCGACCGCCTACCTGCTCAGCCAGGGAGACCTCATCCGCGATCTGCTGGAGGACCGCGGTCGCACGGAGACGCTCGAGGGCTTCGTCCTCGGCCCCTACCGGACCTTCCAGATCTCGATCGCCGACCTTGCCGAGGGAACCGGCTACGACTTCACGGCCTACCTCGATGCCGACCCCTTGTCGGCCGGCCGGTCCGCGGAGGAGAGCGCCGACCCGGACCAGCCGGTCGTCGTGCCGCTGGAGACGCTGGAGGACGTCCGGACGTGAGGCGGCCGTCCCCCGGTGCACGTCCCGCTCGCGCCGGCCCGCGATCAGTGACCGGGCGGGGGGAGCACGGGGGACTGCTCCGAGCGACGGGGGGAGGGCAGCGTGGGTGCGCCGTCCGCCGGCCGCCGTGCTGCGCCGCACTCCACGGCTGTGGCCAGGAGACCGGCCTCGTGCGCTCGCTGGACCGCCATCAGCCTGTCCCGCACGCCGAGCTTCCGGTACAGGTGCTCGAGGTGCTTGTGCACCGTCCGCGGAGAGGTGTGCAGGCGGCGGGCGATGGATTCGGCGGTCAGGCCCGCGCCGAGCAGCCTGAGGACGGCGTACTCGCGTTCGGTCAGACGGGTGCCACGGACGCGCTCGTACTGCCAGTCCGCCACGTCCTGCATCACCTGCTGCTGCCCGACGAGCGCCGCAAGGGCCGGACGGACCAGCCGCGCGAGCTCGGCATCAGCGTCCTGGTAGTCGTCGTCGGGACGGCTGACCACGTAGGCCTGGATCCCCTCGCCCAGCCGGAGGGGCAGGGCGAGCTGGTGGGTGATGCCGAGGGGACGTGCGAAGGCCGACCACTCGGCCGCCATCCGCGCGGAAGCCACCTCGCGCGGCACCCGCCCCAGGATCTGGACCTCACAGCTGCCCGTGACGGCGTACCAGCGGATGAGGGGGTGCGTCGTCGCATCGGGGAGGACGCCCGACGGCGGCGTCCTCGGCAGGTAGCCCTCGGGCCAGGCGCCGACGACGTGGTCGACCCACGCCCCGTCCACGACGTTCAGCGAGCAGCAGGCTGCGTCGAAGGACGTCAGGAGCAGGCCGGCGACCTCGGCGTGCGGGAACTCCCGCCTGCCCGACCGCCCCTGCAGGATGCCGCCGACGAGCTCCAACCACGCTGCTTCGGATGCCGTGGCGTGCGACACGGGGCCCACTGTAGGAGGGCGCTCGCCGAGGGGGAAGGCGTTCGGCGACGATCCCGTTCCGGTAAGCGGCCGCGGTGTCGACGGCCGTCGCCGGTCCCTACGCACAACTGCGTACGGTCCGACGGCCTGCCGCCCCCTAGCGTTGCCCACGCAACCACGTGCCGCGTCGAGGGGAGCCATGCCGGACCGCCCGCACGCGACGGGATCAGGGCCACCGTCCACGCGCCCCCGGTGACCGATGCAGCGCGGCGGTCGTCGGGCGGCGCGACCGGACACCAGGCGACGGTCGACCCCGGCGTCCTCTGCCTCGGCCACCGGCCTCCGAGAGGAAGGAGCCCTCCCGTGGACCGCTCGTCTGGTTCCCGCGTCACGTTGCTCGACGGTTTCGGGCTGCGCCTCTCCGGCGTCGCCCGGCCCTCTGCCGGTGACGACCTGCCGCGGGCGGTGCAGCGCCTGGTGGCGCTCGTGTGCCTGTCCCACCGGCCGACCCGGACAGCGACGGCCGGCCGGCTGTGGCCCGACGTCCCCGAGGACCACGCGCACGGGAGCCTGCGGTCGGCGTTGTGGCGGCTCAACAAGGCCGCGCCCGGCCTGGTCGAGGTGTCGGGCGGCGCCCTCCGGCTCGGCACCGACGTCCGGGTCGACGTCAGCGAGATGAGTGACTGGGCGCTCGGGGCGATCGGGGCTTCCGTCAGGTCCGACCGCGCCGTCCGGGCGAGCACGGACCTTCCGGACACCGATCTCCTCGGCGACCTCCTGCCCGGGTGGTACGACGACTGGGTCCTCCTCGAACGTGAGCGGCTGCGCCAGCTGCGCATGCAGGCGCTCGAGGCCGTGGCCGCGCGCCTGCTCTCCCTCGGCCGCCACGGCGAGGCTCTGGAGGCGGCGCACGCGGCTGTCGGTGCGGAGCCCCTGCGGGAAAGCGCCCGTCGGATCCTCGTGAGGATCCACCTGGCCGAAGGCAACCTGGCCGAGGCGGTCCGGGCCTACGAGCTCTTCCGGACCCTCCTGGAGGACGAGCTCGGCGTCCCACCCACCGAGCAGATGACCCGGCTGGTCCAGCACATCCCGCAGGTGCGCCGCGGGCTCGCTGTCCGGAGCCGGCCGCGGCCCGACCAGCTGGTGCCCAGGCCTGGGGCCACGGCGGCCGCGCCCGCCCGGCGCCGCGCGACGGCCGGGCTCCCGGGCGGGCACTGAAGGGGGAAAGGGTGTGGCGCCTTCCGGAGCTCGCGTCCGCCGGCGCCGCCGGGGAGCCTCGTCGCGTGTGATCCGCGACCGAGGTGCCGTGGGCGACCACCGGGGCGCGGCGTTGCTCGTCCGAGTCTGGCTCGAGGACGCCGGGGACTTCAGGGCGCGCCTGCTGACCCTGCCAGATGCCACCGGTGGAAGGGCTGTGGAGGAGACGACCGTGGCCGTGGCGTCCTCGCCCGCGGCCGTGCTCGATGCCGTCCGCGACTGGCTCGAGAGGCTGCCCCACCAGGCTGTCGGTCCGCCCGACGGCGGTCAGTGAGCCCGCGTCGCCCGCAGGCGCCGGGCGGTCCTGGGCAGGACGCCGGCGATGCCGGCGGGACACCGCGACCGCTGCGCGGCCTGCCGCTCCCTCCCGGGGGCGGCGTCGGAGATGTCATCTCGACACGACCATCGACCTGTCCGTCATCCGGACGTCGACAGGGGTGCCCACGACCGCCCTGGCGCCGGCGGCCTCAGGTCTGCTCTACACGTCCGCTCCTCGGAAGTTGTCGGTGACTCGCCCCACGATGAGCTCGGTCGCCTCCATGCGCGTCCGCACGTCGCGGAGCGACTGCCCGATGACGTCCGGCACCTCGGTGATCTCCAGGTAGGGACTGCACTCATCGTGGAGCCGGGACGATTGGCAGAACTTGCCTCCGACGACCTCGTCGTCGGTGGCAATCGGGAGGATCGTGACCCCGTCCCGCAGCGCGGTCGCCGCGTGACCGCTCAGCTGCCTGACGGGCTCGTCTGCCGAGAGGACGGCCCAGCCGTCGATGACGCCGTACGGGTTCAGGGTGAACAGGCCGGGACGACCAGGGGGAGTAGGTTGCCGACGTGCACGTCCTGACCGCGCGCGACCTCGGCAGCCTCAGGACCCGGGGCCGGGCTGACGTCGGCCTTCAGCGCGCTTCCCCAGCGGCCCCGGCTCGCCGCGGTCAGCGTGAGGCCGCCCGCGTCGAGGACGGTCGCGGTCGCCGCTGTGCTGCCCCGGCCGCCGGCGGCCGGACGACGACCGCGGCGATGCCGCCGTTGACCTAGTACCGCGTCACGCAACCTTCGACTGGTTCAAGCTGGGCCGACTAGCGCTTCGCGTCAGGACAGTGTGCGCAGACGCGCCATTCCCGTGCCGAAAACTGACCATCTGCGCACTCCGTCGCCATCCGTGGCGGTCTCGGGAAGGCAGCCGCCAGGCAGGCGAACGTTGACGGCCGCAGTACTAGTAGTCCGGGCGGCTTGGCCGAGCGCGCTCTCGCGCCACAGTCACCGAACTACCGGTCAAACTGCCCATCCCAAGTGATGCGCGTCGGGGTGTCGACGGGTCCTCGCAGTGCGCGGCCGACAAACGCGGTCACCGCGGTCGCGACCCCGGTGATCGTCCGGCCATCGCTAGGAATCTCATGGACGTAGACACACCCGGGTAGGTGAGCGTGGGCGGCATGGCGGCTCCTGACGCTGGCGGCGTCGTCACCGTCGCCGGCGGTCATCGCTCCCGCGTCACGCCCGCTGTGCGTCCCGTCGGGCCGCGGACCGCCGGCGGCGAACCTGCTTGACGAGTCGGTGACGCAGTACCCGTTACCGTCCGGCTCCGGCAGGCCGCCCTCCCTCCGGCGGCTGGCTGACGACCGGTCGGTCCCCAGCGCAAGTGAAGAGGCGTAGGACGTGGCCGTCGCGCTTTACTGGTGGCACCTGGATATCAAGCTGGACCAGAAAGAAGGCGGTGAGGAGGGCCCACGCTGCGACGGTGAGCGCCCTCAGGGGCGGCAAGTTGAAGGCGGACGACGCCCCCGTGACCTACTTCTCGAGCAGTCTCATCACGACGGGCGCCTGCATTTCCAGCAGTAAAGGCGTTGACGAAGGTCGTAGTGATTGCTGCTGGCGAGAACGGAAAGCAGACGCTCAACACCATGCAGGAGATTCGCGATGGCACGATGGCATGCAAAGCGGCGGCCCATTCGAGTAGCGTCGCGGGCGCAGGACGCCGTGCTGGTGCCCCGCGCATCGCGGGAAACGCCCGGCTCGAGCGTTGCGCGGGGGTCGTCGGCGACCCGGCCCTGGCCCGGCGCGGCTAGGGCCTGTCGTGACCAGCCGTGGGACCCGCCCGTCACTGAAACTGAACAGTCGAATGTGGGCTGTCGTTGACGAATGGGCCGAGCTGTGGGGGCGAACCGATACTCCTTGCCAGCGAATGTTGGCTTTTGGCATGCTGACGCCCTCAGCGCGCTCTGGGGGATGACCATGGACGTAGCGACCGCTGATCTCGCTGACACCCTTACGAGCCTGCGGCAGCAATTGACGAGCGCAATGCAGCAGGGTGAACGCGAGAGCCTCCGCTTCGAGCTCGGTGCGATCGAGATCGAGTTCGGCGTGGTCGTAACCCGCGACGCCTCGGCCGAGGGCGGCGTCCGCTTCGGCGTCGTCTCGTTCGGGGCGAAGGGCAGTCACTCGCAGGAAGTGACGCACCGCCTGGCCCTCACTCTCACACCGGTGCTCGACGACGGTGCCCGGCGCAGGCCTGCCCTCGTGCGCGACTCGACAGCCGAGGAGCCACGATGACCGACAGCCTCCGGAACTGACTAGGTCGGACATCGTGTCCGGCAATGGCTCACGACTACCGACCGCACGGAACGTCGCGGAAATCTGGGTACCCGCTGACCGCTCGGCTGGGTCCGGCTACCTGCTGTCGAACCGACTCGTCCTCACAGCCCGACACGTCGTGCAAGCCGCCATGCCGACGACCACCCGGTCGGCGCCGGCGAAGCTCGGGCACGACGAGCTGACTGCGCTGCGACACGAGGTCGCTCACCAGCTCCGCTGCCGAGTGCGACGGTTGTCCGCCGGCCCAGGCCAGTCCTTCGCTGACGCGACCGTCGTGTGGTGGCACCCGGCGCGGGATATCGATGCGGCTCTGCTGCTGGTGCTCGATCCGTCCTGGGACAACGCGCCTGCCGAGCCGGTGGCGTGGGCGGAGATCCTCGACGGCTCCGCGCCAGTCGCCTGCACTGCAGTCGGGTTCCCCGCTACCGACGTCCAGGTGGACGCGGACGGCGAGCTGCGGGAGTCACGGCAGTTGATCGGCGTCGTGCCACCGCTGTCGCAGTACAAGCGACAGCGGTGGGCGGTGCACGTCGAGGGCCGCGTCGGCACGGTGATGCGCGCAGGCAGCTCCTGGTCTGGAATGTCCGGCGCGGCGCTGTTCGCACATCACAAGGGGCTTCTCCTCGGGATCGTGGAGGCCGACGTGGATGCGGACGACCCCGAGCGCCGGGAGCTGCGCGCGCAACCCGTCCACACCTTCGCGGACCACCCCGACCTCGTCGACTGGCTGGTCGCCGATGGCGGTGTATGGACGCGAACCCGGCTGGTCGACGACGCGAGCACGCCTCGGAGCACTCGCATCGTCGGCGATCGCATCTCGGGGGGTGTCGGCTGCTGGCGTGACCGGGACGCCCAGCGGGCCGAGCTGCGGGCGCTCGTCCTCTCCCGGCAGAGGGTCATCAGCGTGACCGGGCGTCGCGGGATCGGGAAGAGCGCGATGGTTGCGCGCGTGCTCGCGGACTTCGAGGAGCCCGACCCGCGTCGCAGCCCGCTCGAGGACGTCGACGGGCTCGTCTACCTGTCCACGCGCACCGGTCCCGGTTCCCTGACGCTGTCCGGGTTGTACGAAGCACTCGCCGGCCTGCTTCCACCCGAGGAGCGCAGCCGCCTGAGCGAGAATCTGAAGAACGTGCGGGAGCGGGCTCTGCCGGCCCTGTGGCAGGCACTCAGCGCGCGTCGCGCCGTGGTAGTGCTCGACAATCTCGACGACCTGCAGGACCCGGGCACTGGCGAACTCCTCGACGCGGAGGTCGTCGCCTTCCTGGACTCCGCCTGCCGGGCACCAGCCGGCCAGACAGTGGTGACGACTTCACAGCGCCCGCTGCGCCTGCCCGGCGACCTCGTGAGTCACGTCCGCGAGCTGGAGCTCGACGCAGGGTTACCGGAGGAGGACGCGGTCCACGTGCTCCGTGCGATCGCGCCCGGCGGCCAGGGGCTGCGAGAACTCTCGGACGAGCAGCTGCGGCAGGCGGCTCGGACGCTCCACGGCATCCCGCGTGGACTGGAGTTGCTGGCCCGCCTGCTGACCGACGACCCGTTTGCGGCTCAGGACGTCCTCGAGTCCGACGTTCCGCCGGAGGAGCTCGTCCGCCAGCTGGTGAGCCAGGGCTGGACGCGGCTCGACGCGATCGGCAGGGCAGTCGTCGGGCTGCTCGCCGCGGCGGGGATTCCGCTGCCTGCGGAGGCCGTGCCCCCAGTGCTGGCCGACGTCGCGAACGCGCGCGAGGTGCGCAGTGTCCTGGCCACCCTGTGGCGCAGCCGGGAGCTCGCATACGACCGGGACTCGGGCCTCGTGCGGTTGCACCCACTCGACGCCGACCACGTGCGCGCCGTGCTGCTGTCCGGCGAGACGCTGCGCCAGCGTGACACCGAATTGGCGAGGTGGTACGCGAGCCAGCGGCGGCCTGTCATCGCGTTGAGGTTCGTGTCGGACGCGATGCCGCACGTCAAGGAGTACGAGCACCGGTGGCGCGCGGGAGACCACGGTGCGGCGCTGACTGCACTGGCCGAGGTCGCCGACTTCCTGGCACGCGGTGGCGAGGGAGCACTGTTGCGCACCGCGCTTCGCCAGGCGGAGCAGCATCCGGACGTGCCGGTCTCGCCCGTGCTGTGGTGCCGCGCCGCGCTCGAGTTCTTCGACGGATCCCTGCACGAGGCGGAGGAGGCGCTGCGGACGCTCGTCGCCCACTCTTCCGGCGACGAGGCCCTCCCCCTTCCGAAAGCAGCCATCGACGTGCGGTATGGGACGACACTGCGGCACCTCGGCCGGGCGCACGAGGCCGTCCGGGTCCTGACAACGGTCGGCGAGGACGATGCGGCGCCGCACAACTGCCGGATGGATGCGCTGTTCGAACAGGCGCTGTCGCTGTGTTACCTGCAGGACGTGCCGGCCGCCGCGATGACTGTCCGGCGGATGGTCGAGTTGAGCCGGGACGACGATCCGCCCTTGTTGCGCGCGCAGCGAGCTGACGTCGAAGCGCTCGTCGCGCTGCTCGAGCAGGACACCGCACGCGCCCTTCGCGCGGTCGAGGAGGGTCTCGACGCCTACCGCGACAGCCCGGAGAGCGACTCCGCGGGTTTCCTCCGCAACGTCCGCGCGCTCGTCCTCCTCGCGCAGGGTGACCCAGAAGGGGCTGAGCAAACTCTCCGCCGGGCCGCCCAGGAGGCCGAGAAGCTGCAGAACCTGCGATTGACGGGGTTGTGCCGGATGAATTTGGCCTGGTCGCTTCTATATCAAGGACGCATCGCCGAGGCCGTGTCCGCCGCTGCCTGCGCGTCTGGCGCACTTGTCCGCAATGGCGCCCTCGAGGCGCCCGCCGCCCAGGCACTGGTCGAGGTCCTCGCGCGCCGGGGCAGCGACGTGCCACTGGAGGCCGCGCTGGACCGGCTCGGAGAGCTCTCGGCGAGCAGCCCCGATCTACACCAGCCCGGCACCCTCGCGCGGGTGGCTCTCGGCTCGGGTGCCGGCGGGATGAGAGATCGATGAGCTCAGGTCCTTCATCTTTCACAGTCGCCGGTCGAGGAGGGCGCATGCCGAACGTCTCCAGCTTGCAGAAGTACTTCCCTCTGGACGAGGACTGCGAGGCAGCGCTGCTGCTGCTGCAGTTGACGGTCGCCTCCGCGTTGCGCGACGCCCCTCCGGACGAGATCGACGGGGTCATCCGCGATCACCAGGACCTGTTCGACCGGCTCGGTCCGCACATCACCGGTAGCGCTTATGTCGAGTCATTGCGCAACCGCTCGAGCCTCTGGCGCAACAACCTGCTCGCCTGGGTCGGTGACCAGCCCGAGATGAAGCCCTGCGGCGACCAGGTGCACCGGCTCGTCGTCCTCCTGGAAGTCTGCACATCGTCCGTGTTCGTCGATTGCGAGCGGTTGCAGGCGGCCGCGGCGGTCCGGCGAACCGATTTCTTGCTCGACCTGCTGGAGGTCGATGGCTGGTGCGGCGACGTCCGGCTGCGCTACGTCGAGGCAGTCCAGATCCTGGTGGGACAGCTGCGCAAGGGGTGGCTGCCGAAAGCCGCGTCGCGCGCCCGCAAGGTCGCCGACCTGTTCAGCCATGTCGACCCCAACATGGGGCTGGCAGCGGCCGTGCTCGGCTGGGTCGACGACGAGCCCAAGGTCGCGGTACCCGTTTCCCCGACGCCGGTTCTTGCCAGGGTCCTGGGTGTGTGTCTACTCGCTCTGCCTGAGCAGCGCGAGGGGCTGGCGTCGGCCGCTGTCAACGTCCTCCTGCGGGACATCGACAGGATGTCCCGCCGAGTGGAGGCGCTGCAGCGCGGCGCCGCTCCTATGTACGCCCCCCGCGCGCTTGCGGAACTGCAGGGCCTGCAGTGCAGCCAGGCGCGCGGCTTGGAGTTCCTCGGGTCGCTGGCTCCGCGCGGCCTCGTCCTCGACGGCGATCACGTGCCGACGCTCGTCGGACACCGCGTGCCGGACGCACGCGCGGTGTTGGCCCGCGTGTCAGGCGACCTGGGAGTCGAGGTCGTGGCTGCGTCCGGCGGCAAGGGAGTCCCCGCGTGGTTCGAGAGCAGCTGGCACGTCGTCGGGCAGGAGCGGCTCGACGAGGGAGTCGTCCGCCTGCTGGTGAGCAAGACCGAGGCCTGATGCTGTGTGGGCCGGCTGCGCTTCGACGCCGTGCCAGCCCCTGACCACAAGACTTCACCGCTCTTGACGGATCGTGACCTGCGTCGCCAGGCGGTGTAGGGGCGTGCCCGCGTCCGCAGCGAGCGGCTCAATCCTGTCCGAGGTTCGGACGCGTCTGATCAGACTGCGGTGACGCACGGGTGACGCTACGCCGTGAGGCTGTGCACGTGAGCAGCTTTCCGGGCACTCCGCGCACGCTCCGGGGTTCGATCGTCGCGGTGGACCCGTGGAGCCCGGCGTCCCGGGTGGTCGTGTTCCAGTACAACCCCGACTCCGTTACGCGAACCCTGCGGCCGCGGGCCGACACCCGTCAGCAGCAGGACCGGGCCGCGGACCCCCACCGCGTCTACGGGGCGCCGACCGAGTCGGTGACGATGACCGTGGAGGTGGACGCCGCCGACCAGCTGGAGGCCGACGACCCGGTCGCCCGGGCGGCCGGTATCGCGCCGGCGCTGGCGACGCTGGAGATGCTGCTCACCCCCAGCAGTGCCCGGGTGATCGCCGACACGGCGATGCTGCTGGCCGGGACGATCGAGATTCTCCCGCCGGCCGGACCGCTCACCGTCCTGGTCTGGGGGCCCGCGCGGGTGCTGCCCGTGCGGCTGGAGACCCTGACGATCACCGAGCAGGCCTTCGACCCGGCTCTGTCGCCGATCCGGGCGAGCGTGGAGCTGGCGCTGCACGTCCTCACCTACAGCGACCTGCCGACGAGCGATCCGGGGTACTGGCTCTCCCTCCGCCACCAGGTGCTCAAGGAGACGCTGGCCACAGTCGGCAGCTCGACCGGGACGGGCGCCGCGCTGGGCGCCCTGGCGGGGGCCTGACGTGGCCAGGGGGAGCCGGTACGACGGCGCGGAGGTCGCGAGCGCCCGCATCGTCGACGGCCGCGGGGGCGAGCGCGAGGTCTCCTACCTGCGGCGGCGCCTGCACGGCACCTCGAGCGCACCCGCGCTGGCGCACCACCGCGTCGCCGAGGAGGACCGGCTGGACCTGGTCAGCGCCCGCTACTACGGCGATCCGATGGCGTTCTGGCGGATCTGCGACGCCAACCACGCCCTGGATCCCGACGACCTCGTCGCGCGCGACGCCGCGGGTCGGCTGCTCGTCGTGCCGGCGCCGGTGGTCTGACGTGCCCGCGCCCGGGGTGCGACTGACGGTCCTCGCGGGACGTGCCGTACCCGTACCCCTGCCCGCGCCCGTGACCGCGCGGCTTCGGCAGGTCCTGGTGACCGAGACCGACGGCGAGCGCTCGGTGTTCACGCTGACCTTCGACGCGGGACGCGCGGGACCGCTCGCCGCCCTGGACACGCGGCTGTTGCAGGATTCGCCGGTCGCCGTCAACGCGCGTGTCGTGCTCGTGCTGACGTTCGGCGCGCTGCCCGCCGTCCTCATGGACGGGATCGTCACGACCGTCGCCCTGACCCCTGGGGACCGGCCGGGCCAGGCCACGCTGACGGCGACCGGGGAGGACCTGTCGCTCCTGCTGGACCGCGAGGAGCGCGACGTCGAGCACGTGGGGCTCGACGACCCCGTCCAGGTGCTGGCGGTGCTCGCGCCGTACGCCGCACGCGGGCTGGTGCCCCTGGTCGTGCCGCCGCCGTCCGCCGACCCGCCGCTGCCGATCGAGCGGGTGCCGACCCAGCACGACACCGACCTCGGGCACCTGACCATGCTCGCCGAGCGCCACGGCTACGTCGCCTACGTCATCCCCGGGCCGGTGCCGGCCACCAGCACCTTCTACTGGGGGCCGCCCGTCCGGGTGGGCGTGCCGCAGCGAGCGGTCTCGGTGGACCTCGGTCCGGAGACGAACGTGACCGCGCCGCCGCAGTTCCGGATCGACGCGCTCGCGCCGGTCACCGTCGAGGGGATGGTGCAGGACCCGCTCACGGGGCGAGCCGTCCCGGTCCGCAGCGGGCCGAGCCTGCGTCCTCCGCTCGCGGCACGTCCGCTGTCGGTGGAGTACGCGGCCGAGCTGCGCCGCCGGCGGCTCCGCCAGAGCGGGACGGGCATCGTCGGCGCCTTCGCGCGGGCACAGGGACAGGCCGAGCGATCCGGTGACGCGGTGGTCGCCGACGGCGAGCTCGACGGCGCGCGCTACGGCGGTGTGCTGCGGCCACGCGGGCTCGTCGGCCTGCGCGGCGCGGGCTGGTCGCACGACGGCCTCTGGTACGTCCGCGAGGTGGAGCACGAGCTGTCCACCGGTGGCTACCGGCAGCGCTTCAGCCTCGCCCGCGAGGGCCACGGCTCCACCGTGCCGGTGGTGCCGGTGTGACGAGCTTCTACGGCAAGCACCGGGGGAGGGTCGAGAGCAATCTCGACCCGCTCCAGCGCGGACGCGTGCAGGTCTCCGTCCCCTCCGTGCTCGGCGAGGGGCGGATGAGCTGGGCCGAGCCCTGCGTGCCGTACGCCGGTGACGGCGTGGGCCTGTTCGCCGTGCCCCCGGTCGGCGCCCACGTGTGGATCGAGTTCGAGGCCGGGGATCCGGACCGGCCGATCCTCGCCGGCTGCTTCTGGGGTGCCGGGCAGGTGCCCGCTGCGCCGGCCGTGGCCGAGGTGAAGGTCTGGAAGACCGAGGGGGTGAGCTTCACGCTCAGCGACCTGCCGGGAGCCGGCGGCCTCACCATCGAGGTCGGACCCCCGGCCGTGCCGGTCGCCATGACGATCGGCTGCACCGCTGCCGGGATCGAGCTGAGCGTCGGCGCCGCGAAGATCATGCTGACGGCGGCGTCGGTCAGCATCAACGACGGCGCCCTCGAGGTGGTCTGATGCCCGGCTCGCTGGTGCAGCAGGGCGCCTCGGTGCTGTGCGCCCACGGTGGTCAGGCGCAGCCGACCGCGCCGAACCCCCGCGTGCTGCTCGGTGGGGCACCGTCCGTGCAGCTGGCGGCGCCGTGGACGGTCGCGGGCTGCCCGCTGCCGCCGAACGCCGGCGGGCCCTGCGCCACCGCCTCGTGGACGTCGGGCAGCGTCCGCGTCACCTCGCACGGGCAGCCGCTCGTCCTGCAGGGGGGCTCCGCGACCTGCGTGCCGACCGGCGTCCCCCTCACCGTGCTCCTCGCGCAGCCGCGGGTGCGAGCGTCATGACGCACCTCGCCTTTCCGCTGCGCCTCGACGGCCGGGGGCGCACCGCCCTGGCCGACGACGAGGCGTACCTGCAGGGCCTGGTCGAGGTGGTGCTGTTCACCCGGCCCGGAGAGCGGGTCAACCGGCCGGATCTCGGCAGCGGCATCGACCGCCTGGTCTTCGCACCGTCGGGCGACGAGCTGGCCGGTGCCACGCGTGCCCTGGTGCACGGCGCGCTGCAGCAGTTCCTCGGCGACCTCATCCGGGTCGAGGACGTGCAGGTCCGGGCCGTCGAGACGCTGCTCGAGGTCACGGTGGTCTACAGCCCGCTGCAGGCACCGGTCGCCGATGGCCCACGGGTTCTCCGGGTGTCCGGCGGTGCGGCGTGACGGCCTCCGGCCCGGGCGCACCGGTGGACCGCGAGGCCCGGCGTGCGCTCATCGAGGGGCACCCGACGCTCGACGGCATCGACTTCGTCGAGGTCCTGGCCGACCAGCGCACGCTGCTGGTCCACCTGCTCAACCGCGACGTGCCGCCCGGCTGGGACCGCAGCCGGGTCGCCGTCATCGGCGGTGTCCGGGTCGACGCGCGCGTCAATCCGGTCGGGCTCGTCTGGGCCTGGCCGGCGGCGGTGCTCGCGCAGGCGTCGGAGGACGACCTGAGGGCGCTCGGCGCCGGCCCCGCCGACGCCGAGATGGTGCGGGCGTCCGTGCCCGAGCAGGCGCGGGGCGGGGTGCTGGTCGTCCGGACGACCACGAGCGGCGACTTCTCACGGTACGTGCTGCGCCTGCTCGGGCCGACCGGTGCGGGCGTCCCCGACGACGTCGACGTCCCGCTGGCCGAGGCGCCGTTCTCGTTCAAGGTGGACTGCTCCACCGGGTCGGACTGCCGCCAGGAGGCCGCCTGCCCACCGATCGACACGGCCGCGCCCGTGCTGGACTACCTCGCGCGCGACTACGACGCTCTGCGCACCCGGCTGCTCGACCGGCTCTCGCTCCTGCTCCCCGGGTGGGACGACCGCAACCCGGCGGACGTCGGCGTCATGCTCGTGGAGCTGTTCGCCGCCGTCGGGGACCGCCTGGCCTACTGGCAGGACGCCGTCGCGGTGGAGGCCTACCTGGCGACCGCGCAGCAGCGCTCGTCGGTGCGCCGCCACGCGCGGATGCTGGACTACGCGGTGCACGAGGGGTGCGCGGCGCGGACCTGGGTCGCACTGACGTCTGCCGCAGCCTTCACCCTGCGTGCCGGCGCGCCCGTCGCCGACCTGCCGCTGCCCGGTGCCGCACCGGGGGAGGCGGCCGAGGCCGGGGCCGTGGTCTTCGAGACCTGCACCGATCTCGCCGTGCGCCCGGCGCGCAACGCCGTGCCCCTGCACGCCTGGGGCGATCCCGACCACTGCCTGCCGCGGGGCGCGACCTCGGCGTTCCTCGCCGCACCGTCGGCCACCGGGGACCCGGAGCTGCGGGCGGGAGACCTGCTCGTGCTAGCCGACCGCGCGGCCGGCGGCGCTGTCGTGGACGGCGACCCGGACCGGCGTCATGCGGTGCGGCTGATCCGCGACGCCGTGCGCCGTGAGGACCGCCTCGCCCCCGACCTGACGGTGCTCGAGGTCCACTGGCACCCCGAGGACGCGCTCCCGGCGCCGCTGCGCGTGACGGGTCGCACCGCGGACGGCCGCACTGCTGCGCCGGTCGCCCTCGCCAACGTCGTCCTCGCCGATCACGGGGCGACCGTCGAGGAGGGGCTGTCGCCGCCTCAGGTGCCTGCGGACGGGCCCTACCGTCCGGTGCTGGCGCGTCGCGGACTCGCCTGGGCCGACCCGACCGGTCTGACCGACCGGCCGGCCGACCGTGCACGGGGCTCCTGGGCGTCGGCGAGCGCCCTGCTCGTACCGGACGCGCGTGCGGCGAGGGCGGCGCTGGAATTGGACGACGGCGTGCGGACGTGGCGCCCGAGGCGGGACCTGCTGGCCAGCGGCCGGCTGGACGCGCACGTCGTCGTCGAGCCCGAGGTCGACGGGGTGGCGCACCTGCGTTTCGGGGACGGCATCGCAGGGCGCCGTCCGTCGCGCGGCAGCGTGCTCCGAGCGCGCTACCGGCTGGGCGGGGGGCAGGGCGGCAACGTCGTCGCGGGCCGCCTCACCACCCTGCTGCTGCGGCCGGACGGTGCTCCGGCCGTGCCCACCGGTGCGGACGTCACCGTCTGGAATCCCCTGCCTGCGTCAGGCGGGACCGGTCCGGAGCGGCTGGATGACGTCCGGCAGCTGGCGCCGCACGCCTTCCGGCACCAGCTGCGCGCGGTCGTGCCGGCGGACTACGCCGCGGTGGCGGCGCGCGTGCCCGGCGTCCAGCGCGCCGTCGCCCGCCGCCGGTGGACCGGCTCCTGGTACAACCAGGAAGTCATGGTCGACCCCGTCGCCGGTCACGAAGGGGCGGAGCTCGACGCGGCGGTCACGGCGAGGCTGGAGCTGCGGCGGCGGGCGGGAGTGGACGTCCGGCTCGCTCCGCCGGTGTACGTGCCCCTGCAGATCGGGCTGCGCGGGTGCACCGCGCCCGGGCACTCGGCCGCCGACGTCGCCGGCCGGCTCTCGGACGTCCTGTCCAGCCGGGTCCTGCCCGACGGCCGGCGCGGCTTCTTCCACCCCGACGCGTTCACCTTCGGACAGTCGCTGTACGTCTCCGATGTCGTGGCCGCGGCGATGACGGTCCCCGGACTGGCCTGGGTCGACGTCACCGCCTTCGCCCGCCGCGGGGGGAGCGACGACGACACGCAGCAGGCTCTCGCCGCCGGGCGGCTCGACCTGGGCTGGCGCGAGGTCCTGCGCTGCGACAGCGATCCGAGCAATCCCGAGGCGGGGCAGGTCGAGGTCGAGCTGCGAGGCGGGTCGTGACCGACTGCGGCTGCGACCCCCTGGCGCCGCAGCTCCCCTCGACGGCGAACCCGCCCGCTCAGACGCATCTGCGCCGGCGGGTCGCCACCCACGCGACGGCCCTGGCGCGGATGCGGACGGCCTTCGGAGCTGACGGGCGCTCCCCCCAGCTGCGGGCGCTGGCGCGGCAGTCGGCCGAGGACCCGGCCGTGGCACTGCTGGACGCGTGGGCGGTGGTGTGCGACGTCGTCGCCTTCTACTCCGAGCGGATCGCCGAGGAGGGCTTCCTGCGGACGGCCACCGAGCGGCGGTCGATCCGCGAACTGGCCCGCACCCTGGGGTACGAGCTGCGTCCCGGCGTTTCCGCCCAGGTCGAGCTCGCCTTTACGGGGGAGACGGCACCCGGCGCTCCGGCGGCTGTGACGGTGCCTCGCGGAACGCCCGTGCAGAGCGTTCCCGGCCAGGGCGAGCAACCGCAGACGTTCGAGACGGCCGAAGACCTCGAGGTCCGCGGCGCCTGGAACGACATCCCCCTCGTGGACGCGGAGCCGCAGCACGTCGCCCGCGAGGCGCACCAGCTCTGGCTGCGGGGCCCGACGACGTCCGTACGGCCGGGTGGCCGCCTGCTCGTCGTCCGAGGGACCGTCTCCCGGCTCCGGGTCGTGGACGGCGTAGAGCCGGAGCCGGCCGGGCACGCGGGATGGACGCGCCTGAGACTGGTCCCGGCAACGGACACCGGGGGCGCCGGCGAGGCGTGGGACGGACCGACCGAGGTCTACGCGTTCGGCGAGCGGGCGAGCCTGTTCGGCTGGAACGCCCCGGACCCGAACCTGCTCGTCACCGAGCACGGTCGCCCTGCCGGCTCGGAGCATGTCGACAGCGACGATGCCGACCAGGACCTCGACCACCACAGGTGGATGGACTTCGGCGTCGACCCGTATGCGCTCGAGCTCGACGGCGACCGTCCGTCCGTCCGGGCCGGGACGGACGCCTGGGTGGCCGTCGAGCAGCCCGCAGCCACGGACGACGCGCCACCGATCCTGCACGCTGCCCCCGTCACGAAGGTCGTCCCGGACGGCGCCCAGCGGTATGCGCTCAGCGGCAGGATCACCCGCGTCCTGCTCGCCGGCCCTCGCCGGGCGGTCCCGGAGCTCGAACGCCGCCGGGCGGTCGTGCACTGCGCCTCGTGGCCGCTGCCGGCTCAGGAACGGCCGAGGACGGGGCCCGTCGCCGGCACGGAGCTCGAGGTCCACGCGACCGACCCGCCTCTGCCCGTCGGACGGTCCGTGCTCGTCGTCGGCGTCGACGCCGCAGAGGGACAGCCGCAGGTCCAGGCCGCCACCGTGACCGGCTGCACGCCGAGCGGTGAGCGGCGGATGCGCCTCGAGCTCGACAGGAGCGTGACGGGTCTGCGCCCCGACTCCGTCCGGGTGCGGGGCAACGTCGTTCCCGCGAGCCACGGCGAGACCGTGCGGCAGGTGCTGGGCAGCGGGGACGGGCGTGTCTCCTTTCCCTGCTTCCGTCCGCGGCGGGCGCCGCTGACGCACGTCCGGTCGACGACCACCCCGGAAGGGGCGGCCCCCGAGCTCGAGGTCCGGGTCGACGGCGTCCTGTGGGAGCGCGTGCCGCGGCTGGACACGGCCGGCCCGCAGGACCGGGTCTACGTGGTCCGCCACGACGAGGACGGCGGAGCGGACGTCGTCTTCGGCGACGGCCTGCACGGCGCGCGCCTGCCGACGGGCGAGGAGAACGTGTCCGCCACCTACCGCGTGGGCATCGGCGCGCCCGGTGCGGTCGGAGCCGGGCAGCTGTCGCTGCTCGTCCGGCGCCCGCTGGGCGTGCGGCAGGTCGAGAACCCGGCGCCGGCGGCTGACTGGGCTCCGCCGGAAGAGCTCGAGCAGGCACGGGTCAACGCGCCGGTGCGGGTCCGGACGCTCGACCGGGCGGTGTCGGTGGCCGACCACGAGGACCTCGCCCGGGGCTACGCCGGGGTCGGCCCGGCCCGCGCCGACCTGGTGTGGGACGGACGCCGCGAGCTGGTGGTCGTCACCTTGCTCGGCACCGACGCATCCGCGGTGAGCGCCGGTCTGCGCACCGACGTGCACGCCGCCCTGGCCGCCGTCCGGGACCCTGGCACACCGCTGGAGGTGCGGGCCGGACAGGTGCTCCCCTTCGGCCTCAGCGTGGCCGTCCGGCACGATCCGGCCCACGAGCGCGCCGCGGTGGAGGACCGGGTGCGCGCCGCCCTGACGGCGGCGTTCGGGCCGGCGGTGCGGACGTTCGCGAGCCCCGTGTCGTCCGCGGCCGTCCTCGTCGTGGTCCGGCAGGTACCCGGCGTGCTGGCCTGCACCGTGCCCCGGCTCGAGCCACCGCCGGACCACGAGGAAGCGAGGGTCGCCGAGGGGCTGCTCACCGCCGCGCCGGCGCGCTGGCACGGCGGCGTGCAGGCCGCTCAGCTGCTGGCCCTGGACCCGGATGGCCTCGTGATCGGGGAGATGACGCAGTGAGCGGGGGAACGGGTGCCGCCCGTCAGGCGGACGCCCTGGAGCGGCTGCTGGCGCTGGTGCCCGTGCACGTCCGGGCCCGGGACGAGGCATCGTCGGAGCACCTGCTGCGCTCGCTGCTCGCCGCGGTCGCCGGAGAGCTCGCCGTCCTCGAGTCCGACATCGAGGAGCTCTACGCCTCCTGGTTCGCCGAGACGGCCCCCGAGTGGGTCGTCCCCTACCTCGGCGACCTCGTCGGCGTCACGGACCTGCCGCCCGGGCCGCTCGAGCGGGGCCTCGGGGTGGGGTCGGCCGCGGCCGGCAGCCGGCGTGCCGTCGTCGCGAACACGGTGGCCTACCGCAGGCGCAAGGGCACCGCGGCGGTGCTCGAGCAGCTCGCCCGCGACGCGACCGGGTGGCCCGCCCGTGCGGTCGAGCAGTTCCGGCGGCTCGCCGTGTCGACGCACGTCAACCACGTCCGGCTCGACCGCACGGCGACCGTCTCCCTGCGCTCGGCCGGCATCCTGGAGCTCGGCACCACCGGCACGGCGCGGGGGGCGCTCTCGTCGACCGCCCACACCGTCGAGGTCCGCACCGCCCCCAGCGGCCGGGGGCGGTACGGCATCTCGAACGTCGGGCTGTTCCTGTTCCCGCTGCAGGTCTACGAGGCCCGGGACGTGCCCGCCCGAGCCGGCAGCGACGGCTGGAGCGTCCACCCGTTGGGGCACCGGACGCCGCTGTTCGCCGTGCCGGTGCCGGAGGACGGCGTCGAGCAGGTCGCCGAGGAGGTCCACCTCCCGGTGCCGCTGCGGCCGAGGCGCCTGCTCCACCTGCTCCGCGAGGCCCGGGCAGGGCGGTTGCCCGGGCACGAGCTCCCGCTCGCCGTCCGGGTCGACGAGGAGCAGGCGGCGCTGGACCCCCAGCGGCTCCGGGTCCACGCTCACGAGGACCTGGCAGTGGTCGACGAGGGGGAGGATGCCGGCCGGGTGCTCCCGGGCTGGCAGGTCGTCGTCGACCCCGTCGCCGGCCGGCTGCACCCCTACCTCGACGGGGCGCCCGTGGACCCGCGGAGCCTGCGGGTCCGGTTCGCCTACGGCGACACCGCGGACGTGGGAGCCGGCACCTACGATCGCACCGACACCCACCTGGCCGCGCTGGCCGCTGACCCCTATCGAGGCGACCCCGACCGCGGTGGCCGGCGCGTGGTCGCACAGCTGGCCGTGCGCGCGGACCCGAACGGGAACGCGCTGGGCGGTGCCCTCGCCGACATGGAGGCGTCCTGGGCCGCGCCACAGCAGACGGTGACCGGAGCGACCTCGGTCGTCTCCGTCGGCGACAGCGGTGCGTACGCCGGGCCCCTGGCGGTGCGGTTGCCGGCGCAGACACGCCTGGTGGTGGTCGCCGCCGCGTGGCCGGACACGGTGCGGGTCGACGGCACGATGGCCCCGCCGGCCCCCGGCGTCCACCACCCGGACGGGCTGCTGCCCCGCCTGCAGGGGGACCTCGCCGTCACGGGCGAGGCCGGGAGCAGCCTGGTGCTGGACGGGCTGGTGGTGGACGGCGACGTCGTCGTCGGCGACGGCGAGCTGGGGTCCCTGACACTCAGCTCCTGCACGGTCTCGGGGCGGGTACGGGTCGAGGCGGGGTCGCGCGCCAACCGCGGGCTGCGGGTCTCGCTGTTCCGGACGGTCGCCGGTGGCGTGGACCTCCCGCCCACCGTCCCGGCGCTCCTGCTCACCGACAGCCGCCTCGACGGCAGAGGACAGCGGTGTGTCGTGGGCGCAGCCGCGCACCTGTCGGCCGAGGGCAGCACGCTGCGCGGTGATGTCGAGGTGCGATCGCTCGACGCCAGCAGCTGCCTGCTCGACGGCACGGTGATCGTGGAGCACCGCCAGACGGGCTGCCTCCGCTTCTCCTACGTCGGTCCGGGCTCCCGCGTCCCGCGGCGCTTCCGGTGCGTCCCTCCCTCCGAGTCGGAGCCCGGTCCCCGCCCGGTCTACGTGTCGGACGATCCAGGCTCGCCGTCCTGCCTGGCACTCGCCTCCTCCTGCCCCGACGTCATCGCCGAGGGCGGGGAGCACGGGAGGGAGATGGGTGTCCACCACCACCTGGGACGCCCGCAGCGGGCGGCGGCAGCGCGCCGGCTCCTCGCGCCCTACGTACCGGTCGGGCTGCAGCTCGGCTTCTTCGGGAGGTAGCAGATGCACGGGGACTTCAGTCGCTGGACCTTCGACCCGGAGCAGGGCTACCGCTCGGTGCTGCTCCAGCAGGGACGCGTGCTGCTCGACGCGGACTGGAACGAGCAGGCCGAGATCACCGCCCACCACGACGAGGTGCGGACGCGTGACGTCGTCGGCCGCAGCGGAGGGACGCAAGAGCTGCCGGACGGGAAAGGCGGCGCCGGCTTCGCCGTGGTCGGTCCGGAGGGCGAGCGTCCGGAGGGGGTGGCCTGGGAGGATCTCCGGATCACGACGGGTCGCTACTACGTCGACGGGCTGCTCTGCGAAGCCGCCGCCACCGCCGCCCCCGGGTGGTCGCTCGCCGACCAGCCCCACCTCCCGACGGTCGGGGGCAGACCGGGGCTGCCCGAGCCGCAGGCCGCGGGCCGCCATGCGCTGTACCTCGAGGTGCGTGACCACCTGGTCACCGCCGACGAGGACAGCTCACTGCTCGAACCCGCGCTCGGCGGCCCGGACACGACCGTGCGCCAGCGGACGCTGTGGCAGGTGCGCTGCGTACCGCTCGGGGACGGCGAGCAGTGCTCCGATCTGCACGTCGAGGGGTGGCAGCGGGAGCCTGCCGCCACGATGGCCGCCCAGCTGCGCGTCGAGCCACCGGGCACCGACCCGTGCCTCCTCACGACCGGGGGCGGCTACACCAGGCTGGAGAACCAGCTCTACCGGGTGCAGGTCCACGAACCCGGCGACGGGACGGCGCCGCCGACGTTCCTGTGGTCCCGGGAGAACGGCAGCGTCGTCGCCTGCGTGACCGCCCTCGAGCTCACGACGACCCTCAGCGACATGGACGCCGTCGCCACGCTCGACCGGGAGGGCCGCGACGACGAGCTGGCGTTCCGGCAGGGCGACCTCGTCGAGCTGACGAGCGTCGACCTCCAGCTGCGCGGTGAGCCGGGGCTGCTCGCTGAAGCCGGCGCGCCGCTCGGGCTCGACCTGCCGCTGTCCTGGCGCGACGGGGGGCCGACGTCGCTCCAGGAGCTCGGCGACACCCCGCTCGTCCGGCGGTGGGAAGGCGGTCCGCACCCGGCGACGTCGACCGCGACCGAGCTCGAGGGCGGGATCACCGTCACGTTCGCCGGCGAGGGACCGGGCCGGACCGGCGACTTCTGGCTCGTGCCCGCGCGCGCGGTGCGCCTGTCCGACGGCATCGCCTTGAAGAGCGGGACACTGCTGTGGCCGCAGCAGACCGAGGGCCAGGGGATCGCGCTGCCGCCGCACGGGCCGCGGCGCCACGTCACGCCGCTCGCGGTCCTGGAGAAGACGGAGGCCGGTTGGACACTGGAGTCGGACTGCCGGCGGCTGTTCCCACCGCTGACCGAGCTGGTCACCCTCGACCTCGTCGGTGGCGACGGTCAGGAGGCCCGGCCGGGACAGGTGCTGCCGGAGCCGGTGCGGGTGGTCGTCCGCAACGGCGGGCTCCCCGTCGAGGGGACTGCCGTGCACTTCGCCACGACCGACGGCGGCGCCCTTCTCGCCTCGGCGGACGGCAACGAGATCGGGCCCGACGTGGAGACCACGGATTTGGGCGTCGCGGAGGTCTGGTGGTCGTTGAACCCTTCCGGTCCGACGACGCAGCGGCTGCGGATCACCCGGCTGGACGACCACGGAGAAGGCGTCGGCGTGGTGCTGGCCGTCACCGGGCGGCTCAGCGTCGCGGAGGAGGTCGCCTGGTCACCGCCGGACTGCGAGGGCTTCGCGCAGACGGCGACGGTGCAGGACGCTCTGACGCACCTCGTGACGACCGCGGAGCTGAGGCTGCTCGGGGGCGACGGCCAGCACGCCCACGAGCGAGGCACGGTGCTGCCACACCCCGTCCGCGTCGTCCTCGACAGCCCCTGCGGCCCGGTTCAGGGCGGCGTCGTCGCCCAGGCTGGTCCGGACGGACTGCTCAGGCCCCTCCGGCCCGACGAGTCGCGACCCGACCGGCTCGATCCGGGCCAGGACGGGAGAGACGCGTCGACGGACACGGATGCGGACGGCGTGGCCGGGTTCTGGTGGCAGCCGGGGTTCGCCGAGGAGTCGTCCGAGGCCCTGGTCCTGCAGCCCTCCCACGCCCGTGCAGCACCCCTGAGCCTGAGCGCGCAGCTGTTACCGGCCGTGGGACGACGTCCGGGACTGCACGTGGAGTCCGTGCGTTTCCGGGACGGGGAGGAGTTCCTCAACGACCAGACCTACTCGTTCGACGACCTGGCGAGGGGAATCGACGTGGAGCTCGACGCACCCGTCCGGGAGGAGAGCGTCGCCGGCAAGCCGGTGATGCGTGTGCAGCTCGACCTCCCCTGGCCATCGAGCGGCGACTGGGCGTCGTCCACGGTCGGGTACCAGACCGTGGAGCTCGGAGCCGACCTGGCCGCCGACGGCGCTCTGCTCCGCTGGTCGCCCTGGCAGGAAACGGGTGGCTGGCTGCAGCAGGAGTTGCCGGAGCAGCTGGCGGGACGCGATTGGCAACGGCCCATCGTGGGACGGTTCGTGATCGACGGCTGGGCCGTCATCTCCGCGGAGGAGCGGGCCAGGCACCTGAACGGGCATGCCGACACCAGGCTCCAGGACGGCGTCACGGTGCTCCGGCTGCCGACGGACGACGAGGTCGCGGGCCGTCAGTTCGTCCAGTGGTTCCGGCTGGAGCGGCAGCGCGGTCCCGTCCTGCGGCTCACCGTCGTGCCCGACGTCGTCGGTGAGACGCTGGACACGGCTCGCGCGCTGATCGAGCAGGCCCGCCTCAGGGTCGGAGAGGTGTCCGGGATCGTCGGCCGATCGGCCAAGGTGGCCAGGACGAAGCCGGCGGCCGGCCGCAGGGCGGTCGTCGGTTCACCGGTCGACATCGACCTGACCGGCCGCATCGTCATCCCGCAGTGAGCCAACGATGCCCGGTCGCGCGCATGGTCGACGCCTCCCTCGTGGGAAGACTGACGGATGGGCTCCTCGCCCGGAGCCGGCAGGACGACCTGGCACCACACGGAAGGCCATAGCGTCCAGCCCCCACAATGTTGCGTCCGTGCCGTTGGTGAGCGCGCCTCGTCCGCTCGGAGCCCGACCGGGCGTCCGGCCGAGCGCCAAACCGCCTCTCGGTGCTCAGTCGAGCGGACGGGAGCGGGGCCAGGTCTTGGAGCAGCGTGTCGAAGTCCTGTCGCGAGGCGCTGCCGACCTCCGACGGGAGACCGTGGACGGCATCGAGGCCGGCATCGCGGACGTCGACCACATGCTCAAAGATCTGGAGCAAGTCGGAGTCCACTATCAGTGTGCATACGACAACTTCGCACGGGTCCTCGCGGCTGGCCACGAGCACAATGCGCTTGTCGATGCGGCGACAGACGCGCTGGTTGGAGCGGTGCTCGGCATAACGCTGGGTGCGACGGTCGCGCTTTCTCTGTCCCGGGTGTTCACGTTGGCGCCGAACGCCGGGTTCGCGCTGCAGGCGGCAGCAGAAGTCCGTAACGGTCTCGTGGCAACCGTGATGCAGACGTCCCTGGAGGCCGCTGGAGAGGCTGCGGTCAAGGCATCGCAGGCTCCGGGGCAGGACCAGCCACCGGAAGTAGGACGCGCCCGGCATGAGCGGCAGCACCCGACGATGCAGCGGGTCGCGACCTACCAGCAGGCCGCGGACTTGTATCGGCGTCTCGCCACGCTGGCTGCGCGGGCGCAACGCACGATGGACGTGGCGGCGCTCGTGAGCAACCTACGAGCGGACAGCCGCGAACTGGCCGTCACAGGAACGGTGGCCCGCACAGGAGTGGAAGAGTTGGAGCGAGAAGTCCGCGACCTGGACGCTCTCATCGGTCGACATGAAGAGGTCGCGCGCTCGGTGCAGGAACTGACTCGTAGCGTCGCCTCGGCGCGGGCCGACGCTGCCGTCGCCCTCGCCGAGATCGATGAACGACGCCTCGAGCGTGACATCTGGATCGTCTGGATGGGCTCCTTGACTCCTGAGCAGGCGGAGGTGCTCGACTCGACTCCGGTGGAAGATCGTCTTCACGACATGGGAATCATGGCCCGGCGCGGATACGGCGGCGCGCAATCTTCTTGGCAGAGCACCATCGGTTGGTCTGTGGGCGTCTACCACTCCGACGCCGAGTCACGAGAGGGAGTGCGCCTGGCGCGGGAGGCAGCAACCTCGCTGCAGATGACAGGAAGGGCCGGAACCTATCGGAGACGTGGGAGGGGTGGTGTCTTCGTCGACTCTGACGGGCGGGAGTGGCCGGCGCGACACCGCCGCAGCGACACCGGCCTCGACGACACGCCGGTCGTCGTGGTCAAGGCGAGTCCCGGTGGATTCTTGGAAGTGGACGCCCCTGATGCTGCCGCCGACGATCGGCTAACCAACTTCCGAGGGCGTCAGCTGCTCAACGAGGTGGTGGACCTGACCCGGGTTGTCGAGAGGGTCAACGCGAACGGGCTCATCACGTATCTTGCAATCGGCTCGACCCCTCGCTTTCCGGGTGACACCTGGATGGTCCGGTTGGTGAGCATGGAGGGGCGGGCTGGCAGACCCGTCCGACAAGGTCGCGTGATTGCGATCGAGCGTGCCGGCACGTTCATGCCAGCTGGCAGCGTCCCGGTCCTTCGATGCGTGCCTCTTTGAGGTGATCGAGAGGGGGTCGGGGGCAACTCGAGGTCCACAATTCACTCATGCAGCCTCGCGAGCGAGCAGTGAGGCCGGTCGTCACGAGGTCCCGAACGACCGCCCGCTCTTGGCCAGCTCCCACCGGGTCGCGGTCGCGACCATGTCGGCATCGACCATCCCCGTCTCGGCACCGAGGTACGCCGCCGTCAGCGCCGCCGCGGCGATGCCGCCGCCGGGCAGGTCCACGGTGGCGAGCCGCGCCGGGTCCAGCCCGGCGGTGGGCGTCGCCGCGGGGAACGCCCGCCGCCACAGCGCCTCCCGCGCGGCCTTGTCCGGGTAGGTGAAGGTCACCACCGTCCGCAACCGGCGCAGGAAGGCCTGGTCGAGCGCTGACCTGGCGTTCGTCGTCAGCAGGGCGAGGCCGCGGAACGACTCGATGCGCTGCAGCAGGTAGCCGACCTCGAGGTTGGCGTAGCGGTCGTGGCTGTCCCGTACCTCGGTGCGCTTGCCGAAGAGGGTGTCGGCCTCGTCGAACAGCAGCACCGCGGCGCCGTCCTCGGCCGCGTCGAACACCCGGCCCAGGTTCTTCTCCGTCTCGCCGATGTACTTGCTCACCACCTGGCTGAGGTCGACGACGACGAGGTCCAGCCCGAGCTCGCCCGCGATCACCTCCGCCGCCAGCGTCTTGCCCGTGCCGCTCGGCCCGGTGAACAACGCCGCCGTCCCCAGCCCCCGCCCCGACCGGTCGGCGAATCCCCACTCGTGCAGCACCCGGCTGCGGTGGCGCACCGCCGCGACCAGGGCGCGCAGCTGCTCGATCTTGGCCTCCGGCAGCACCAGGTCCTCCCACCGGGCCCGCGGCGTGATCACCTGGGTGCCCGGGAACCGACCGCGCGACCGGGCCCGGCAGGCATCCCACAGCGGTATCCCGTGAGCGGCGTCCCGGGCGGCGAGGTCCAGATCGGGCAGGGACAGGTCGAACACGCCGGCGACCGTCTCCACCTCCCGGCTTCCCGCCGCACCCGGCGCCGGCCCGGCCAGCGCGCGCCGCACGGCGGCGAGACGCTCCGGGATCGGCAGCCGCGGTACCCGCACCGCTACCGGCTCCGGTGCCCCGGCGACCGGGTCCGCGGCACCGAGCAGCGCCACCGGCGCGTCCATCCCGCAGATCGCCCGGACGGCGGCCCGGGGCTCCTCGCCCCGCGCCGCATCGACGTCGAACGCCCACGCCGCCCCGGCGAGTACCGACTCCCGCTCCATCAGCCGGAGAACCCGGTCCCGGTCGGGCGCGGCTGCGGGCAGGTCCTCGGCGGAGACCGTGTACAGGGAGAGGCCGGTGCGGTCGGCCGCGACGCCAGCGACGCACAGCAGGTTCGGCGGCTGCGGCCCCTGCAGCAACGGGATCCGTCGTTCCCGCCAGGCGTCGGTGACCCGATCGGCCGCGGCCGACAGGGAGTCCGGGAGCGCAGGGTGCGGGCACACCGGTCGGGCGATCACCGCCAGCTCCGGCTCGAGGTAGTCGGCGCCGAGCAGCGAGTGCAGCACCCGCTCGTCGACGGTGAGCCGGGCCCCGGTGACCGACTCGGCGCCGGGCGGGTGCAGCAGACGCCAGCGGCGCAGCGGGGCCGCCGGGGTGAGGGCGTTCCAGTGCGCCCCCGGCAGCAGCGACAGCGCCAGCCCGAACGTCGGGCACGGATCACCGTGGACGGCGGTGAGCTCGTCGGCGACCGCGCCCACGAGCTCCGGCCCGGCCGCCAGCAGCAGCACCGCGCGCTCGAAGTCGCTGAGCCCGAACCCGTCGGCGACCCGGTCCAGGCCGTTCGGCTGCAACGCCTGCCCGCGGGCGTCCGCGAGGTCCGCCTCGGCCGCGGTCACCCGCACCTCGAGCCCGTCGGGCTGTCCGGCCGCCGCGCGCAGCCGGACCCGGAGCACCTCCAGCTCGGCGAGCAGGGCGTCGGCGAAGCGGGCGGGCCGCCGTGCGCGTGCGGTCCGCCCGGCCGCGGGGTTCGTCGTCACGGCACCGTGAGCAGCGGGGCGCGGTAGGTGTCCCCGACCAGCTCTGGCAGGCTCTCCACGCCGTCCACCGCCACCCGCACCAGCCACTCGCCGGCCCGCAGCTCCGCCGGGGGCAGCGTCATCCTCGCCCGCGGGCCGGCGTCCGGCCCGACCCGAGGCAGCCGGACGGTGACCTCGTCGTCCTCCGGCTCGCGCTCGTCCTCGTCCGGCTCGTCCGGCGGGCCGGACACCAGCCGGGTGAGCCCGACCGTCACCTGCTGCCCGGGGGCGACCGGCGGGTCGAGCACCAGCACGGTCTCCGACCCGGCGGCCTCGACGGTCACCGCCGGGCGGACCAGCAGCGGCCGCACCGTCGAGGTCGCCACGATCCGCGCCGGCTCGCCGTCCGCCCCCGGGCGGATGTGGACGACCCGGACGGCGTGCAGCCCGGCGGGCACCGCACCGCCCAGGCCCACCTCGACGCGCAGCGGTCCGACCCGGTCGGGCTCCAGCTCGGCGGGGCCCACCCGGACGGCGGTGCGGCATCCCGGTGGAGCGGCCAGCCCGGTGCCCTCCAGCACCACCGTGCCCGAGGAGGTGACGGTCTCCCCGGACCGACCGTGGTGCACCGCGGCCAGCCGCGGCGGGCCACCGACGACGACGCTGACCTGGCGATCCCGGACCGGGAGCGACGTCCGCACCGCCACGTCGGGCTCCAGGACGGCCGTGGTCGCCACGTAGGTCTGGGAGAGCTGGTGCGGGGTCTGGAAGAGCCCCCAGAGCTTCGACAGCTCCTCGAGGCTGAGCGCGTGGGGCGCCACGGTCACGTTGTCGACCTGGTCGCGCAGGTCGGACTCGGCCAGGAACGCGGCGTCGTCCCGCCCGTAGCGGTCCAGGGCGAGGTTCACCACGTCCCGGGTGAGCACCGGGTTCACGGTCAGCGCGAGCGCCGCCCGACCGAGCAGCCGCTGCGCGTCCAGCGACTCGTCGCTGCCGTGGCAGGTGACCAGGTAGTGCAGGTCGAGTGCGGCCACGGGGCGCCGGGTGAGGCCGCCGTCCGGACTCCGCGCCGGCATGTCGGCGAGACTCCGGGCGGGGTTGGTCCGCACCTCGTAGAGGTAGACGTTGATCCCGGGTGACGTCACCAGCTCCGTGTCGGTCAGTCGGTCGGGTCGCAGCGTGGTCACGTCGGCACCACCGACCGGTCCGGGGTGCGGCAGCTCCAGCGCCCGGGCGAGGACGTAGCGCAGGGTGGTGGTGATCGCAGCGATCGCCAGGGAGTTGCTCATGGCGCCTCCCGGCGCCGGGCCAGGTAGGCCCGGTGGTCGATCGCCGGGCGACGGCGCGGCTCCGGCGGCGGGGCGGGCGCGGGTGCGGTGGCACGGGTGACGACGACCTGGTCGATGTGCACGTGCGTCGGGGAGGGCGGGTGCGGGGTGGGCGACCGGAGCCGGTCGGGAGGGGGATGACCGCCCGGGCGGACCTCGATCCGCCCGGCCGTGACCGTGACCTCGCCCCGGGCCGGTGGCGGCGGAGGGCCCTGGAGCGGGGCAGCGACCGCCGGCCGTTCGGTCCGGTCCAGCACGCCACGGGTGACCAGTTCCGGGACCACGTGGTCCCGGAGGAGCGCCTCGACGTCCGGCAGGGAATCCGGGGCGCGCGGATCCGGGGGACGCGGCCGTGCAGGAGGGGCGACGAGGGGCCGGGACGTGGACCTGCGGACGGCGGGTGCGGCACCCGGGCGGGGCTGCTCCCGTTGGGCCGGCCGGGCAGTCGGGTCCGGATCGACGCGAGGAGGTTCCGTACCCGGTGCCGGCCGGACGAGCGGTGTGCCGCTACTCGGTGGCGCCGCCGCCATCGGCACGGCGGGACGGGCCGGGGTCTGCACGTCCCGCAGGCGATCCGCTGACGGGGTATCTGCCGATGCCGGCTCCGCGACAGGTGACCCGGCAGGGAGCGCTGGCGAGGGCGGCGCCGGAGCGGCGCGTGCTGCCGGGGAGCTCCGCGCGCGGCGCTCGCTATTGTCGGCGGCCCCGGCCTGACCGGGTGCCGCGGACGCGGTCACGAATCCCTCACCGGCAGCGCCGTCCTTGGCGCGACCCGCTCGTGGAGGATCAGGCCGGACCGGGGGCAGCCCTCCTGCCTGCGCCGTCCCGTCCAGCGGCTCCGGGGACGGATCCCGCAGCGGCGGCAGGGCGTCCGGGGTGCCGGGCTCGAACCGCTGCGGGCGCCGGACGTGCAGGGTGGCGTCCTCCGATCCGGTGGCGCGGGCCGCCATCCGCTGGAAGAACCCGGTCACCGGACGCCCGCCCCCACCAGGTCCAGGTATGCGCGGCGCCGGGGCACGGACAGCGCCAGGACGTCGCGCTCGGTCCAGCCGAATGCTGCGGCCAGCGTGGCGACCTCGGCCAGGAGAGCCGGAGCCGCCACGCAGATCCGCTGCCAGAGAAGCTGCGACACGTCGACCGGTGCCCGCAGGTCAGCACCGCAGGCCGGGCAGGGCGCCGTCACGACGAGCGCGGCGAGACCGGCCAACCGCTCGGCCACCGCGTCGACCTGGGCCAGCACGTCGGTCCCGAAGGCGGAGGCATCGACCGGCTCACCGCCGGCTCGGGTGACGCACCGGTTCCAAAGCGCCGTGGCGGGGTCGGGGGACCGGCCGGCGAGCACGAGATCCCGGAGGGTGGGTGCCCGGACGGCGAGATCCCCGACCGGGGATTCCACCGGTCCGGCGGCACCGGGCGGGTCGGCGAGTACGGCCGAGAGCGGCAGTGGCACATCGAGCAGGTCCCCGCACCGATGGCAGCGGATGACCCCTTCGACCACGTTCCCGAACGCCTCGGCATACAGCCCCGCCGCGAGGGCGGCGACCTCGTCCACCCCTAGGTCGAGGGCACCGTCCAGATCGGCGACCACGCCGGCGGCGTGCAGGACCACCACGTCCTGCATGACTCCCGACACGGATGCGCCCGCGTCCCACACGTCGAGCAGGTGGGCTGCGTCGTCGAGCGTGGCCACGGGCTGACTCAACGGTCGCCGGTCATGGTTCGACGTACGACGGCTCGGTCGGTTCGGACACCGTGTAGTCCCGCTCCCAGCCCTCGTTCTCGAGTTTCAGTGTCTGGATGGCGACGGCGTTCGCGTTCGCGTCGAGTTCCGGCAGCGCCTGGAACTCCGACACCCAACACCGGTAGACCTTGTAGGCGATGGCGAGCTGGCCGGCCTCGTTGTAGACCTCGATCACGATGTCCTTGCGGAAGTCACGCAGGGAACTCTCCGCCCCGAGCCCGGATCCGTAGTTCCACACCTTGTTGGCCCACCGCTCGAACGCCTCGTCGTGGGTCACCCCGCGCTCCAGGGTGACGGCGTCGTACTCGGTGCGGCCGACCGACTTCCGGCTCGAGCTGGGATCACCGCCGTGCCGGTGGGGAACCACCTCCGTCGTTCGCTTCAGTGCGCTGATCTTGCTCACCCCGGCGACGAGCCGGCCGTCCACCCGCACACCGAACTTGAAGTTCATGTAAGGGTTGAACCGGTGCACGTTCACGGTGAACTCGGCCATGCCGCGACTCCTAGCTGGCGGTTGCGGTCTTCTGCTGGATGCTGACGACGACGAACTCCGCCGGCTTGAGCGGTGCGAAACCCACGACGATGTTCACGATCCCGCGGTCGATGTCGTACTGCGTGGTCGTCTCCGCGTCACAGCGCACGAAGTAGGCATCCCGAGGCGTGCTGCCCTGGAACGCTCCCTGCCGGAAGAGGTCCTGCAGGAAGGCCCCGATCGAGGCGCGGATCTGCGCCCACAACGGCTCGTCGTTCGGCTCGAACACGACCCAGTGCAGGTTTCGCCACAGGGTCTCTTCGAGGAACAGCGCCAGGCGCCGGACAGGCACGTACTTGTACTCGTCGGCGACGAGGTCGGCGCCCCGCAGGGTCCGCGCCCCCCAGACGACCGTGCCGACGGTCCGGAAGGTGCGCAGGCAGTTGATGCCGAACGGGTTCAGGTCACCGTTCTCGCCGTCGGTCAGCGTGACGGCGAGCCCCGTCGCGCCGGTGATCCCCGCCTCGGTCCCGGCGGGCGCCTTCCACACCCCACGGGCGCTGTCCGTGCGCGCCATCACCCCGGCGACGGCACCGGAGGGGACGAACGGGCGTACCGCGTTGTCCCGCAACGGGTCGGCCCGGCGGAGTCGGGGGAAGTAGATGCCACCGTTGCGGCCTCTGCTGGTCAGGCCGCGACCCTCCAGCCAGGTGCGGATCGTCGTCCGAGATTCGTCAGCGGGAGGGTCGACGAGGAGGAAGGCTCGCTCCTCTGCGCAGAGGGCCAGTGCGTGAGCCCAGACCTCGTCCGGCAGGTCGCCACCGGGATCGCCCGGGGGCAGGCAGAGGATCGTGAAGAGGTCGGCGTCCCGGAGGGCGTCGATGCCGACCTTCTCCTCGGCTGGTTGTCCGGCGGAGGGAGGCACGTAGTCGGCGAACACGAGCTTGCCGGTGTCCCGGCCCGTCGATCCGGCGGACCGCACCGTGTAGGTGCCGGGGGCCGGTCGCGTCCCCGGGAGCCCACCGGGCACCGTGACCACGAGGTCGGAGATCCGCAGCACGTCGTCGACCTGCCGCGGGCCGTCGACGACGGTGAGGTTCAGGTGGGACTCCTGTTGACGTGGCTCCGCTCGGGGCCCCTCCCGAACGGTGAGGTGGAAGAGCGCATCCACCGCCACGCCCTGTCGCTCGGCCACCGCCTCGGCCTCGGGGCCGGCTGTCGCGTGGGCCACGTCGACCTCCAGGAGGTCGCCCCAGGCCCCCCGTGTCGCGGCCTCGAGAGTGAGCCCGCCGGCGTCCATCCGGGCGGGCGCGGCCCCGGCCTCCTCGTCCTCGGCGCCGCCGGGCAGCCGGACGATCACGGCGAGGTTGCCGCCGTTGAGGTAGTAGTCCTGCACGGCGTACCCGAGCCCGCTGTTCCGCCAGAGCCCGCCGAACTGCCGCTCGAACTGTGCGTACGAGGAGATCGGCACGGGTCTGTGGACCGGACCGCGCAGCGCACTCCCGACGAACGCGGTCACCGCCGTGGCGACCCCGGTGATGGTCCGGTTGCCGCTCGGCACTTCCTGGACGTAGACACCCGGATAGGTGAGCGTGACCGCCATGAGTGCTCCCTGGTGACGTCGGCATCACCACGATCGCCGGAGCCCGTCACCATTGCGTCACCGTCTCCCGACGGCATGACACCGAGGACACCCGAGGTGACGCCGACGTGACGCCGGCGGCCCAGAGTGGTGTGAGCAGCCCGGCGCCGAAGGGACGTGGCCATGGTCGAGGTGTCGCTCACCGCGCTCGTGAAGGTCACCGGCGGCCCATCGATGCCGCTCGAGGCCACTCTCCTGCCGCTGTCCTACAGCGTTGCATCGGTGGACCTGCCCGCTGCAGCGGATCCGGAGACACCGTCCTCCACGACCGTGCCTCTCCTGCCGGACGACGGGACGGTGACGCTGTTGTCGGTACGCGCCCGGACAGGTTCCGGCACGGAGGCCACGGTGACGGTCACGCCCACCGGCGGTCCCGAGCCGGACCCGGTGCTGACCGTGAACGGCATGCTGCTCGTGTCCAACGCCGACGTCCTCGCACGGATCGTGACGGGCGGGCCACGAGAGCTCACGATCGGCAACGCGGCTGCTGAACCGGTGGTCGTCGACATCCTGGCGCTGCTCGATCCGGCCCCGGAGCCCCCGACGCCGTGAGCCGCGGGACCATGTCCCGAACCGTGCGCGGACACCGCGGTACTCGAAAGGCCCACCACAGCTGAAAAGGTTCACGCAGCCCTGACGCCAAGGGCGCGGGGACCGTCGACGCCCTCACGGCCGTGTTATCTGACCGTCTCGAGCAGAGACCATGGCGGTTGTCATCCCGGGTGTGCAGGAGGCGGCTTCCGGGTGCCGGGGACCGCGAGGGAGGCGAGCGGCTCAGCGCCGGGCTCGGGCACCTGCACGGTCCGCTGTGGCGGGACGAGGAGTACCTCGACGGGCGGTCGGACCAGCAGCCGCAGCTCCCGGGGCGGCGCGTTCCCCTTCCAGAGTTCGGGTGAGGCATCCGCGTACCAGAGGGATGACGCGAGAGCAGCGGCACACACCACCTCGTCGATCGCCCCCCGGCGGAGCACGACCGAGGTCTGGCCGAGGTCGGCGGTGAGCTCCAGGCGGAAGCGGATCGGGATCGTGCTCCCCCCGACGTGAAGGAGGATCTCGGTCGTCTGGGATGAGGACAGTCGGTGCCCTTCTGCGAGGACGACGGTTGCCTCCGGTGTCTGGGGGTCGTCCCGGGTGGACCGGGCGGCCTCCCGCAGCTCGCGGAACGTGGCGAGCCAGTGCACCAAGGGCCCGGCGACGTCCTGGTCGAGGCAGGACACCGCTGCGGCGAGGATGCGGCTGTCGAGCAGCCGGTAGGTCGACCGGAGGAGCCGGTAGCGCTGTCCCAGCGTGGGGGCTGCGATCCCGTCGGCAGGCAGTCGCGCCGCCATCGTGGCGACGAGGGCGTCGGTGTCGGCACCGCCGGCCGTCAGCCACCGCAGGCTCGTGGGGGGTGGCGCTTCACTCGTGGGCATCGACGACCTCCTGGAGACGTAGCCGAGCGGGTTCCTGGCGGACCTCGACGAACAGGTCGAGGCTCGGCACGACGGCCGCGGGGACGTCGGGTAGCTGCCAGGCCGCAGGGGAGGAGCCGATGTGCACCTGGTCGTGGACCCAGCGGCGTTCGCGTCGATGACGGCGTGCGCGCGGAGAGCCGACCGTTCCGGCGAGCAGCACGGCCAGCACGAGGCCGGCGAGGCCACCTGCGCCGGCGGGGACCCACCAGGACGTCCCCAGCACCGTGCCGGCCTCCTCGAGGTCCACCGCCACGGTGTCGCCTGGTGTCACGCCGGCGTCTGGCGGCGGGTCCTGCCGCACGACGCGACCGGTCCCGCCGTTCACGCTGAGCACCAGCTCACCGCCCAGGGTGGCCCGGGCCTCGTCCTCCGTCAGGCCGATGAGGTCCGGTACGGCGACCAGCGTCTCCTCGGGGTCCACCGCCCCCGGCGGAACCTGTCTCGGAGGGTCGGAGGTCGGCATGGCCCGAATGGTGAGCGTCTCCCGGCCATCGCAGGACGAGGTGATCAGGTGCTCCCCGGGCCGGAGGGCCTCCGACACGGTGAAGGTGACCCTCGCCAGGACCCCGGTCCGACCGTCGAGGGGTGCCGTCGCGAGGACGTCGCCGTCGTCGGTGATGAGCTCCACTGCCGTGAGGCGCTCACCGACCCGGCCCACGCGGCAGGTACCCGTCGCCGTCACGTCCTCACCGGCGACGACGGCGGAGGGGGTGATTTCCAGGTGCGGAGCCTGGAGGACGGTGAACGACGCGCTGCCGCCGCAGGCGGTGCTGAACTGGGTCTCGCCGGCCCCCAGGCCGGTCGGCATCCTCACCGGTCCGGCGAAGGAACCGTCGGTGGCGAGCGGGACGGACCCGACCGATCTCCCGGCGATGGACAGGTCGGTGCTCGGCGGGACGGCCCGCGCACGGATGTCCCCGGTGGTGTCGTCGGTTCCGCCGGCGCCGCCCGACCCGCCCGGGCACGAGCCGGTCACGGTCACCTGGCCGCCGGCCACCGCGGCGGTCGGTTCCACATCGAGAGACGCCGAGCCGGCCGGTCGCGCGCCGGCCGGCGCAACCGCCACAGTCCCGAGGGTGGCCACGACGGCGAGAACCATCAGAGCAGATGCGGCCCACCGGATGTGCATGGCGATTCCTCCAGGACGCAAGCGTCCCAGCCGGACCAGGTGTTGAGAACCCGGATCGACGCCGCGAGGACGCCGACACGATGACCCTGCGCGGCGCACCGCCCGAGGTCTCCGGTCCGCGGTTCGATCGAGCCAGGAACTCCGTGCAGGCACAGTGCTGACCGGCCCCGGGGTCAACCTCATGTGAAGTTCTGGATGCGGTGAGTCACTGGCTCGACGGATCCATCGGTGACGAGACCGATACGGATTGACACCGTGCCGTATGGATCCGAGCATCTCGGGCCTAAGCGCCTGACGTCTGCGGTCCGACCCGAGGGTTCCCGAGGGGGTGTTGCACGTGACCGTCGCCTCGGCGCCGCGGGTCACGTTGTTCGACGGGTTCTCCCTTCGTTTCGGTGAGGGGGCGTCACGCAGACTGCTGGAGGAACTGCCGCACGGCGTCCAACGTCTGGTGGCCCACGTGTGCCTGTCCGGACGAGCACCGCGGGCGGCCATCGCCGGGCACCTGTGGCCGGACGTCCCGGAGGACCACGCCCACGGCAGTCTGCGGTCGGCCCTGTGGCGGCTGCACAAGGCGGCTCCCGGGCTGATGGAGGTCTGCGGGGACGCGCTCAGACTCGCGGAGGGCGTCCGCGTCGACGTGCGGGAACTCGGGGCGTGGGCTCGGCGGGTGCACGATCCGAAATCCTGCCTTGCCGATGTCGAGGTGCCCGATGTCGGCCTCTCCGGCGAATTGCTGCCCGGCTGGTACGACGACTGGGTGCTGCTGGAGCGGGAGCGGCTGCGGCAACTGCGCATGCATGCGCTCGAGCAGGCGGCGATCCGGCTGGTCGCCGCCGGGCGCCCCGGCGACGCGCTGCAGGCGGCCTACGCCGCCGTGCATGCCGAGCCGCTGCGGGAATCCGCCCACCGGACCGTCGTCGGGGTGCACCTCGCCGAGGGGAACGTCGTCGAGGCACTGCGGGCCTACGACAGCTTCCGAGTGATGATCACCGAGGAGCTCGGCGTGCAGCCCAGCGAACAGATGGCCCGACTCATCCGCAGTCTCTACACACAGCGCAACGGCTCGTGCGGGGCGCGCGCGTCTCGCGACGCGCTGTCATCACACTCTGTCGGGACTGCCGCGAAGCTCGGGTGACGCGGGATTGACGGCCCGGGTGCCACCGTCGGGCCGGTATCCGGTCACCTTCGGCGGCCCGGCAGTCCCGGACGACAGGAGCTGGCCGTGAGTGCCGGATGCCCGTGCTCCGGGGAGGACTGCGGGGACAGGAAGAGGCGGTCCGCGAGGCGGAGAAGCGGCTGAGCCCGGACCGAGTTCGGCGCCGAGGGCCGGAGAGGGCAGGTACGTGATGACCGCGCGGATCGACGACCTGGACTGGACCGCTTTCCGGGACCGCAGGTTCCATCCCTCGCCCTCGTCGTGGGCCGACCAGGTCCTGTACTTCCTGCTCGTCGACCGGTTCTCCGACGGGCGCGAGGACGGCTACCGCGACATCGACGGTAACGCCGTCCCGGGAACGACCCCGATGCTCTCCGCCGCGGACGACGGCAATGCCGTCGGCACCGCGGGCGACGCCGCGGCATGGCGGGCGGCGGGCGGCAGCTGGGTCGGCGGCACACTGGAAGGCGTCCGCAGCAAGCTCGGCTACCTCGGCAGGCTCGGCGTGACCGCCCTCTGGATCAGCCCGGTGCTGCGCCAGCGCGCGGGGACGTCGGACTACCACGGGTACGGCACGCAGGACTTCCTCGACGTCGACCCGCATTACGGCACCGGTGAGGACCTGCGCCGGCTGGTGACCGAGGCGCACCGGGCCGGGATGTACGTCATCCTCGACGTCGTCCTCAACCACACCGGGGACGTCTTCGGCTACGACGCCGACCGGTACCCGGAGGTGGACCCCGACACCGGTCAGGAGTACCTGGACCCCCGCTGGGACGGACGGCCCTACCGGGTCGCCGGCTGGCGGGACGAGACAGGGGCGCCGTCGCTGTCCTTCCCCGACCCCGTCGACCCGGCCCGGCGCGGCAGCGCGGTCTGGCCCGCCGAGCTGCAACGGGACGGGACCTTCACCTGCCGCGGCCGGATCTCCGGCTGGGACCACGATCCCGAATTCCGGGAAGGGGACTTCTACGGCTACAAGGACGTCTGGCACGGGACGGGTCCCATCGACGACTACCGACCCTCGGCGGCCCTGCAGGCGCTGGTCCGCGCCTACCAGTATTGGATCGCCCACGCCGACCTGGACGGGTTCCGCATCGACACGGTCAAGCACATGGACCCCGGAGCCACCCGCTTCGTCACCTCGGCGATCCACGAGTTCGCCCAGTCGATCGGGAAGGACTCCTTCTTCCTCGTCGGCGAGATCACCGGGCCGCGGGGGTTCGCCGTCGAGCTCTCCCGCGCGACCGGCCTGGACGCCGCGCTGGGCCTTGCCGACGTGCAGGACCGCATCGAACGAATGGTGAAGGGCTGGGCGGAGCCGGCCGAGTACTTTTCCCTGTTCCGGAACTCGCTGCTCGTCGGCGAGGGGAGCCACGCCTGGTTCCGCGACCACGTCGTCACCTCCTACGACGATCACGACCAGGTGCGCCGCGGGACAGACAAGGCACGGTTCGCCGCCGATGCGGACGGTCGGGCGCTGGCGGCCGCCGTGATCGCCACGAACGTCACCACCCTGGGCATTCCATGCATCTACTACGGGAGCGAGCAGTGCTTCGACGGCCGCGGTGGCAACGACCGGTACATCCGGGAGGCCATGTTCGGCGGTGGCTTCGGCGCCTTCCGCAGCGCCGGGCGGCACTGCTTCGACGAGATCGGCGGCGTCTACCCCGAGGTGGCGGCCCTGCTGGCGGTGCGGCGTCAGGAGGTGGCGCTGCGGCGTGGGCGGCAGTACCTGAGGGAGATCTCCGGCGACGGCGTCCACTTCGGGCTGCCACGATCCGGTGGCGAGCGGATGACCACGGTCGTGGCCTGGAGCCGGATCCTGGCGGACCGCGAGGTGGTCTGCGCGATCAACACCGACCCCCGGTCCGAACGCAATGCCTGGGCGACGGTCGACGCGGGCCTGCACCGGGACGGCAGCGGTTTCACCTACCTGTATCACCCGACCCCAGGGGTGTCCGGCACGGCCACGTCCGTCGAGACCCGCAACGGCCGGGCGGTCCACATCAGCCTGCCACCGGCCGGCGTGGCCGTGCTGGGACCTTCCTGACGGCTCGCCGGGTCGGTCGACGACCTACATCCCGGGGCCTTGACGCACATCGTCGACCCTCGGTGGGTGCGGTCGCAGAGCTGGGGGAAGGCCCGATGAAGTGATCCCAGCGGGCCGGACATCTCCAGACTTGGCAGCAGCAGGGAGGAGCCCCGGTTGGGGAGAGTCAGCAAGTACCCGGAGGAGTTCCGCAGGCAGGCGGCGGCGCGGGTGCTCGACGGCGGGCGCGGCGTGCGGGATGTCGCCCGCGGGCTCGACCTCAACCACGAGACGCTGCGGAACTGGGTGGCCGTGCTGCGGGCCGAACGAGCAGCGCCGGGTGGCCCGGTCAGCGCCGATGAGCGGGCCGAGCTGGCCCGGCTGCGGCGCCGGGTGGCCGAGCTGGAACTCGAGAGAAAGATCCTGAGACGGCCGCGGTCTTCTCGCCAGGGAGACGGGGCGGTGAGCCCAGGGGAGACCTTCGCCTTCATCGCCGCGGACAAGACCGCCTACGGCGTGCGCCGTCTTCACCGGGTGCTGGGCGTGTCCAAGACCGCCTTCTACGACTGGGTCGCCCGCGGCGGCGGGCCGAGCGAGGCCGAGCTGGCCGAGGCGGTACCTCATCGACGAGCTGCACGGCCTGGGCCGAGCATCGGCGAACCTATGGCGTCCGCCGGCTGACCGCCGAGATCCGCGACCGCGGGCACGACTGGGCCCGCGAGCGGGTCGCCCGGCTGATCAGGCGTGCGTGGTCTCGAGGGGGTGCACCGGCGTCGCCGCGCGAAGCAGACGACCCGGCAGGCCGCCGGTCACGCACCGGCGCCGGACCTGGTCGGCCGGCGGTTTACCGCCGATCAGCTGGACCGGTTCTGGGGCGCCGACATCGGCTATCTGCGCAGCTGAGAGGAGTTTCTCTACCTGGCGGTGGTGATGGAGCCTGCAGCCGGCGGGTGGTCGGCTGGGCGATGGCCACCCACCTACGCCGCGAGCTGGTCCTCGACGCCGTCGGCATGGCGATCTCTGCCCGCAAGCCCCGGCCCGGTTCGTCCACCACGGCGACCGGGGCAGCCAGCCCAGTACACCAGCGACGAGTTCGGCAGGACGCTGCGCACCTCCGGCGTGCTGGCCTCGATGGGGCGCGTAGGCAGCGCGTACGACGACGCGATGATCGAGTCGTTCTTCGCGACGCTGAAGGAGGGGCTGGTCCACCAGCGGGCCTGGCCGACCCGGCACGAGCTGGAGACGGAGGTCTTCAGCCGCATCGAGGGCTTCTACAACCCGACGCGTCTGCACGGGCGGCTGGACAGCCTCAGTCCGGCGGCCTGCGAGAGAACATCACGCAGCAGGTGACACAGACCGATGTGTCGCCTGACGGGGTCACTTCAACGTCCTCTCCGAGATCGGCCACACATGCACGGCGACATTTACGTCAAAGCCCGTCGCGACCACCGTGTCCCCACTGACATCAAGCCATGAATCTCACCTGGTCGTCAGACCAGCCCCGTGGCGCGAATGTCGAGGTAGGCTTCGTAGACGAATTCGCCCCAGGCTGGGACGAGTCTGTCATCCCAGGGCGTCGAGGTGTATTCCGACCCGAGCGCTCGGATGTTGTCGTTCGGCCAGGTGCTGGAATTACCAGCATAGGCAGGCAGGTTGATCCCCGGATAAGTGGTCGCGGTGTTGGGGAGCGCGGCCAGCGTCATCGTCGTGCCCTGATCGGCTACCTGCCTGATGTAGCGGGCCACGGCGAAGATGTTGTACTCGTCGGATGCGAGTAGACCAGCGGTCGCGAAAGGGACTGCTGCACGAGTAGGTGACATCTGATCTGTGGTGCCGCGAGGCGCCGCTGGAAGGATGTTCGCCGTGCCCAAGCCCTACCCCAAGGAGTTTCGCGACGACGTCGTGAGCGTCGCTCGCAACCGTGAGCCGGGCCAGCACCTGAAGCAGATCGCGGCTGACTTCGGGATCAGCGAGTCGTGTCTGACGAACTGGATGAAGGCTGCCGACGTCGACGAGGGCGTCAAGCCCGGGACCACCGCGGCCGAGAACGTCGACCTGCGTGAGGCCCGCAAGCGGATCCGGCTGCTGGAGCAGGAGAACGAGGTCCTGCGCCGGGCAGCGGCCTACCTGTCCCAGGCGAACCTGCCGGGAAAATGATCTACCCGCTCGTCCGTGAACTCGCCGTCGACGGGATCCCCGTGACGGTGACGTGCCGGGTTCTGAAGATCGCCCGCCAGCCCTACTACCGGTGGCTGGCCGCCCCGGTCACGACCAGCGAACTGGTCGCGGCCTACCGGGCCAACGCGCTGTTCGACGCCCACCGCGACGACCCCGAGTTCGGCTACCGGTTCCTCGTCGATGAGGCCGCTGCCAGCGGGCAGCCGATGGCCGCACGCACCGCGTGGGCGATCTGCGCGGCCAACCGCTGGTGGAGCGCGTTCGGCAAGCCGCGCCGGGGCAAGAGCGGCCGGCCCGGACCTCCCGTGCACGACGACCAAGTCCAGCGGGTGTTCACCGCGGCCGGACCCAACCAGCTGTGGTTGACCGACATCACCGAGCACCGCACGGCCGAGGGCAAGCTCTATCTGTGCGCGGTCAAGGACGTGCACTCCAACCGGATCGTCGGCTACTCCATCGACTCACGGATGAAGTCTCGGCTGGCCGTGACCGCGATCGAGAATGCCGTCGCCCGGCGGGCCGCCGACGGTGCCGAGGTCGCCGGCTGCATCGTGCATTCGGACCGCGGATCGCAGTTCCGCAGCCGGAAGTTCGTCCAGGCCCTCAACCGGCATCAGCTGTCCGGGTCAATGGGCAGGGTCGGTGCAGCCGGGGACAACGCCGCCATGGAGTCCTTCTTCGCGCTGCTGCAGAAGAACGTGCTCGACCGCCGCTCCTGGGCCAGCCGCCAGCAGTTGCGCATCGAGATCGTCACCTGGATCGAACGCACCTACCACCGCCGACGTCGGCAAGCCGGCCTCGGTCGACTGACCCCCATCGAGTACGAGACCATCATCTACACACCGGCAGCTCAGGCCGCCTGACCCAACCTGTCACCGATCCGTGCAGCAGTCCC